>DASXMF010000019.1:0-23766 GCA_036495845.1 Rhizomicrobium sp.
GAATTTGTGCGCGATCGCCCAGCGCGGCGAACGGGACACAAAACCGAGACGCTCCTGAAGATCGAGCCGGTCCACCTTGTAGACCACCCCATCGATGTCATAGCCGAGCGAGGCGCGTCTGGTTTCGATGTCCCGATAGAATTCGAGCAATTCGTCCGTCGTGCGGCAGCGGCGGACCAGCGGATTGACGCGAAAACCCCATCCGCGGAAGGCTTCGAGCATCTCGTGCTGTGAAGAAGCGGGAAGCCGGCTCATCTCGCCCCACGCATAAGCGAAGAAGTGCAGCGGGCGCCGCGCGGTAACGGCCGGATCGAGCTGCCGCAACGACCCGGCCGCGGAGTTGCGCGGATTGGCGAAGAGCGGCTTGCCGTCGTTCGCCTGGCGCGCGTTCAGCGCCGCAAAATCGTCGTGCAACATGTAGACTTCGCCCCGCACCTCGACGATCTCGGGCGCTTTGCCGTGCAGCCTGAGCGGCACGTCCCTGAGCGTGCGCAGATTTGCGGTGACGTCCTCGCCCTCAATGCCGTCGCCGCGCGTGGCGCCTTGGACGAAAACCCCATCCTCGTAGCGCAGGCTCGCCGACAGTCCGTCGATCTTGGGTTCCGCGACAAACACCAGCTCGTGCTCGTCCTTGATCCCAAGAAAGCGGCGCACGCGCGCCGCAAATTCGACGACGTCCGCGTCCTCGAACGCGTTGTCGAGAGAGAGCATTGGCACGCGATGAAGGATTTTCGCAAATTTCTCGGACGGTCTCGCGCCGACACGACGCGACGGCGAATCGGCCCGAACGAGCTCCGGGAAGCGCTCTTCGATGGCGGAATTGCGCCTTCGCAGCGCGTCATATTCCGCATCGGAGATGGCGGGCGAATCGTCCAGGAAGTAGTGCCGGTCGTGGCCCGCGATTTCTTCCGCCAGACGCGCCAGCTCGCGCTTCGCCTCCGCCATCGTGAGCTTCTCAACCGCTTTCATCGGTCAGCCACCGTCAACCCACGCACGACGCGGTAGGGTGCCGACGGGACAAGAAGGTGCACAATGAGTCGGTGAGACGGTGAGAACGAGGGCGCGCGCCGCAGGCGTGCCATAAATCTCACTGCCTCACTGCCTCCCCGTGAATGTTCTTTCCGCGTCTGCGCGTCTCCGCGTGACCAAATTCTTATTGGCATCACGCGCGCTTTCGTTTTTTGTGGGGTTCGCGGGCCTCGGCGATCAGGCGGCGCGCGGCGGCGCGCGCTTCGCCGGTCACGGACGCCCCCGCCAGCATGCGAGCGATCTCTTCGACGCGCGCTTCGTCCGACAGCAATTCAACCTCGGTGCGCTCCCGGGAGCGCGTGATGCGGAAATGTCGGTCCGCCCGCGCTGCCACCTGCGGCGAATGGGTCACCAGCAACACCTGCGTTGCGCACGCGAGGCGCTGCAGTCGCACACCCACCGCATCCGCAACTGCGCCGCCAACGCCGCGGTCGACTTCGTCGAAGACAAGGGCCGCCGGTGGATTGGCTTCGGCCAATGCGACCTTCAGAGCCAGAGAAAATCGTGCGAGTTCGCCGCCGGAAGCAATCTTCGCCAGCGGCCCGAATCCCGCACCCTCGATAGTCGCGACTTCGAAGCTCACGCGTTCAAGTCCTGCTGCGCTTCCCGAATTCTCCCCCGAATCCGCCAACGCCTCGAGCGATACCCGAAACCGCGCCCGACTGAGCTTCAACGGCTCGAGTTCGCGCGCCACAGTTTTCTCCAGATGGGCGGCGGATTTCTTGCGTGCCGTGGACAATTCCCTCGCGCGCTCGACATAGGCTTCGCGCGCCTCCGAAGCGGCAGCCATCGCGCGCATCAGCGCGGCATCGCCGCCCGATATCGCTTCCAGCTTTGCCTGATATTCGTTGAGCAGCCGCGGCAGGCCATCGGGCGGCGCGGCGAATTTTCGCGCGGCCGCGCGCAGTCCGAACAGCCGCTCTTCCTTGCGTTCCAGCAGACCGGAATCCACTTCCAGCTGGGAGAGTAGCGCATCAAGCTCGATTCTCGCTTCTTCGGCCAATGCGAAGGATTGATCGAGTGCGGTTTCTGCGCCCTTTGCCCGGACGCGCGCGTCTGGGTGCAGGCGCGATAAGCGCTTCAGCGCGCCTGCGAGTGCAGCTTCTGCGCCTCTGTCGCCGGACAGGAAGTCGAGGGCCGACGAAATGTCCTCGGCGATGCGGCCCGCGTTCATCAACAGCGCGCGCTCGGCCGCGAGCAGAGCCTCTTCGCCCTCTTGCGGCGCGAGTGCGGATAATTCATCGACGGCGTGACGAAGAAACTCGGCCTCGCGCGATGCGGCTTCGGCCGCGTGTCGGATTTCGACGGCCTCCGAGCGCAGCCGCTCGCAGGTGCGGTAACGAGTGGCGACATCGTCGGCCAGTTCCAGCTGACCGCCGAACGCGTCGAGCAGCCTGCGATGAGTTGCGCTGTCGAAGAGGCCGCGATCGTCCGCCTGCCCATGGATTTCGACGAGCCCGCTTCCCAGCTCCCTCAGCAGCGCCACTCCGATCGGCTCGTCGTTCATGAAGGCGCGAGTGCGCCCGTCGGCGCCGATCGTCCGGCGAAGAATGATTTCCCCGTCCGCACTGAGGTCATTCTGTGCGATCAGCGCGCGCGCGTCGTGCGTGGCGGGCAATTCGAAGATGGCGGTTGCAGAACCTTGAGCGGTACCGCTGCGGACATTCGAGCGCGTCCCCGCTCGCGCTCCCGCAGCGAGCCCCAGCGCATCAAGGAGAATGGATTTGCCCGCGCCCGTCTCGCCGGTCAGCACATTCAGGCCATCGGAGAAATCCATCGCGACATCTTCGATGAGCACAAGATCGCGGATTTTCAGCGTCGCGAGCATAACAGCGCCCCGTCAGGCCATGGGCAAATCAGAGGCGCCCGGGCGCCGGGCACTTCACAGCGGGCTCTCGAAGGCGCGCTCGATCCAGGAGCCCTTGTGCAGCTCCGGCTTCATGTTGTGCGTGATCAGCAGATCGTAGGCGTCCTGATACCACGGGCTGCCGGGATAGTTCGCGCCAAGCACGGCGGCCGCCGTCTTTGCCTCGTCATAGACGCCCAGCGAATAATACGCTTCGGTCAGGCGTTCGAGCGCTTCGGCGATCTGCGAGGTTCGCGGATAGCGTTCGACGACGACCCGGAATCGGTTGATCGCGCCGATATATTCGCGACGGGTGAGATAGTAGCGTCCGACTTCCATCTCCTTCCCGGCCAGATGATCGAGCGTCAGATCGACCTTGAGGCTCGCATCACGGGCATATTCGGTGTCGGGAAACCGCTGCACGACATCCTGGAGCGCCGTCAACGCCTGCTCTGTGTCTGTCTGGTCGCGTCCGGTGTCGGTAATCTGCTCGTAGAGCGACATCGCTTTGAGATAGAACGCATAGGCGACTTCGCGACTGCCCGGGTGCAGCTCGATATATTGGTCTGCGGCATTGATCGCGTCGGTATATTTGTTTGCCTGATAGTAGCAGAAGGCGCTCAACAGCATCGCGCGGCGCGCCCATACCGAATAGGGATGCTGCCGCTCCACCTCGTCGAATTGTTTGGCGGCGGCTTGCCAATCCTTGCCGTTGATCTGCCGCCAGGCGTCATTGTAAATCTGCTCGACAGGGCGTTCGACATAGTCGGCGTCCTTATCGTCGCTCGAACTGTCAAGGCCGAGCCAGGAGCAGCCGGCGAGGAGAAAGGCCCCGGTCGCGGCGGCAAGCAAGCCTCGCGCAAGCCGGCCGGCCGCCCTGCCGCCCACGTGCGGCGTCGGCTTCTCGTTCACTTCCATCTTTTCGTTCGTCTCCGGGATGAGGCGGATGCACCCAATCCCCTTATGCCATTGCCGAAAGGGCACGGTCCAGTGCCACCGGGCTTGGCCCCTTCTTCGCACCGGAAGAGCTCGAATTGTGCCCCTGATCTAGGGCATTTCCAGCAATTCGAAATTCGACGGATCGGCAAACAGCTTGCGCAGCAATGCGTTGTTGAGCGTGTGGCCGGAGCGGCGGCCTTCGAAGCGGCCCACGATCCGCGAGCCCGCAAGCGCAAGATCCCCCAGGGCATCGAGTATCTTGTGGCGGACAAACTCGTCCGGGAAGCGCCGAAGCTCCGAATTCACGACGCGGTCCCCGTCGATGGCGAGCGTGTTGGCGAGGGACGCGCCGCGTCCAAGTCCGCCCGCGCGTAGCGCGTCCAGGTCATCCACGAATCCGAAGGTGCGCGCGGGAGCGATGTCACGGCGAAACGCTTCGCCCGAGAATTTCCAGCAAAGGGACTGGACGCCGATCGTGGCCGAGAGAAACGAGATCTCGAAATCGAGTTCGAGCGCATCTGCCGGCATCAGTGCGGCACTCGCATTGCCTTCGGCCACATCGATCCGTTTTGCGATCCTGATCGCGTTTTGCGTTCCCGGTTGTTCGCGCACGCCCGCTCGTTCCAGAACCGCCAGCCAGGAAAGCGCATCGCCGTCGAGAATCGGTGGTTCGGGGCCGTCGAGTGCGATTAAGACATCGTCGACGCCGGTCCCCGCGATCGCCGCCATCAGGTGCTCGACGACGGCAACGCTCACGCCTTTTTCGCTGATGACCGTGCCCAGGCGCGTCTCGCCGACGCGATCGTAAAGCGCTGGGATTTCCGCTCCGCCCATGTCGTCGCGGCGAAAGACAATTCCGGCACCAGCCGCTGCGGGCAATAGACTCGCCCGGACGTGGCACCCTGCGTGCAACGCGACTCCGTCGCAAGCAACTTCCCGATGGAGGGTGCGTCTCGTCATTCACCACAAAGATACGTGGTTCGACAGGCTCATCATGAGGTTTGACTCCTCATCCTGAGCCTGTCGAAGGGCGGTCAATTCGTCTGTCTGCGCAGAAAGGCCGGGATTTCGAACTGGTCGTCCTTTTTGAAATCCGGAAACAGATCTTCGGCATTGCCTTGCGCAACGGGACGCGGCCCGGGCGTTTCGCGCGCGACCGCCTGCGCAGGCGGGCGCGGACCATATTGCGGCCCTGGCGCCATCTGGGGCTCGGCGCGCATGGGCTCGGGCCTCGCTTCCCGCCGCCCCAGAAATCCGAAGCGTCGTTTCCGCTCCGGTTCCGGCGCGGGACGCACTTCCGCCGCCCGCGGCAGCGGCTCGATACGCACGGGTTCCAGCACGGCAATCTCCTCCTCGACCGGTGGCGCTTCCGGCGCCGCCAGAATGACCGCCTCGGCCGCAGAAACGGGTTGCCTCGACGCGATGCTCGCATTGATTTCCTTCGCCAAGACATCCATCTGACTGCGCACGGGATTGGCAGCCGCGCGAGCCTCGGGCCTCGCTCCCAGCTGCGCCGCCCGCGCACGCGGACGCAATTGCTCGACGTTGTCGGGCATGTGAACGGTCTGATCCGCTTCAATGCCGGTCGCCACCACCGACACACGCAGGCGGCCTTCCATGTTCTCGAGGATCGTGCCGCCGAAGATGATATTGGCGTCTGGATCGACTTCGGCGCGGATGCGGTTCGCCGCCTGGTCCACCTCGAACAGCATCATGTCGGGGCCGCCGGTGATGTTGATGAGCACGCCGCGCGCGCCCTTCATCGAAACATCATCGAGCAGCGGATTGGAGATCGCGGCTTCCGCGGCCTTGAGCGCGCGTTCCTCGCCGTCGGCCTCACCTGTCCCCATCATCGCCTTGCCCATCTCCGACATCACCGTCTTGATGTCCGCAAAATCGAGGTTGATGAGACCTGGCATCACGATCAGGTCGGTCACCCCGCGCACGCCGGAATGCAGCACGTCGTCGGCCATCGCGAAAGCCTGACTGAACGTCGTGCGGTCATTGGCGATGCGGAACAGGTTCTGGTTGGGGATGATGATCAAGGTGTCGACATAGGCCTGCAGCTCGTCGATGCCGCGCTCGGCGACGCGCATGCGCTTGTCGCCTTCGAAGGCGAAGGGCTTGGTGACGACGCCGACGGTCAACACGCCCTGTTCGCGGATCGCACGCGCGATGACGGGAGCGGCGCCCGTGCCGGTGCCCCCGCCCATGCCCGCGGTGATGAAAACCATGTGCGAACCCGAGAGGTGCTCGAGGATCTCCTCGAGGGATTCTTCGGCGCCCGCGCGACCGATATCGGGCCGGGCGCCAGCGCCCAGCCCTTCGGTGACGCGCGCGCCGATCTGGATGCGACGCTCGGCTCTGGACTGGGCGAGCGCTTGCGCGTCGGTGTTGGCGACGATGAATTCCACGCCTTCTAGCTTCGAGGCGATCATGTTGTTGACGGCATTGCCGCCGGCCCCGCCCACGCCAAGAACGGTGATGCGCGGCCGCAGCTCAATGACTTCGGGAACTCTCAAACTAATCGACATATTCCGCTCTCCTTGTCGTGTGCGACCATGGTCCTCACCGAACGCCCAACGAATCACCTTGTTATTGTTGAATCACGTTGCTCTTGCCACGCATAGCGGCATTCCCCCGCGCCTGCGGCGGCATCAGATTTCTTCATCGATCCCGCGCTCACCGAATCAATCCTCCTGTGATGCGGCTGAGGAAGCTCTGCCGTTCCGGCGGGGACGGCGCGAGGCTCGGATCGAGCGATTCCGGCCGCATCGTTGCACCGGCGATGAGAAGCCCGATTACCGTCGCGTAGTCGGGACCCGCGGAGGCCGCCGGCAAACCCGGCAAGCCCTGCGGCCAGCCGATGCGAACCTGTTTGTTAAGCACACGCTGGGCCAGTTCGCGTCCGCCCGCGAGCTGACAGGCGCCGCCGGTCAGAACGGCGCGCCTGCCTGCCGCTACATCGTAACCGCCGGTCCGCAACCGATTCTGAACCTCGCCGAAGATCTCTTCGAGGCGCGGTTGAATGATTCTCGTCAACATCGAGCGCGGCACGCGCAGATCGCAATCCTCGCCGTTCTCGCCCATCTGGGGCACAGCGACGACGTCGGTGCCCGTCTCGATATCGCCGAGCGCGGCGCCGTAGAGCGTCTTGATTCGCTCGGCAGCGGAAAGGGGTGCCGCAAGGACGCGGGCGATGTCGGCGGTCACAAAGGCGCCGCCCATCGGCACGAGATCGACATGCACGAGAGCGCCTTCGAGAAAGACGGCAATGGAGGTGACCCCGGCGCCCATATCGATGACCGTGGCGCCCAGCTGCATCTCGTCCTGCGTTAGCGTTGCAAGCCCGCTGGCATAGGCGGCAAAAAGCGCACCACCGATGGAAAGATGACAGCGCTCGACCGCGAGTCTCAGGTTCTGCAGCGGTGACGGCCTGACCGCGACCGCATGCATCTGCACGCCGATCCGCTGGCAGAACATGCCGCTCGGATCGCGCACGCCGCGCGCTTCGTCGACCACGTAGGATACGGGCGCGCACTGGATGATCTCGTGGCCGTCGAGCCGGCAGTTGGCGCGGCCCTCGGCGAGCAGGTCGAGCAGATATTCATCGGAGACCAGTGCGCCGTCGAGCGACATGGCGGCGCGCGAAGTTACGCTTTGCGGCGCGCCGCAATTGACGGAGATAAGCACGTGCTGCACGCGCTGATCGGCGAGATTCTCGGCCGCCGCTACCGCCTCGCGGATCGACTCTTCCACAAATTCCAGACTCGTTACCGTCCCCGATTTGATTCCCCGCGACTCGCGGAGCGAGGCGCCGACCACCCGCAGGCTCGCGGGTTCCGCCCGGCCGATCAGACACACGACCTTCGACGAGCCCACGTCGAGGGCGGCGACGAGGCCCGTCCGGTAGGCCGGTGATTGTGCTTCGCTGGTGCGCATGCGAATCGTTTCGCCCATTATGCCGCGTTCCCCCGCAACTGCTGCTTCTGTCCGTTGCGCAGCACAAAAAAGAAATTATCCGGCATGCGCAGGTCGATCTCGGAAATGTCGCGTTCGAGGATTCCCCTGTCGACAATGAGATGTTCGAGCACGTCGAGTTCCTTCGCCCAGCCCTCTTCGGGCAGGTCCACTACGACGTCATCGTTCAGCAGCAGGTTCCAGCGACGGTCGGAAATCCGCGCGTAGCCCGCAACGCGCGCGCTGAGCGCTCGATGAGCGGTTACCGCATCGATGAGCTCGGCTGCCGATTGCGGCGCTCCCTCGCCCGCCAATACGGGAAGATGCGGAAAGAAACTTGCATCGAAAAGGCCGATGGTGCGGCCCGACCGCTCCACGACATAGGTGCCGCTCGGCGTCTCCCACAGGGCGAAAGGCAATCTCTCGACGATCGAAACGGAGATCGAATCCGGGAATTGTCGGCGAACGTCCGCATCGGCGATCCATTCGAGACCGAGCAGATGATGGCGCGCGGCCTGCACATTGGCAGAAAATATGGAGCCGCCCGGCCCGAAGCCGAGTGCGGCGAGAATGTCCCGCGGATCGGTGCGGCGGTTGCCGGAGATTTGAATGGACGCGATGCCGAAGCCCGCATCCGTCACGACGCCGTTGATGACGCCGCGGGCTGCCCGGGCCGTCCTTTCGACGTATCCGCTGGCCAGCAGCGCGCCCGCGAGCACAACGAATGCCAGGCAGGCGGAAAGCCGTACCGCGGGGCGTCTGAACGAGAAGAAGGCGCGAAGAGCGCGCCAAGCGCGCGCGAAACGGCCCGGCGGATGGCGACGTTTACCGGAGGCGGAAGCCGCCCGCACGCTGGGACCCGAACGCGCAACGCGGCGCGACGGTTTTGCGCCGCTGGTCCGACTGCGTCTGGCCTGGGGCTTCAGCGATCGCATGAGGCGTCCTCCGCGATCCATCGCACCAGCGCACGAAAATCCATGCCCGCATGCCGGGCCTGCTCGGGCACGAGCGAGGTGGTCGTCATGCCAGGCTGCGTATTGACCTCGAGCAGAACGAGCCGGTTGCGATGGTCCGTGTCGTCGAAACGAAAATCGGCTCTGCTGACGCCGCGGCAACCCAGCACGCGGTGTGCACGCAACGCGAAATTCATCGCGTCGCGACTCACTTCGTCCGGAACGGGCGCCGGCACGATATGCTGGGACCCGCCCTCGGCATATTTCGCTTCGTAATCGTAGAAATTGGTGCGCGAGACGATTTCCGTCACGCCGAGCGCGCGGTCGCCCATGACGGCGACCGTCAGTTCGCGGCCGGGAACGAATTCTTCGACCATCACTTCGTCCCCGAGCTTCCAGGTGTCGCTGCCGAGTTCGCCCGGCGGCCGATTGTCGCCTTTGCGAATGATGAAGACGCCGACGCTGGAGCCCTCGTTCACCGGCTTGACGACGTAAGGCGGCTCCATCACGTGTCTGGCGCCCGCTTCGCGCCGATCGACCACGAGGCTCGCGACGACGGGCAGACCCTCAGCACGAAAAACCTCTTTCGCGCGCTGTTTGTGCATGGCGAGCGCGGACGCCAGCACACCGGAATGCGTATAGGGGATTCGCATCAGCTCGAGCAGGCCCTGCACGCATCCATCTTCTCCCCAGCGTCCATGCAGGGCGTTGAATGCGATCTGGGGTTTCGCGTCTGCGAGCAATGCCGCCACGTCGCCTTGCGCATCGATCTCGACGGCCTCGAATCCTTCTGCGCGCAAGGCCTCCGCGCAGGCGTAGCCGGAAACGAGACTGACCTCGCGCTCGGCCGAGCGGCCGCCAAGGAGAACCGCGATCCTGCGGGGCGAACTCATGCGACCCCCACGCGTTTGATTTCCCATTCGAGCT
This sequence comes from Rhizomicrobium sp., assembly GCA_036495845.1. Classification (GTDB taxonomy): domain Bacteria; phylum Pseudomonadota; class Alphaproteobacteria; order Micropepsales; family Micropepsaceae; genus Rhizomicrobium. Next base: position 9,655 of record DASXMF010000019.1, read on the forward strand.
CGATGCCCGAATGCGCGGCGACCCGCGCGCGTACCTCCTCGCCCAATGCCTCCAAATCGGCGGCACAAGCGTCGCCCGTGTTGATCAGAAAATTGCAGTGCTTTTCGGAGACCTGCGCGCCGCTCCGCCGCAGCCCCCGGCAGCCCGCTTCCTCGATCAGCTGCCAGGCCTTCTTGCCGCCAGCCGAGAGCGGATTCTTGAAGGTCGAACCGCCGGTCTTCGCACGAATCGGCTGCGTCGATTCTCGCTGGGCCACAAGTTTGTCCATGCGTGCGCGAACGATTTCGGCGGACTCGGGCGCGCCCTGGAGAACCGCCTCGAGAAAAATGAGGCCCTCGGGAGCTCTGCAGCTTCGATAGGAAAAGGAGACGTCGTTCTGGGTCAGCGTGACCCGCCTGCCCGTTTGATCGACGGCCACCGCCTCGACGAACACGTCCTTGATCTCGCGCCCATAGCAGCCCGCGTTCATGCGCAGCGCGCCGCCGATGGTTCCCGGGATCCCGCGCAGAAACTCGAGCCCGCCCAAACCGGCATCCGCCGCCACGCGAGACACCGAAGCATCGAGCGCCGAGGCCCCGGCGCGCACCCGATCATTCTCGACCGCGCATCGGCCGAAGCTCGCGGGAAGGCGCACGACCACGCCCTTGATGCCGCCATCGCGCACCAGGAGATTGGAACCGACGCCGATCACTGTGACCGGCACCGCCGGCGGTCGCGCCGCCAGAAAGGCACAGAGGTCCTCCTCATCGGCGGGCCTGAACTGGAATTCCGCGGGACCGCCGGCGCGAAACCAGAGGAATTCCTTCAGCGGAGCTTGCGGCTGCCAGATGCCGCGCACCGAAGGCAACGTGTCTGTGACGCGCGCGTTCATGACGCTCGCGCCTTCAGGCGCTGCAGCGCAGACTCCAGACCTGCCGCCCATTGCGTGATCGAACCCGCGCCGAGGCAGACGATGGCTCCGCCCGGTTTTGCCAAATCCGCAAGCAGTAGGGGCAGATCGTCGGCGCCGTCGATGATCAGAACATTGCGATGGCCATGGGCACGTAGCGACGCGGCGTATGCGTCGCGGTCAATACCGGGCAAAGGCTGTTCGCCCGCCGCATAGACGGGCGCAACGATCGCCGTGTCGGCGTCGTGGAGGCAGGTGGAGAACTGCTCGAAGGTGTCCCGCAGGCGCGTATAGCGATGGGGCTGCACAACCGCCACGATCGGTCCGGCATAAGCCTGCCGCGCCGCCTTCAGCGCTGCGGCGATCTTGAACGGATTGTGCGCGTAATCGTCGATGATGGCCGCGCCGTTCCATTCGCCGACGCGCGAGAACCGGCGCTTGACTCCGGCAAACCGCGCGAGCGCCTCGCGGATTCTGTCTGCCCCGATCCCAAGCGCAGATGCGACCGCAATCGCCGCCAACGCATTCTGCACATTGTGCTCGCCCGGCATCGGCAGACTGAGTTGAGGAAGGAAAATTTGCTGCCCCGTGCGCCGGTCCAGAATGGTCGCGTCGAATTGTGCACCGCCGTCCGAGCCGGCGAGATTCGTTGCGCGCACATCGGCCTGCGGGCTCATTCCGTACGTGATGAGCCTGCGGTCCTCCATGCGCCCCACCATCGCCCGGACTTCGGGATGGTCGAGGCACAGGACCGCGAATCCGTAGAAGGGAACATTCTCGACGAATCGTTGGAACGCATCCCGCATGCGTTCAAACGTGCCGTAATAATCGAGGTGATCGGGATCGATGTTGGTGACGACGGCGATCGTCGCGGGCAACCGCAAGAACGTGCCATCGCTCTCGTCGGCTTCGACCACCACCCACTCGCCAGCGCCGAGACGGGCATTTGTTCCATAGGCATTAATGACGCCGCCATTGACGACCGTCGGATCCAGACCGCCTGCATCGAAAAGAGCGGCGATCAGGGTAGTCGTCGTGGTTTTTCCATTGGTGCCGGCCACCGCAACGCAATTCTTAAGCCGCATGATCTCGGCCAGCATTTCGGCGCGCCGGACCAACGGCAGCTTACGCGCGCGCGCCGCGTCGAATTCCACGTTTCCGGGCTTCACCGCCGAGGAATAGACGACGACCATCGCATCGCCGAGATTCTCGGGGGCGTGGCCCTGCGCGACTTGTATGCCCAGCGCGCGCAATCTCCTCACATTCGCGTTTTCCATCGCATCGGAACCCTGAACGCGATAGCCGAGGTTGCGCATGATCTCGGCGATGCCGCTCATGCCGATGCCGCCGATGCCGATGAAATGGATGGTTCCTATGTCGAAGGGAACGCGGGTGGGAGCCGGCGCGATCATGCCGCCTCCGCAATGGCGATGCGATCGACGAGATCGGCAAGCCGCGCCGCCGCGTCCGGTTTTGCCAGCGCGTGGGCCGCGCGGGCGCGTCGCGCCAGTTCCACCGGCGCGCCGAATATCATTTCCAGGCGTAGTGCGAGGCGCTCGGGAGTCAGATCGCGCTGCGGCGCGAGCCACGCAGCGCCGGCGTCGGCCAGCACACGCGCATTCGCTGTCTGGTGATCGTCGGTCGCGAAGGGAAACGGAACAAGTATCGAGGGGCGGCCGATCACCGCCAGTTCGCTGATCGTGGAGGCACCACTGCGCGAGATCACGAGATGCGCCGAGGCCATGCGTGCAGGAAGATCGTCAAAGAAGGGTGCGATCTCCGCATCCGCACCGCTAGCGGAATAAGCCGCACGAACCTGTTCGATGTCCTCCGGCCGGCATTGCTGCACGATCTGCAGCCGGCGCCGAAGCGCGTCGGGCAGCAGACCGATCGCCGCAGGGACCACCTCGCTGAGCGCGTGCGCACCCTGACTACCGCCGAAGACCAGGAGACGGATGGGCCCGTCTTCGTCCGGCTCGACATAGGCTGCCGATGACAATTGCGCGGCTTCGGGACGAACCGGATTGCCCGTGTACACGATATAGGACGAGTCCCTCGGCGCGAATCGCACCAGTGTAAGCGATGCGGCAATGGCGCTCACGCGCGTCGCCAGAATCCGATTGACGCGCCCAAGAACTGCATTTTGCTCATGGATCGCCGTCGGGAAGCCGCAGAGCCAGGCCGCCACCATCACGGGAAAGCTGGGATAACCGCCAAAGCCCACAACGGCAGCCGGCTTCAATTGCTTCAGTTTTCGCCAGCCGATCACGATGCCGCAAACGATCTGCAGAGGAGCAAGCATTCGAGCAGGGAGCGAGCCGACAAAACTGGCCGACGGCACCGATTCGATGTCCGCGCCCGGAAACGCGGTATCGGAGTTGCGTCCGCGGCTGTCCGTCATCACGACGATTTTGCGTCCGCGGTGCAGCAACTCGGCGGCCAGCGCCTGAGCCGGGAAGAGATGGCCGCCCGTGCCGCCCGCGGAAAGTACGACCGTGTTCATGTGCCGTGCGCCTCGCGGAGAAACGCAAACAGCTCGACGTCGCGTTCGCCGATCTTCGAACGCTGACGCGTAACGGCGAGCGCGAATCCCATCGTCAGAGCGACGGCGAACAGGGAGGAACCGCCATAGGAGATGAAAGGCAGGGTCATGCCCTTGGTAGGCAGAAGGCTGACGGCGACTCCCATGTTGATGAATGCCTGCAGCGCAATGACGATCGCGAGGCCCGCCCCGGCAAGATTGGAGAACGCGTCTCCCATCCGAGCGGAACGCAGGAGAAGCCTGATGCACAGCGCGCAGAACAGGATCACGATGATTCCGCACAGCACGATTCCGAACTCTTCGCCGGCGACCGCAAAGATGAAATCGGAATGCGCATCCGGAAGATGATATTTGACGGTGCCCGCTCCGGGGCCGACGCCGGCGAAGCCGCCATGGGCGAATGCCCTCAGAGCGAGCCCCGCCTGATAACCTGTCGATTGCGGGTCGAAGAACTGATTGATTCGGTGGTGCACATGGGGAAACAGCAGATAGGCGAGAAGACCCAATCCTGCGCTCGATCCCGCCAGCATTCCGATCCACACGAGCGATATTCCGTTGAAGAACAGGAGCGCTGCCCACAGCGCCAGCAGCAGGGCGGTTTGTCCGACGTCGGGCTGCAACACCAGCACGAGCAGTGCGGGCGCCGCGAGGACGAGCGCCACCAATTCCTTCGGCACGATCATTTTCCGGGTGTCGGCGAGAACCGCCGCGGCGAGAACTGCAAAGCTCGGCTTGAGAAATTCCGAGGGCTGCAGAGTGACCCAGCCGAGATTGATCCAGCGCCTTGCCCCAAGAACCTCGTTGCCGGCAAACAGCGCGACGGCGCAACCGATCACCGAGAGACCATAGATCAGCGCCGCCGACAGCTTGATGCTCCGCAGCGGCAAGGTGGACGCAGCACCGACCATCATCACCGCTATCCCGGCAAAGGCGATCTGCTTGGCTGCATACCGGAAGTCGCCTTGCGTCATTGGCCCGCCGGTGGCCGCCGGACTGGCGGCGAAAGCCAGCATCAGACCGATGGCGAAAAGACCGAGCATGGACGCAAGCGCAAAGCGATCCATGGTCCACCACCAATCGGCCGCGCCGCGCCGGTCCGCGCGATTCATTGGGAGCGCCCCTTCGAAAATTCCCTCACGACGCTTCCCTCCGGACATATCCGCCAAGCTCGACCGCCAGAGCGCGGAATCGGTCGCCGCGCTCCTCGAAGTCGCGGAACTGATCGAACGACGCGCAGGCGGGGGAGAGCAGAACGGCCGGTGCGGCAATTTCCGAATGCGACGCATCCGCGAACGCAGCCGCGACCGCGTTCTCAAGTGTGCTGGATTTTTCGTAAGGAACCTGGCCCTCGAGCACGCCGGCGAAAGCATCAGCGGCTTCGCCGATCAGATAGGCTTTGCGGATGCGCGGCAAAAGCGGCACCAGAGAATCAATCCCGCCTTGCTTGGGCCGCCCGCCCACGATCCAGAAAATATCATTCAGACAGAGAAGTGCGCGTGAGGCGGCGGCGGCGTTCGTCGCCTTCGAATCGTTGATGAAGCGGACCTTTCCCACGCAGCCGACATCCTCCATGCGATGGGCGAGACCGGGAAAGCGAGCGATCGCCGATGCGATTGCGCGCGTGTCTTTCACGAAGGGCCGGACAGCCGCATAGGCCAGAGCCGCATTCTGCCAATTGTGCTGGCCGGGGAGGTGGGCGGCGTCGGCGAGATCCATCACTTTCGACGCACGAATGCCCCAGGCGTCGTAAAGACTTCCGTCCACGACGAAAATGCCCCGTCCTAGAACCTTGCCGACCGAAACGGGTACTGCGCCGGCGCCGCGCCTGGCAGCGAGCCTTGTGTAAATGGCGGCGCTGTGCGGATCGTCGACGCCGACCACGACGGATCCATCGGCCGAAGTCTGTTCGAGCAGCCGCGCCTTCACCGCCGCATAATTCGCAAGCGAACCGTGTCTCTCGATGTGATCGGGCGTGATGTTTGTGAGTAACGCCACATCCGGCATGAAGCCCGGCGCCAGATCGATCTGGTAGGAAGAAATTTCGATGACGTAGATCGCGCGGGATTTGGGCGGCGCAAGGTCGAGCACCGGTTTGCCGATATTTCCGCCGACCTCCGCCTGGAAACCGCAGGACGAGAGAATGTGTCCGACAAGCGCCGAGATCGTCGACTTGCCGTTGGTGCCGGTGACTGCGATCACCGGCATGCGGTTGGGTTGCGCCGCATCGGGACGAATTTCCCGCGCAAAGAGCTCGACATCGCCGACAATCCGTGCGCCCGCGCCGCGTGCCGCCGTCACCACTTCGTGAGGGCTTGGGTGGGTGAGAGGCACGCCGGGGCTGAGCACCAATGTCCCGATGCGATCCACGGCCAGGCCGGAAAAGGCGCGACTTTGGCGCCCAGCGCCGCAGCCTCGGCACGCGCCGCCTCGTTTTCGTCCCACGCGAAAATACGCGCACCACCCGCCTTCAGAGCCTTGATGGCGGAGAGACCCGAGCGCGCCAAACCAAACACGCCGACGTCGCGATCGCCGAATGAGCGGACGGGGATCATGGCTGGGTGCTCATCTGAGCTTAAGCGTGGAAAGACCGATCAGGGCCAGCACCACCGCAATGATCCAGAAGCGGATTACGATCGTGGATTCATGCCAGCCCAGCTGTTCGAAGTGATGATGGATCGGCGCCATGCGGAAGATGCGCCTGCCCGTCAGCTTGAACGACGCCACCTGCACGATGACGGAAACGGCCTCGATGACGAACAGGCCACCGACGATCGCCAGCACGATCTCGTGTTTCGTGGCGATGGCGACCCCGCCGAGGGCGCCGCCCAGCGACAACGATCCCGTGTCGCCCATGAAGACCATCGCGGGAGGCGCATTGTACCAGAGGAATCCAAGTCCGCCGCCGATCAGCGCCGCAAGAAACACCGCAAGCTCGCCGGTACCAGAAATGTAGTGCAGTTGCAGGTAGTCGGCGAATTTTATGTTGCCGACGAGATAGGCAATCAACGCAAAGGCGAGCGCCGCGATGATGACCGGAACGATGGCGAGACCGTCGAGGCCGTCGGTGAGATTGACCGCGTTCGACGAACCCACGATCACCAGAGCGCCGAAAACAGGAAACGCCCAGCCCAGGTGCAGGAGTACCGTCTTGAGGAAGGGGATCGCCACCGTCCCCGCGAGCGATCGGTCCTCCAGAGACATCAGCAGAAATGACGCCAGCAGCGCGACCGCGATCTGGGTCATGAGCTTCGTGTTGGCGCTCACACCTTGCGGGGAACGTTTCGCGACCTTGAGGTAGTCGTCGGCGAAGCCAAGGAGGCCGAAGCTGAGAGTCACGAACAGCACGATCCAGACGTAAGCCTGGGTGAGGTCGGCCCAAAGCAGGGTGGCTCCGACCGACGAGAGGAGAATCAACAGGCCACCCATGGTGGGCGTGCCCTGTTTCTCCATGAGGTGACGCGCCGGACCGTCGGCGCGGATCGGCTGACCCTTGCCCTGGCTCGCGCGCAGCCGTCGGATCATCGGCGGCCCGATCGCGAAAGCGATGAGAAGCGCGGTCATGAGCGCGCCACCGGTGCGAAACGTGATGTACCGGAAGACATTGAGCACGCCGGCGTGTTCCGAAAGCGGCACCAGGAGAAGCGGAAGCATGATCAGTTTGCTCCCGCGTGGTTTTTCAGGGCGTCGAGGATCACCGACATGCGGCTGCCGAGCGAACCTTTGACCAAAGCCACATCGCCTGCACGGATTTCGCGGACGATTTGCGGCGCGATATCGGACGATGTGTCGCCCCACGCTCCGCGCTGCGATGCCGGCAGGACATCGAACAACGCGCGCATGTCCCTGCCGCAGGCAAACACGATGTCCGCGCGCGCCTCGTCCACGGCGTCCGATAACGCGGCATGCAGCGAAGGGCTCTCCTCGCCGAGCTCCAGCATGTCTCCCAGCACGGCGATGCGCCTGCCGCCACCGCCGGGCTTCGCCGCGCGCAGAAGCGCGAGCGCCGCGCGCATGGAGGCGGGGTTTGCGTTGTAGCTTTCGTCGATGATCTCCGCAGACCCTTCCGGCAGCGGGAGGGTAATGCGTGCGCCGCGGCCCTTGAGCGCCTTGAAGGACGCGAGCGAAGCCGCGGCCTCGACCACATCGCCTTCGAGCGCAGCGACCGCGAGCAACGCGCCCAATGCATTGTGCACGATGTGCATGCCCGTCGCTCCGATCCTGAACAGGCAGCGCCGGCTCATGATCTCTGCGTCGATCCGCGTTTCGCCGCCGGTCTCGGACCACGAGTGAAGCCTCGCATCCGCTTCCGGGGATTCGCCGAAGCGCAGAATGCGCCCCACGCCGGCCTGGCGAGCGCGGGCGACAAGGCGGGCCGTGCAGACATTTTCGGCCGGTACGATCGTCACTCCTCCCGGCGAAAGCCCTTCGAAAATCTCCGATTTCGCATCAGCGATCGATTCGACGTTGCCGAAATATTCGAGGTGGGCCGGCGCAATCGTGGTGACGAGCGCAACATCGGGCCGCGCGAAACTCCCGAGCGCCCGGATCTCGCCGAAGTGATTCATGCCGATCTCGAACACACCGAAAGCATGACCGCGCGGAAACTGCGCGAGACTGAGCGGCACGCCCCAATGATTGTTGTAGGACGCGGCCGAGGCGTGCGTGGACCCCAATGCACCAAGGGCGATGCGAAGCATTTCCTTGGTCGTCGTCTTGCCGGCGCTGCCCGTGACCGCCGCCACACGTCCATGGGCGCGCGTGCGCGCCGCGCGACCGAGATCTTCCAGGCCGCGCTGCGTATTCGCCACGACAAGGAGCGGGGCATCGGTCGCAACATCGTGGGGAACGCTGGAGACAAGTGCGGCCGCGGCGCCGCCCGCGAGCGCGCGGGTGATGAAATGATGTCCGTCACGCGCATCGCCCCTGAGGGCAACGAACAGATCGCCGGATTTGAGCGTGCGTGTGTCGATCGACACGCCCCGCGCCTCGAACGCGCGTGTCGCCCGTCCCAATGTGGCGGCTTCCGCCTCCTGCGATGTCCACAGCGCGCTCATGGGGCAAGCTCGCGCGCGGCCGTCCGGGCCTCTTGCGAATCGTCAAACGGACGGGTGTCGCCGCCGACGATCTGTCCTCTCTCATGGCCTTTGCCTGCGATGACGAGCACGTCGCCCGCTGCGAGGGCGGCGACGCCCGCACGGATCGCCTCCGCGCGCTCGCCAATTTCCGTGGCGCCGGGACAGCCTGCCAAAATCTCGCGGCGAATCCCGGCGGCATCCTCGCTACGCGGATTATCGTCCGTCACTATGGCGTCGTCGGCCAGCCGCGCGGCGATCGCGCCCATCACCGGTCGCTTGCCCCTGTCGCGGTCGCCACCACAACCGAACACGAGCCTCAATTTGCCCGCGACATGCGGCCTGAGAGCAGTGAGCACGGATTCGAGAGCGTCGGGAGTGTGGGCATAGTCCACGTAGATGGCCGCGCCACGGTGCGCAACCGCAACCTTTTCGAGCCGGCCCGGCGCGCCTCTCAGGCCGGAGAGGGCCGCAAAGATTTCCTCCGGCGCCTCGCCCAGTCCGATGGCAAGTCCGGCCGCCACGCAGGCATTCGATGCCTGAAACGCACCGACAATGGGCAGTTCCACATCGTGGGTCCTGCCGGCAAAAGCGATGCGCAGCGACTGTCCTTCCGGATGCGGCGCGCGCGATTGGATGCGAAGCTCGCAGCCAGTCTCGCCGACGGTCAGCAGCCGAAGATCCCGAGCCTGTGCCGCGGCAACGAATCGCTCCACCCCTTCGGCATCCGCGTTGACGACGGCGAGCCCGCCGGGAGCAATCAGTTCGCCGAACAGCCGAAGCTTGGCGGCGAAATAATTCTCGAAATTGCCGTGATAATCCAAATGGTCGCGGGTGAGATTGGTGAAAGCCGCCGCAGCGATGTCGACACCGTCAAGACGAAACTGATCGAGGCCATGACTGGACGCTTCAAGGGCAACGTGGGTGACGCCTTCGCAGGCGAGGCGCGCCAGCAGGCGCTGCGTTTCGATTGCGTCCGGCGTGGTGTGCGCGAGCATGGCGGTGCCCGATGGCGCCACCACGCCGATGGTGCCGATGCTGGCTGCCCTGAGCCGTCTCCTCTCCCACAGCTGGCGCAGAAAAACGCAGACCGATGTCTTGCCGTTCGTGCCGGTGACAGCGGCGACGACCCGCGGCTGTGCGCCGAAATGTTCGGCGGCAATTTCCGCCAGCCTGCGGCGGGGATTTTCGTCGGCGATGAATTGCACACCATGCTTTTCGACCTCCGCGCGCAACGGAGGGCAGCCGAGAATGGCGACGGCGCCGCGACGGATGGCATCGGCGACAAAATCGGCGCCATCTGTCCGCGTGCCGGGCAGCGCTGCGAAAAGATAGCCGGGCCCGACCGCGCGGCTGTCGCTCGCCAGACCTTCGAAGGCGCAATCCTCGCTCATGGGGCCCTTGTCCGCCATTCGCACCGCAACGATCGCCCCGGATTGTGTTTCCATTATGTATTGTCTTTGGCCTGCGCGACGGCGGAGCTGTCCGTTGGCATGCCAAGCATCGGTGCAATGCGCGCAACGACGCGACCGGCGAGCGGGGCGGCGGTATAGCCTGCCAGAGCAAGACCGAAGGTTGCCTTCGTGCCGTGCGGCTCGTCGAGCATCACGAACACGAGATAGCGCGGGTTTTCAATGGGAAAGACGGCGCAGAACGATGTCATCAAACGATGGGCGACGTAGCCTCGCCCGGAGACCTTCTCGGCCGAACCGGTCTTTCCGCCGATATCGTAGCCGGGAACGTCAGCCTTCCTGCCCGTTCCATTCGTGACCACGTAGCGCATGAGTTCGCGCATGGTGGCGCTGGTCTCGGGCTTGATGAGCTGTTCGCCGCGCGCGTCGGTACCCTGTTTGAGAAAAGTCGGGATGATGCGCCGCCCGCCATTCACGACTGTTGCGGCGGCGGTGACGAAGGACAAGGGCGTAACGGAGATGCCGTGGCCGAACCCGATCGTCGCCGTTTCGACTTCGCCCCAGTGCCGGGGAACAAGCGGCGCGGCATGTTCCGGCAATTCCGTGCGGACGGGTGAGAGAAGGCCAAGCCGGGCAAGAAAGGCGCGCTGCCGCTCGGGTCCGGAGCGCAAGGCGATCTGCGCCGTGCCGACATTCGAGGACTGCGCAAGGATGTCGCGCGCCGTCAATACGGCCGGCATGTGCTCGGCGTCGTGAATCGTATAGCGGCCGATGTGGAAGCCGGCCGCGATTGGGAACGCCTCGTCCAGACGAACGGTACGGTCTTCCATGGCGAGCGCGAAGGAAAATATCTTGAAAACGGAACCAAGCTCGTAGACGTCCTGCGCCATGCGGTTGCGGCGCGGATCGGAGTTCGCCGCGGCGCCCTGTTCGTTCTGCGCATCCGGCAGGGAAGCCATGGCAAGGATTTCGCCGGTCCGCACATTGAGAACGATGCCCCCGGCCGCGCGGGCGCTGAAATTCTCGCGTGCCTGCTCGACCTCGTGAGCGAGCGCATATTGCACGCGCAGATCGAGGGAAAGCGCAACGCCTGCGCCGGGTTCGGCATCTCGCAGCGTGGAGTCGAGCCCAAGCTCGAGACCATCGACGCCGTTGCCGTCGGGATCGGTTGTGCCGAGCACCTGCACGGCCGCCAATCCTTCCGGATAGTACCTCTTTTCCGCCGGCTCGAATTCGAGTCCCGGCAGTCCAAGCTGAACGATGCGTGCCTGCACGTCGGGAACGAGCTGGCGCGCGACGAGCACATAATTGTGGGAGGTGTCGAACGCGCGTTCCAGACGGGTTCCGCTGACGCCAGAAATCCCTGCCAACGCCAAGGCCGCTTCGCGCCTGTCATCGAATGCGTGCGGGCGTGCGTAAAGATCCGCCACCGGCAGGTCGCGCGCAAGCACGACGCCATTGCGATCGAGAATGTCGGCGCGGGCGGAAGGCGTCCGGTCTCCCGCGGTTTCGGCCGCACCGGTCACGCGGCCTTTCATGATGCCGACATCGACCAGGCGGACGCCGATCAGGGCGAAGGCCATCACGCAGATGCCCGCGGCGATGACGATGCGCCGCTGAATTACTGAAACGGTCTCGCGCGCATCCTGCCTCCGCTCGATTGGAGCGTAGATTTGTCCGTCAGTTCCCCGCATGGGCGGCCGCAAGATGAAGATGCGGATCGACCGAATTTGGCACAACGGAGATGCTCGCGGTCTGGACCGGCGACGCGGCCGGCGTTTCGCCGCGGCGCGGCAGCGCTTCGAGCGAGGCCAACGCGACCGCCGGCGTATCGGAGAGGCCGATCTTCGTCTGCGCCAGCGCCTGGATGTGCGACGGTTCCGAGACGCGTTCCCAATCGGCCTGCAGAACCTTCATGGCATCGTGCTCGTCGGCGATCTGTCGTTCCACGGCCGAGAGGTGGATGCGCGCAATTCGCGTCTGTTCCGAAACGTGATAGAGCGCAAGGCAACATAAAGCGGCGGATGCGAAGCAGAAGAAATTGAGGATCCGTATCATGGTTGCCTCCTAGGCCGCGAGCGGAACGGATGTACGTTCGGCGGCTCTGAGCCGTGCCGAGCGGGAACGTGGATTGTGTGCTGTTTCGGGGGCGCCGGGCCGGCGCGGTTGCAGCGAAAGTATCCGGAAGGTCTGGGGCCGCGCCGCGCAGATCTGGGGCGCGTGCCGGGAGCCTGCGGATACGCGGCCCGTCCGCTCGGCCAGGAACTGCTTGACGATGCGGTCTTCCAGCGAATGGAACGACACGACGGCAAGGCGTCCGTGCGGTCTCAACACGCGCTCCGCCGCTGCAAGGCCGGCCGTCAACTCACCGAGCTCGTTGTTGATGTGGAGACGCAACGCCTGAAATGTGCGCGTCGCCGGATGGATTTTGTGGCGGGCAGCGCCGGGACCGAGCGCCGCGACGATGATCTGCGCCAGCTCCAGCGTTCGCGAGAGCGGCCGCGCCGCCACGATGGCGCGGGCGACACGCCGCGCGTGCCGTTCTTCTCCCAGCCGGGCGATGATTTCCGCCAGTTCCGATTCCGGCGCCGTATTGACGAAGTCGGCGGCCGAAGCCCCGTCGCGGTCCATGCGCATGTCGAGCGGGCCGTCGCTGCGAAAGGAAAAACCTCTTTCAGCCCGGTCCAGCTGGAAGGACGACACGCCGAGATCGAGCACGACGCCGTCGCTGCCGGACTCTCCCTCACGCGCCAGAAGCGCCTCCATTTCCGAGAACCGGCCCTGCGCGAGCGCGAGCCGCCCTGAATATCGTTGGGCCAATGCCGCGCCCCCGCGGATCGCATCGGGATCGCGGTCGATGCCGAAAACGCGACATGCGGCACGCTCGAGAATGGCGCGCGCATAGCCGCCGCCGCCGAACGTTCCATCGACGTAGTTCGCGCCGTCGCGCGGAGCGAGAGCGTCGAGAACTTCCGCGAGCAGGACCGGCGTGTGACCTTCGCTCATGTTGCGGCCTGTGGGGATTTTCGCAGCGCGCGAGCGGCCGCAATGCGCTCGTTGAGCACCGGGGCGAAACGCTCCGTATCCCAAATTTCGAATTTGCGACCCATGCCGACGAAGGTGACATTCTCGGCAAGTCCCGCATGCGCGATCAGCGCATCGGGAAGCCGCACGCGACCGGTCTCGTCCAGCGCGAGCAGTTGCGTCATCGCCAGCACCGAGAACGCCTTCACGTCATGGGATTCGGCGAAGAACGGATCGTCCCCGGCCTGGGATTGATGGAATTCCTGCAGCACATTCTCGCCGAAGCACTCGAGCGCCGGTTCGTAGAAGGAGGGGCAGACATAGACGCCGTTGGTGTTCTGGGCGGCGAGAATCTGGCGATACGGCGCGGGAATGCAGACGCGGCCCTTCCTGTCGAGCGCGCCCACAGGCATTGAGATGAACGGCGGATGCGCTGCCACGCCCATGTGGATTGGACTGCCCCCTTCGATCTACCCCCGCCGGGGTCGGGCAGCCGGTCGATTCAGAGGGCTGTGCGGCCTATTGGCATGGGATGAGATGGGATAACATGGGCTAAGGCGGAGAGTCAAGCAAAAGTCCAAGAAAACCGGGCAGTTCGCTTAGGCTAGGGCTGGAACACCTGCGGCTATCGCTTGCGTTTGACTGGAACGAATCGAAAACGACAAGATTGTCGTCGATCATGGTAAATGGAATCCTAATATTCGTGTTCTTGGAGTGTTCCGCCCTGGCTCAGGGATGACGGCGGCGGTTCCGCAGGCCTTTCCGCCTCGTCCCGGCGCCGGGATCGCGTCGGGGGTGTCGCAACGACGAGGAATTCTTATGATGTCCCCGTATCAACAACCGCGACGTTGGGAGCCGGCTCGGGCGTCAGCGTCCGCGCCGCGAGCACAAGCGCCAGCAGAAATACGATTGCGGCGGCATCGAACGCGGCGCCGGGAACAACGACCGGCGCGGCAGCACTGACGAAATAGGCAAAGATCGAACTCCACACAGGCGGACCGAGCACGGCGGTCAGGCTGTTCACGCTTGCAATCGCTCCCTGCAACAGGCCTTGCTCGTTTGCCGGCAAAGTTCGCGACATCAGTCCCATGATCGTCGGCTGCGCGATCGTCCATCCGAACAGGGCGAGCAACATCACCGGATAAACCATCCAGCCCGCGGGCACGATCCCGT
>DASXMF010000020.1:0-1593 GCA_036495845.1 Rhizomicrobium sp.
GACACACCGCCCCCTCGTTCGTACAACCCGTGTCAGTGTTCCACGTACAGCTTTGGGCCAATCCGGCGATCGGAACAAACGCGAGAAATACCCCGAAGCAGCCAAGAATTCGCGAGCGTTTTGCGAGCGTCGAACCTGAGCAGACCATTGTTCCCCCCATCGTAAATTTCCGTTCGGGACAGATACTCCACACATGGAAGCGTGAAGCATACGCGATTTTTCACGCTTCGACAGAAAATATCGACAATTAACCTTCGCCTCATTCGGCCCATCTCCTTGCCGCAATCGCGTGTCCTGCGGCAGCTGCACGGATGGCAGCTATCCTGCGGCCAGACAACGTCAGCGGATGAGGTACGTACGATGAGGGCAGGAAATGCAGCGACCGTAAATGCATTACCTGTCGCCCGATTTCTGGTTTCTTTGTATTTTGGGCAGGGATTACGCCGCCGCGGCCTGCCGCAATATGGGAAGCGCCACCGTCACCACGGTTCCCACGTTTTCTGTGCTGTCGATGCGCACCGCACCTCCGTGCAGGCGGGCCAGGCCGTGAACGAGTGCGAGACCGAGCCCCGTTCCCTCGCGCGCGACGTGGGGATTGTTGGTTAGCCTCTCGAACGGGCGCCCGACGCGTTCGAGCGCGGCCCTGGGAATCCCGATCCCGGTGTCGCGGACGGCAATCTCCAGAACATCCGCGCCCGCTGTGACGGAGACCAGAACTTCGCCGCCTTTCGGCGTGAACTTGACGGCGTTGGACAGCAGATTGATCACAATCTGTTTCAGCGCGCGCGGATCGGCCGCCAGGCTTGCCCCATCCGCCGGCACATTCGCGGACAGCAGAATCTGGCGTTCCTCGACCGCGAAGCGCATCAGCGCGGTGCAATCGCCGATCAATCCGGCGATATCCACGTTTTCCACATGAAGGACGAATTTGCCTGCTTCGAGCTTGGACATATCCAGTATGTTGGAAATCACCTCGAGCAGATGCAAACCCGCCTTGTTGATGAGCCCGACATATTCGCCATACTGGTTCTCCAGCGGACCGAAGATGCCCTGCAGCATCATGTCGGAAAATCCGATGATGGCGTTGAGGGGCGTCCGCAGCTCGTGGCTCATATGCGCCAGAAACTCGGATTTGACGCGGCTGGCGGCTTCGGCGGATTGCTCGGCGATGCGGCTCTGGGCCAGCTCGTCCTCGACGCGCCGCTTTTCGAGCGCGTTGCGGCGGAACACGGCCAGCGCGCGCGAAAGCTCTCCGATCTCGTCGGCGCGGTTTCCGAAGGGGACCTCGCAAGCCATGTCGCCGTCTGCCACAAGCCGCATGGTCTCGGCGATCCTGGACATCGGGCGCGCGATCCTGCGGCTGATGAACAGCGTCGCAACCAGCGCCGCGGCGAGCGACAGGACCATGATGCAAAGATGGATGGCGAGGTTCAGGCGTGCGGCATCGAGCTCCGCCCGCGCGTGGTCGTCGGAAAGATCGACCGCAATGTTCGCCACGTCGGCGAGGCTCTTCAATGCCGGATTGGACGCGTCGATCCATTCCCGGCCCGAGGTTGATGGCCGCTTTCCCGACGCGAACGCGTCGATCAGCGT
>DASXMF010000021.1:0-5007 GCA_036495845.1 Rhizomicrobium sp.
GTTTTCGGATCGTCGAATCGATCTCCCATTGCTTGCTGGGCTCCGATTCCGCTGCGCCTGATTGTTGGATACGGCTTCATGGAGCACGGGTACGCCAAGCTGTCCAAGGGTCCGGACGTGTTCGCCGCTATTCTCCATGCGATGGCAGTCCCCGCCCCGCATTTGATGGCATGGGCCACGATTCTTGTCGAACTGTTCGGAGGCCTCGCCGTAATTCTTGGCGCGTTCGTGGCGATTGCCAGCGCGCCGATGGCGGCTGTCCTACTAGTAGCTCTGTTTAAGGTCCACCTGCCATACGGCTTCAGCTCGATCAAGCTTCTGGCGGTGACCGCCGCGGGCGCGCAGTTCGGACCGCCGGGCTACGAAGTTAACCTACTTTATCTCGCCTGCCTGGCTGCTCTTGTTATGGGCGGCGCAGGGCCAGTCGCCATAGATGGCCTTATCGGCAAGCGCGGCTTCGCGAGGAACCCGGCTCAGGAGACTGCGAGTATCTCTTCGATCGACAAGCGGGCCTCGCGCATAGCTTGAGCTTCATCTGTCGTCGCACCGATAAAACCGTTATCCCACAACCGGCCCTTCCCACATCTTTTTACACTCGGCCTCCAGATTCAGTGAGAGGCCGAGCGGAAAAGCCTTGTGTTGAATCATCGGGAAATCAGGGCTACGAAATGAGAACTACAACGATAGCTGGCTGAAAAATCTGCCGCGCTTTGGTGAGGGAGGATCGGCCGTGAGGATAATCACGCTCGAAGATCATTTTGCTACGCCGATGTTCCAGCAGAAGTTTCCGAGCGGGAACGTGCCCGGATACAATTTTATCGCCGACCGCAGCGGCTATCTCGGTTACGACATCGCGGCCGAGCTCTCGAACCTCGGCGAGACGCGGATTGCCGCGATGGACGCGGCAGGAATCGACATGCAGGTCGTTTCCCTGACCATGCCGGGATGCGAGTACTTCGAAGGCGACACGGCGATCGCGATGGCGACCGACGCCAATGACAGGCTCTCCGAAGCGGTCCGCGCGCATCCGGATCGCCTCGCTGGCTTTGCTTCAATTCCCACTGGCGTTCCCGCCGCGGCCGCCAAAGAGCTGGAGCGCGCCGTCACCAAGCTCGGCTTCAAGGGCGCGATGGTCAACGGCCACGTCCACGGCGAATATCTCGACAATCGCAAGTACTGGGCAATCTTCGAATGTGCGCAGGCGCTGCACGTGCCGATTTACCTGCATCCGACGATTCCGCATCCGGACGTGTTCAAGACCTACTTCAAGGGTTTCGAAGAGCTCGCGACGCCGGCGTGGGGCTTTGCGATGGATACGTGCACGCACTTCCTCCGACTGGTATTCGCCGGGCTGTTCGACGCTTGTCCCAATCTAAAAATGATCCTTGGTCATCTCGGCGAAGGCCTGCCGTTCTGGATTCACCGCATGAACGACTATACTCAATTCGCCGCCAGGCGCCGCGGTCTGAAGCGGACGCCGGCTGAATATCTGACGCAGAACCTGATGGTCACGACCAGCGGCAACTTTTTCGCGCCCGCGTTTTTGTGCACCCTGATGGCGCTCGGCGCGGATAACATCATGTTTTCAGTTGACTGGCCGTATGAATCGAATCGGACTGCGGCCGATTGGCTGGGCCATCTGCAAATCAGCGAGCAGGACAAGGAAAAGATCTGTCATCTGAACGCAGAGCGCGTGCTGCATTGGTAAACTTCAACGGCGCAACGCGACGAGGGACGGAGTACCCGCATTCGGGTGTCTCGACTTTCTTACTTTCTCGGCCAGGACAATTTGCGCGACGGGTCTTTTTGCTCCCGCCCCCGCCTGTTTTGGGGAAGGGATGGGATCGGGGTCAAGCGAGGAAGCGCCGGATGGATTTTCCCTTCGGCGCTTCCTCGTCCGCAATCTCTTACTTGTAGCGCGGGAGCAGTTCCTTGCCGAAAATCTCGACCTGTCGCCGCGCCTCCGCGAGGGGCAGCAATCCCTGGTCGCCTTGCCACACGAACCATTCCGGATGCGCGTTTTCGACCAGCTCGTCCATCCTGTGCCGCACGTCGGCGACGGTGCCGAGATAGGCAAAGTCCGCCCGTTCCATCCGCGCGATCGTCGCCTCCTCGGGCGGCAGCATCTTCTTGCCGTACTTGGCGTCGTCCTCGGCCTCGCGCCACGCTTCGAAGAAGCCGAAATGGTAGAAGAACTCGCGGAACGCGGTGCCGATCACTCCGTCCTCGGCCAATTTCTCCGCGTGCGCGTGATTCTCCGCGAGATACACGGCGCGCAGCACGCCGACGCTCTCTCCGAGCTTCAACTGGCGGCCGGCCTTTCGCGCTTCTTCCTGGTACGCCTCGACCAGCTTGCGCAAAAGGGGCGGCTGCGAAATCAGGATGGTCGGCGTGATACCTTCGCGCGCGCACCAGCGCACAGTTTCCTCGCTGATCGAAAAGGCCTGGAACAGAGGAGGATGCGGCTTCTGATACGGCTTCGGCACCACGTTGATCTTCTGGATGCGCCCTTCCTCGTCAACCTCGCCGGGAAAGCCGTACTCGCGCGTCCATTTGTGCGGCGGCCACTGGATGCCCTCCTGCGGGGAGGGATATTCGTAGTACTTGCCATTGAAGCGGAACGGCTCGTCGCCCCACGCGAGCTTGAGGAAGCGGAAGACCTCCTCGAAGGCCTCGCGATTGACGCGGTCGGTTTCGCTCTTGTCGCTGGTGGTAGCGGTAACGTGGATCTTCTGCGCCATCTGGTTGAGCCAGCGGGCCTGGTAGCCGCGCGCGAAGCCGACGAACGTCCGGCCCTTGGTCAATTGATCCAGCCATGCGATTTCGAGCGCGAGCCGAAGCGGATTCCATCCCGGCAGCACGTAGCCGATCGGTCCGACCTTGATGCGCTTGGTGTTGTGGATCACGTGCTGGGTCAGCACCGGCAGGCTGCCCATCTCCAGGCCTTCGCTGTGCAGGTGATGCTCGGGAAAGCAGACCGCGTCGAACCCGACCTCCTCGGCCAACTGCGCGATCTCGACCACTTCTTCGATCATGCGCTGCCAGCGCTCGGTGCGGTTCGCGATCGGGCGCAGCGTGCGCCGCTCTTCGAGCGTTCCCGGAATGCTGGGGAGAAAAAAGTACATGAATTTCATCGCGGGTTACCTCCAACGGGCACGGTCTCGGCTAAACGCATCTTACGTCCATTTCATCCGGAAAGGCCAGCAAAAAAGCGTCTTGACTCGCCTGCGGCGGCGGCAACCTCAACTCCGTCGGGCGGCGCGTTCACCAGCTAATCGGCTTTCGGTCGCGGAAGAAGCCGCCGGTCGGCCCGCCGTCGGGCAGGCTGGCCGCCCATACGATACCGGCGGCGCCCTCGGCGACCGGCCGCCCGCCCGCTCCGCCCATCTCGGTCGCGACCCATCCCGGACACACCGCATTGACCAGGATGCCGCTATCGCGGAGTTCGTCGGCGACGATTTTCGTCAGCGCGTTGAGCGCCGCCTTGCTCGTCGAGTATGCCGGCGTGCCCGCGACCATCGCGGAGATCGCGTCGGCGCCGCTCGACACGTTGACGATTCGGCCGAAGCGGTTTCGCCGCATCAGCGGCGCGCAGGCGCGAATCATCCGCCAAGCGCCAAGCAGATTGGTCTCGAACGCCTCGCGCACGACGCCTTCGACGTCGGCGGCGACGGCGGTTTGCCAGGTGTCGTAGTGAATCGCCGCGTTGATGATCAGGATGTCGAGCGCGCCGAAGCGTCGATCGATCTCATTGACGAGATGCTCGACCACGGCGAGGTCCGTCACGTCCAGACGCGCCGCGATCACGCGCCCCGGAACGTTGTCGCCGATGGCGTATGCGGCGGCCTCGCCCTTGGCGAGGTCGCGCGAGCCGAGAATCACCGTATGGCCGAGCGCGGCGAGCTTGCGGACGACCTCGAATCCGATCCCGCGGTTGCCGCCGCTGACAAGCGCGACACGATGCCTGTGCTTGCCGGGGTCGGGTTCGCGAGCCATCTGGCGAGTTGTCAACTGCGCGATAGACAATGCCGCCGCGGCGACAGGATTTATCGGCGGCCGGTTTGCGTGATCTTTACCTTAAACTAGGCAATGATCGAGCCCAAGCTAAGCGATGATCGAATGTCCCTCCAGCCGGATTTGGCCGGCCGCGCGCGGACGAGACTCGGGGAAAACCGCCGAAGGAGCACCGCCCTTGGATTTCAAAATACCGGCGCAAATCGCCGCATATCTCTACGAGCTCGACGAATTTATCGAGCGCGAGATCAAGCCGCTCGAGCGCGAAAACGACAACATCCGCTTCTTCGACCATCGCCGCGAATGGGCGCGCACCGACTTCGAGCGCGGCGGCCTGCCGCGCCATGAATGGGAGGCGCTGCTGGGCGAGATGCGCCGGCGCGCTGACCGCGCCGGGCACTACCGCTTCGCGCTGCCCAGGGAGTACGGCGGCAAGGACGGCTCGAACCTGGCGATGGCGATTATCCGGGAGCACCTCGCCGCCAAAGGGCTCGGGTTGCACAATGATCTTCAGAACGAAAGCTCGATCGTGGGCAACCTGCCGACGGTCCTGATGTTCCGCGATTTCGGCACCAAAGATCAGAAAGACACGTTCATCCCCGGAATCCTCGACGGCTCGTTAAGCGTCGCGTTCGGGTTGACCGAGCCGAATCACGGCTCGGACGCGACCTGGATGGAGACGCGCGCGGTGCGCGACGGCGACGGCTGGCGCATCAACGGCGCGAAGATCTGGAACACGGGGCTGCACGTCGCGACCCACGACTTCGTCTTCGCGCGGACCAGCGGGCGCGACGGCGGCGCGAAGGGGATCACGTGCTTCATCGTGCCGGTCAAAAGCGAGGGCTTCAAAATCGAGGAATATCTCTGGACCTTCAACATGCCGACCGACCATCCGCGCATCTCGCTCACCGACGTCTATGTTCCGAGCGGCGCGACGCTCGGCGATCCGGAAAACGGGCTCGAGGTCGCGCAGCATTTCGTGCACGAGAACCG
>DASXMF010000022.1:0-3289 GCA_036495845.1 Rhizomicrobium sp.
GGCAGGTTCTGCTGCACCAACAACTCGGGCCTAACCCGCACCACCAGGACGTCTTCGTAATAGGAGCGGTTGAAGATGCCTATGCGTCCACGGGCCGGCAGCCGCCTCGCCGCCCGCCACAGAAAATCATGCTCCAGATCCTCGGCGCTCGGATGCCTGAAGGCGTGAACCTCACAGCCCTGCGGATTGAGACCGGCCATGACGTGCTTGATGACGCCATCTTTGCCGGACGCGTCCATGCCCTGGAGAATGATCAGGATCGCCCATCGATTCTGAGCATAGAGCTTCTCCTGCATAGCGGTGAGATGGCGCAAACCATCGGCAATCATGTCTTTAGCGGCCGCCTTGCCGATGTCGAGGCCGCAGGTGTCGGCCGGGTCGACGTCTGAAAGCCGGAAGCCACGCGCCTTTTCGAGGCGAAAGCGTTTGATAAGTTTTGCGAAATTCATGAAGCGAATGTCGCAAATTTTCATCGTTTGGCAAGGGAGGGGGCCCGGTGCGCGGATTTATCAAAGGCCGATCTCGACGGGCGCGAATGTTCTGGGACACGCCAGACCGTGAGGGGCGGCAGGTGCTTCAAGTGAGCGGGAACTGTCCTCCTGTTTCCAAAACCCCTGATACAAGCGGATCCACGCCGGATCCCTCCCCCACTGGTTTATGGCCGAGGTCAGGTTTCGCACACAGCGGATGCCCCCGAACCCATCCACCGGGTTACTTTGTTATGCCGCATCATCGCTCTCATCAGAACCCGCATCTGCTCACCGGCACGGGAATCCAGCGCTGGTGGCAAGATCCCTGCATCGAATGACACTACACGCACCAGAGAAACCACAACTGAACGCCTTCGCAGAATCCTTCATCGGACGACTGCGCGACGAGTGCCTAAACGAGATCGCGCGGGCGAAGGCCGTGTTCTGCCGTGCAGTCGCGTGAGATGACCAGGATGTTGAACATCCCCTTCGACGTGGAGAGGCCCGCCGGGTGGGGGAATGCCGGCGGTCGCTTCAGCGAACGCTCCCGCCCCGCCCGATGCCGTAATACGCAAATCCGTCTAATTCTTCGGCGCGATACACGTTGCGCAAATCCACCAGCACGGCCCGCTTCATCACGGCCTTGAGGCGTTCGAAGTCGAGGGCGCGGAATTGTTCCCATTCGGTGACGATGACGAGCGCGTCGGCGCCTTTGGCGCAGGTATAGGGACCCTCACAGAATTCGATGCCTGCGAGCGCCTGACGGGCTTGCTCGATGCCGATAGGATCATAGGCGCGCACCATCGCTCCCATATCCGTAAGCGCGGTAATCAACGGGATCGAGGGCGCATCGCGCATGTCGTCGGTATTGGGCTTGAAGGTGAGGCCGAGCACCGCGATCGTCTTGCCGCGCAGACTGCCGCCCAGCGCCGCCGCGACCTTGCGAAACATTCCGCGCTTGCGGGCTTCGTTAACGGCCACCACCGTCTCGACGATGCGCTGCGGCGCTTCATAGTCCTGGCCGGTCTTGATCAGCGCCACCGTATCTTTGGGAAAGCACGAGCCCCCATAGCCCGGTCCGGCGTGCAGGAACTTCGACCCGATGCGGTTGTCGAGCCCAATGCCGCGTGCCACTTGCTGGACATCCGCATCGACTTTCTCGCACAGCTCCGCAATCTCGTTGATGAAGGTGATCTTGGTCGCTAAAAATGCATTGGCGGCATATTTGATCAACTCGGCCGTACGGCGACTGGTGTAGAGCATCGGCGCCTGGTTGAGATAGAGCGACCGGTAGAGTTCCGCCATCACCCTGCGCGCACGTTCGTCATCGGTTCCGACTACGATGCGGTCCGGGTGCTTGAAATCCACAATCGCTGCGCCCTCGCGTAGGAATTCCGGGTTCGACACCACGGCAGCGTCGGCATCCGGACGTATCTCCCGGATGATGCGTTCGACCTCGTCACCGGTACCCACGGGCACGGTGGATTTTGTAATCACCACGGTAAACCCCGTGAGCGCCCCTGCGATCTCCGCAGCCGCCGCGTGCACGTAGGACAGATCCGCATGGCCGTCGCCGCGGCGCGAGGGCGTGCCGACCGCGATGAACGGCGTCGGCCTCGGCAACCGGTTGGGCGAGATCGGTCGTGAAATCGAGCCGCTTCTCCCGCGTGTTCCCCACCACCAGGCGGTCAAGCTCCGGCTCGAATATGGGCATTTCGCCCGCGCAACCGGGCCATCCTGTCCTCGTCCTTATCGACGCAGGTGACATGGTGACCGAAATCCGCAAAGCAGGCGCCCGACACAAGTCCCACATATCCGGCGCCGATCATGGCAACGCGCATGAAACATCCCAGATGTTGGCGGCTCGATCAATCGCATCTCGGGAGGTGCGCTCCGCAGGCGCGAACAATCTGCCTGAAATCTGCCGTGGATTGATAGTCGGTTCCGGACTCGTTTGAAACTGGCAAGCGCGAAAAAAAATGGCATGGCTTTGGCATGATTCGACTCGGGCATCTTATTCAAGGTGATGCGTGCCGCAGTCACGCCGCGCTAAGGCCGCCGCGGCCGCCCCAGCGGCGCCGAGAGGCTGACGCCTGCGGCGGCTTTCGCGCCCATATCCGGATTGCGGCTCTGACCGGCCGTTCTGCCACCGGGCCATTCCCCGCACCCCCAGATAGGCGACATGGGCCCCCGTGGCGCGCGCCGTTCTTGAAGTTCTGGTAGTCGATCGCGGAGACGTAGGCTCCGATTGCGTTAACGACAAGCGTGCGCGGCAGAAGGCTCGCAAGCGAAAGTCGCACTTCGGCGTCGTCGACACTCTGCCAGGAAGCAGCATCTTGATGTCGCCGGATGTGCCCTGACGAGCAGATCATCGGAAACCCGGCAGCAACGATTAAGAAAATCCTTTTCATGTAGAGGTCCCGAACTTTACGGCAACAAGTACAAGCGGGAATTGCGGCAGGCAATCGCTGAACAGAGGCGCGAGATTTGGGACCTCACCAAGAGGCTTCGGGCCCAAAGGGAAGAGCTTTGGCTCACGCGTGACGGCCTGAAATTCGTCAAGTTCAAAATCGCGGCGTTGGAAGCGAAGGTTCACCGAATGGTGGGGCCAGAAGCTTATCGCCGAATCGGCGAGAGACATCGAAGCCGAGGTCGAGCAAAAATATATGGGACCATTCGAGATTGAGCGAGCTGAAGAGACGAAGCGACTTGCGTAGATACAGAACAATTCTTGGCGCAACGGCACACGCGGGACGCAGCGGAGGTAAATGACGCGGCTTCACCACGATCAGGGACGTCGGGGGCGGCGACGTCGGGCT
>DASXMF010000023.1:0-5283 GCA_036495845.1 Rhizomicrobium sp.
CAGCGTAATCGTAGAGCACACCGGGATTGTTAGGAGTCTGCATCATGCCTGTCAGCAGGGCTTCGGTTGCACCCTCCGTATCGCCGGTCGTGCGAAGCACGACGGCAAGGCGGCGGTAAGCCGCGGCGTTCTTTGGAAACAGCTCGATGGCTTTTCGAAGTGACGCGATCGCCTCAGTGTTCTTGCCGCTAGCCTGATAGATCAAGGCAAGGACAAGATGCGTACTTTGTTCATGGGGGTAGCGCCCGACATTGCCCAATTGAACGGCCAGCGCGTCGTCGAATTTCTTCGCGAACAACAGGGCAATCGCCTTGGAATTATCGGCGGGAAACATGTCTCCGCCAAACGATCTGACTCGTTCCGAAGCGGCCAGCGCGTCGTCGATCCGCCCATCGCTGGCGAGCATGAACGACTTCAGGTTCCAGGCAAATTTTTGCGTCGTCGAGTCCGGACTCGCCAACGCCACCGCGAGCAGGCGTCTTGCTGTTTCCGCGTCACCATACTCCCGCCAATAGACGCCGGCGGCTATTTCCGGATCGAGGCGCTCGAGCAGATTCATGCCACCCTTGGCGAAAAGCGCTTCCGGGCCGCCGGTCGACTCCACATCGATGAGCGCCTCGCGTCCCGGTGAGCGGCGGAGGCGCAGGTGGGCGACTTCCTTGTCGTCCTGTTTTCGAAGGGTGATCTCGCCCGAAAGCTGGATGACTTCTTTGCCAAAAAAGCGCCGGATCAGCGTTTGAAGCGATCTTGCATCGAGCAACCCGGACTGCATTTGAGTGGCGGCGAGCTCGCCGAGAAAATTGGTATCGCAGACGTCGGTCTTGGGCTTGCCTCCTATGGAGATGCTGTTGATGTTCGCGATCTCGTCCAGCAGGCGCTGGGTCGCCGCTTCGCTCGAATAGCCGTTCTTTTCGTAGACGTCAGGGACGCTGATCGGGGTCATTAAAATCGGTGTGTGCAACATCGCCTGAAGCACGATGACGAAAGCGATCACGGTCGGCAGCACGCCCGCCAGGATCACGATCGTGGTCTTCGCCACACCATACAGCTCGGAGGTCGTTCGCTGCGATACGTGGGAATGGATGCGCCGCGGCACCGCAAGAACGGCGGAAGTTACCCCGGCCCGTTTGGGGGGAGGTGGTGCGCTGTTGCTGCTTTCCTGCATATCAATGCGCTCCGGCGGCGCGCAAGGATGCGCCTTTACGCGCTGGACCGTACAAAAGAGTTGCGGTCGGAGGGCAGGCTTCCGGGCCTCCCGCGTGACCGCTGACTTCCGGAAAGCCGGCCGTCAGCTGATCGCCGTTTGCGTTCAGTTGATCGACGGCAGCAATGCGGAAGCCATGTATTTCTGCCCTGCGGCGGTCAGGTGAATGTGGTCGGGGAGCACCATTCCCCTGCTACGGGCGGCTTGATAATACGGCCCCGCATTGATCACGCGGATATGGCGGGCCTGAAGCCGCGAAACGATGGCCGCGTAGCCCGCTTTCGCATCCGCAACGGTAGCACCTTTGCGCACGTCGTTTCCGCCAATCAGCAGGATCACGATACGCGTGCCTTCCGGAACAGCGCTATCGAGTCGGCCCAGGACGCCGGCCGTGGTGTCGCCGTAGATGCCTGCGTTGCTGACCGAATATTGCTTGCCCCTGGCGCGAAGCATTGCCTGCAATTGCTCTGGAAACGCCTCTCCCGAGTTGACGCCATAGCCCTGAACCACGCTCGCCCCCAGTGCAACGATCTGCGCGTGAGAGGGGGCCGCCCAAGCAAATTGGGCGATGATAAAAACAAAAGCCCAGGAAATCGCTCGTGCCTGGTTCGCCACGTACCGCTTCATATTCGCCCCCAGTAAATATACGATTCGAAAAATTCAATCACAGTTCGAAAGACACGGCAAGCGCGGGCCGGTTTGAAGCTGCTGAGACATCTTGCACAATGCAATTAGGGGCTTGCCGTGGTGGCCTCAGGCAGGCCCGCCAGCCGCAGGCCCTCCAGAACCCGCTCCATCCTGGTGTTGAACGCGGCGGTTCCGATCGTCGGCCCGAAGGTTTTCAAGGTCGTGTTCGGCCACAGCTTGCGATAGTGGCTCAACGCCTCGCGGGCCTCCTGCTCGCGGCCGAGCAGGGCATAGGCCGAGGCCAGATAGGCCGTGGGATGTCCGGCGTTCGGCGCCTCAAATGCCGCGCGCGACAACCAGTCGATCGCTTTCTCATCCTGCGCCTGCATCAGATAGACCAGACCAATTCCCTGCAGCCAGCTCCAGCGCAATTGCGAATCCGGCGCCAGCCGATCGGCTTCCAGGAATTCGGCAAGCGCCTCGTTGGGCTGGCCCATCATCAGCCTGTCATAGCCGATTTCCTTGTGCGGATAGGCGTAGTTGGGAAAATTCCGGGCAAGTTCGCTGCAGACCTTGATGGCGGCTTCGAACTGCCGCATCGCGCGCAGCAATTGGCACCGCGCCCCGCGCACGCGCATGTTGCCGGGTGCGACGACAAGGGCGTCCTGCAAAGCGAGATCAGCCGCATGAAGGTCGGCGACTTCGTCGCCCGACCAGTGGTTCAACACACCGGTCGCCAGCGCAAAGCTCAAATCCGCCAGCGTAACCGGATTACGGCGATCGAGGTCGGCCGCCCATTGCCGGAGTGCGCGAGCGGCTCCGTAATCTTCCCGGGACGTCATTTGAATGGTTTCGGAGATCCGGGTCAGTTTTGCCGCCGTCTCGATATCGGCCTTGCTCGGTCCGGCCGGGGCGGAGCGTGCGAAGTAGCTCCAGCTCAGAAGTCCGAAACATAAAACTCCGATGGCCGCGATGGTCGCCACGATCGCTCGTGGAACAGCAAAGCGTCGCGGTTCAACCGGTGCGGGCATTAGCAGAGGAAGCGCATCCGAACCGCCGTCGCTGACCTCCGCGATCGGCGCAGGCAGCCGTTCGGCGGCCTGGTACCCACCAATGATTTCGACGGCGCGGGGGTCTGATCTCGCCTCCGCCGCCTCGGACGGCTTCCGCTCCTCCCGCACCTCGCCGACGAAGCGGACCCCTTTGCGGGGCAGGGTCTTGATCAGACGCTGTTCGGTTCCGCTGTCACCGATCGCCGTGCGCACGGCGTTGATGCGCGTGCTCAGCGCCGATTCGGATACGATGCGGCCGCCCCAGATCTGTTCGATCAGTTCGTCGCGGCTGACGACGTGCTCGCGGTGACGGATCAGATGCAACAGAAGGTCGAACGCCTGCGGCTCCATCGCAATGATGGTTGCGCCGGAGCGCAGTTCTCGCCGGTCTGGATCGAGCGCGTAATTCTCGAAAATATAAAGCAAATTTTGGGTTCCCCGCCACCCGGGCAATCAGCTTTCACACCTCTCACGCAGCTTCGCCAAGCCGCCCGGGCAATCAGCTTTCACACCTCTCACG
This sequence comes from Rhizomicrobium sp., assembly GCA_036495845.1. Classification (GTDB taxonomy): domain Bacteria; phylum Pseudomonadota; class Alphaproteobacteria; order Micropepsales; family Micropepsaceae; genus Rhizomicrobium. The sequence continues at coordinate 3,404 of DASXMF010000023.1, forward strand.
CAGCTTCGCCAAATAAAAATAAAGGAATCCATAAGCCAAAAATAAGGTGCCCTGAAGGCGACGCGCGAGGGTCTCCGGCACGCTCAGCCGTGGGGCTGGGTTTTGAGGCAGGAGACTATCATGACCGCAATCGTCCACGCATTGTCCCGCACCATCCGTTCCGCCAGCGAAATCGACGCGCTGAAGCAGCTCGCCCTGTTTTGCGCCGCCGGGCTTCTGGTGTCGCTGCTGCTGTTGAGCTATGGCCTCGATCTAAGCCCGGGATTTTTCTAGCGGGCGCTGGCTGCGCCACAACGGCGTCGAGCTCATCAAAAAGAATTTTCTGGGATCGCGGCAGTGATCTCGTGCCGATTCGTGCACGTCAAGATTTGACGGAATCATCCGGGAGTGCATGCTGCGTGGATGTTCTCGCGCGTGCGCAATCAATTCAGGGGGGCAAGGCTCGCGCGCATGAGTAGCGGCGATTACTGCGTCATCCGCGATCTCGGGCTAGTCAAGGGCGGCAAGGGCCTGCGGCACCATGAGGTGGTTCTGAACCTGTCATGGAAGGGCGCGGTGCAATTCGCCAAATCATTTCTGCAAGCGCCGCCTGAAGAATTTTCCAGGACCAGCGAGAGTGTAGGAAAATCTTAAGTCGCCGCTGAATCGAAAATCATGCCCCCTGTTCGTTCCAACAAGAACAAAGAGAGGCCGCGACCCGTCAGTTTATTCGATGACTTCATCGGCGGTTGCGAGCATCTCCGGCGGAATGCTCCAATTCATCGCGTTCGCGGTCTTCATGTTGATGACGAGTTCGAACTTGGTGACCTGTTCGACGGGGAGGTCGGCCGGTTTGGTGCCCTTGAATACCTTGTCTACGAAATAGGCGCCGCGGCGGTACATCTCGGCGAGGTTCTCGCCGTAGGACATCAGACCGCCGGATGCGACCCATTCGCGCGCGACGAACATGCCGGGCAAGCGTTTCGCGACGGTGAAATCGATGATCTCCTTGCGGTACTGCAGGGTGAGCGCGTCCTGCAGGACGATCAATGCGTCCGGCCGTTGGCTGTCCATTTTTGCGAACGCATCATGGAAGTCGGCTGGAGAGGTCACCTCAACCGGCTCAAGCTCCACGCCCAGCGCAGAGGCTGCGTCCTTGGTCAACTTCCAAGGATAGGCTAGGGCCGGATTGCCGACATTCCAGAGCACCGCGCCCCGCGACAGGTGGGGCACGACCTGCTTCAGGATCTCCAGGCGCTTGGTGCTCAATGCGGCAGTCTGTGCCGCGCCTCCGGTGATGTTGCCGCCGGGGCGCGACAGGCTGTCGATCAAGCCGCTCTCGACCGGGCTGATGGCGTTGGGAAAAACCACGGGAATGTTGGTCGCCGGGCTTTTCACCGCGAAGCCTGCGGGCGTCGTCGAGACGACGATCACGTCCACTTTTAGCTGCACCATCTCTGCGGCAAATTCCGGGAAGCGCTCGGCGTGCCCCCGCGCATAACGGCGATCGACCACCAGATTGCGGCCTTCCTGATAACCAAGCTCGTTCAAGCCCTGGAACAGCGCGTCGTAAAATTTCTCATAGCCCTGGGCGAGGAACCCCATTCGCCAGACCTTGCCGGGCTCCGCGGCGTAGGTGGCGAGCGGCCATGCGGCTAGTCCTCCGCCGGCCATGCGGATGAATTCACGCCTTCTCATGTGCCCTGCCCATATCCCGGATGGAAGCTGGATGCCCAGGTTCCGGAATTATGCAGTGACGACACGAAAAGGAAAGGGGAGGGGCGATGAAATTACGCGCCCTGCGGACTTCGTGAAATCCGCGACCTCGTCGTTCGTGGAGAGGCTGTCCCGGATTTCGCGATGCTCAATCCGGGCTACTTGCGAGTCAGAGCCGCCTACAT
>DASXMF010000024.1:0-7714 GCA_036495845.1 Rhizomicrobium sp.
ATGATGAAATCGGTTCCGGCGTAAGCCGGCGGCTTGCCATGGCTGCCCGACACCCAGCGGACCCGACCGCCATCGCCTATCTCCTCAGGCGCAGAGAGCGGCTGATACTGGAATTCAGGATGAGTGGCCTTGATCACCCCCGCGATGCGGTCGATCTCGTCGCGGCCAATGTAAGCGCCGCCAGGTTCGTAGAAGACAGCGTCTTCGTGGAAGATCTCATCGATCGCTGCGCGTCGGCGCACGGGGTCGATCTCGCCGAAGACGTCGTGGAGATTGCGAAGCGATAAGGTCGATGCAGTCTGGGACATGTTTTTCTCCGGTTATTGTCAAGATCGGCTTGCGCTTCCTCGACGCGGGATGATTCGGATCGGAATCATCCCGTTTCGAAATGGTAGCGCCTTTCGCTTTCAGTCGCGCGACAAACAACCAGAGATGGACTCCGGTTGCTGCCTTGATCTACGCTTCACCCGAACACAAATCCTGGACCATCGAGGACCATTGCGATGAAATCACTGCTTCTGGTGGGCGCGGCGGCGCTCGCGCTATGCGCGGGTGGCACGGCGGCGGCGAAGACCGTATCGATCTCGTTCGACGGTCTGTGCGACGGCATGGACATCATCGTGGACAGGGCCGCTCGCACAGCGCTCGAAACCGGAAATGGCTGCGACAAGGGCGCGCATTTCGGCGCCGGAACCATCGGCAAGATCAGGATCCGGGGAAATACCATCACGCTCGGCGTCAATCTCTATGGCAAGGGCGGCGGCGGATATCAATACATCTATGTCATCTCCTATCCGCTCGTGACCGGTGCGAGCTGGAGCAATTTCTACACCACCGACGGCAAGACGCTCTCGCGGATTTCCACCGGCACCTACACGGTGGAGGGCAGTGCGCGTCGCGAAAGTACGGGCTTCAAAAGCTCCACGGACCGGCTGCAATAGGGCGGGCAAAGGCGAATCCCGAAGGCAAAAAATCGAGCGGTGCAGCGCCGCCCCATCGACGAAACAGATCACGCCTGTAGCTGTGACACGACCGATCTTCGGACGTTTCAAATGTCCGGGCGACAGGTGCGCCTGTCCCCATTGGCATGGAGCCTCCTAGCGCGTACGCGTCCGCTTCGGCGGGGATTTGAGCAGCGCGCGGATCTTGTCCGCATCCGCGGGGGTCGCGGGATTATAGATCACCATGGTGAGATCGGGCCGGCCATCGACTGCAAACCCCGAAAACTCCATCGAGAGTTTCCCGGCGACGGGATGGTGCAGGGTTTTCACACCATCGCCATGACCTTGCACATCATTGTCGCGCCACATCGCTGCGAATTCGGCACTCGTCGCACACAATTCGTCAACGAGCGATTGGACGTCGCGCGCCGCGCCTGCGCGCGCCACATCTGCGCGGAACGACGCCACCACATAGCGCGCAACGCTTTGCCAATTGGATTGTGCCGCGCGAACGCGCGCGTCACGGAACATCATGCGCAGAACATTGCGTTGGCCGTCCGGCAGCGCGCTGTAGTCGGTCAACACGGCCGCGGCGGCCTTGTTCCAGGCGATCACGTCCCACGTCGCCGTCCGAATGAAAGCGGGACTGAAGTCCAGCGTATCGAGCACGCGCTGCAATCGCGGGGTGATGCCTTCGGGCGCGCGATATCGGACCTCCGGCGGGCGGCCCAATCCGAGCAGAAACAGATGCTCGCGCTCCGTGTCGGTCAACATCATGGCGCGGGCGATGCGATCCAGCACATCGGCGGAAGGCGCGCCGCCGCGCCCCTGTTCCAGCCAGGTGTACCAGGTGGCGCTCACATTGGCGCGCTGCGCGACTTCCTCTCGCCGAAGGCCCGGCGTTCGCCGCCGCGTCAGCGGAAAACCGAATGAAGCAGGATCGAGCCTGGCGCGTCGGCCTTTCAGATAAATCCCGAGCGGGTTCGTATCCGCCATCCTGTTAGCCATTATACCTGTATAATCTCACTACTTTACCCGGATGCCCAACGTACCGATATCCCGCCCGTCCGAACAAGGAGTATTTCCCATGCGTGTGTTCATCACCGGCGCGGCCGGATTTATCGGTACTGCCACAACCAGGGAATTGATCGCGAACGGGCACGAGGTTCTTGGCCTTGCGCGCTCCGACGCCAACGCCGGGGCACTCGAGAAACTGGGCGCCAAGGTCCATCGCGGTTCGCTCGAGGATTTCGACAGCCTGCGCAAAGGCGCCAGTGAAACGGATGGCACCATCCATCTGGCCTTCATCCACGACTTCGCGAAATTCGCGGAGAATGGGCAGATCGACAAGCGCGCCATCGATGCCATGGGAGAAGTGCTGACCGGATCGGGCAAGCCTTTCATCGTCACGTCGGGTACGCTGCTTGTCGCGCCGGGTCGGCTCGCCACGGAAAAGGATCCTGTGATGCCCGGCTTGCCCCGCGTGTCCGAAACCGCCGGCCTGGCCTTTGCCGCGCGCGGCGTGCGCGCGATGGCGGTACGGTTGCCGCAGGTGCATGGCGGCGACGGCAAATGCGGCTTGGTCAACTGGCTTCTCAATATCGCGCGGGAGAAAGACGTTTCCGGCTATATCGGCGATGGCGGCAATCGCTGGTCCGGGGCCCACCGGCTGGATGTGGCGCGTCTTTACCGGCTGGCGCTGGAGAAGGGCCTCACCGGCACCAGCTACCACGCCGTGGCGGACGAAGGCGTGACGGCGCGCGACATTGCCGAGATCGTCGGCCGTCACCTGAAGCTGCCGGTGGCTTCGATCTCGCCGGAAGAAGCCTCGGCGCATTTCGGCATGATGGCGATGTTTGCCGGAATGGATGGCGCTGCTTCAAGCGCGCTCACCCAGCAATGGCTGGGATGGAAGCCGACCCAGATCGGCCTGATCGCCGACGTCAGCCGGCCGGATTATTTCAAGGCCTGACCGTCGGGCTGCCGCGGTAGATATAGTCCTGGTCTCAAAAGATCGGATTGAGAACGCCGGGAAACGGAGGGATCAACAGAATGTGGCGCCATATACGGGCACCAACCATCGTCATTGCATCGTTGGTCTTGCTACGTCCGCAAAGTGCGTCGGCCTTCGATCTTGACCACGCGATAAACGATTTGGCTACGGCCAAGTCTTGTTGTGCCACGATCGGAGACCTTAAAGCCGAGCCGCTGGTTATCAACCAAACTAGGTCATTCGGTATAGACAACAGCAGCCAAGTCTTTGATTTTGGAGGCAATGATGGTCTCAGCTTCGCGTACGCGTTTCAGCTGCCCGCAACTAACCAGGATTACACTGTGACGGTTCGCAGCGAAAACATACCGAACAATCCTGTAATCGTCACACATTCATATTTCTTCTATCCAATAGTAACGATCCTTGACGAAGCAAAAAAAGTGATCCGCGAAACCAATCTCGGAGAAATTCGGTATGATCCGGGTGGATTTGCCCGTCCTCACATCGAGGTCGCCATCTCGATTCCACCTTCGGATCAGGCGCGTTATGCCGTCATCCACACGCCCAGTTCCATTGTTGGCAAGGGATACACATTCCGCGTTGAAAAGGCCGTATATCCTCCGGTCTTCCAGTGGTTCGGACAAAGGGACACAATCGCGCAGACGTATTCGTACCTCGGCTCGCCTGAAACTAGCGATTTGTCAATCAAACTCGCGCCCAGCGGTCCGTGAAGGTCAAATCAGGTTGCCAAACGCGACATTGCATGCCGACGTAATGATTTTGCGGACTGCTTTCGAAGAGCGGCCATTACTGAGCACTTGAAACGTGGCGTAGCCCGTAAGGACAAGGACGAGATCGACCGTATCGTCACAATTGCGAGTTCGCGCGCCAGCCCTTTGCGCATATGGATTGGCAAGGATCCGGATCAATTTTCGCCGGCGCTCATGGTGTTCCGCAATCGCTACTGCGAGTTCCGGGTCGCACGTGGCTGCGTCGTGCAGCCGACCGATGGAGGCGTCGCTGCTCCAGTACTCACAGAATTTCTCTATCAGCCGATCGAGCGCCGCAACCGGATCCGCTAAGATCGTTACGGATCCGATCGGCCTTGGGTCCGTGGCTAGGATGAAGACAATGCATCGCTACGAAGGCGGCTGCCACTGCGGAAACCTTGCCTTCGTCTTCAACGCATCGGCGTCTCTGGAGACGCTCGGGCTTCGCGCCGATCAGTGCAGCTTCTGCCGCGCGCATGGCGCCCGCAACACGAGCGATCCCGCCGGCACGATGTCCATTTCCGTGCGCGATGCGAAGGCCCTCCTGCGCTATCGCTTCGGTCTGCGGACCGCGGACTTTCTCGTTTGCGGGCGCTGCGGGGTCTATATCGGTGCGTTGATGGAAGACGGAGGCAAGAGCTGGTTCACCGTCAATGTGAATGCGTTCCGCCCGCCGCCGCGCGACAATTTTCCCATTGTGCCAGTCGACTATGAAAGGGAAGACGTGCCCGCACGCATCGCGAGACGAAAGCAGAAATGGACACCGGTGATCGCGTTCGCGGTCTCCAGCGCTCGCATGAATGACAACACAACTGAACCTTAGAGGATACATCCCATGCATCGCTCGCGCATCAATGGTCTGCTGATCGATTGCAAGACCGACGACATCGACGCTGCCGCGAGATTCTGGGCGGACGCGCTGGGCCGGCCGGTCGACATGAAGCATCCCGGAAGCCGCGGAAATTACCGCATGCTGGAAACCCCGCCGGACGAGCTCAGCGTGCAGGTGCAGCGTGTGAACCACGAAAGCCGCGTACACATAGATATCGAGACCGACGACATTCCGGCCGAGATCGCCAGACTCGGAAAACTGGGCGCCACGGTTGACGAACGGAAAGAGCGCTGGGTGATCATGCGCGCGCCTACGGGTCAACGCTTCTGCATTGTACGCGTGCAGCGCCCCGACTGGCCGAAAAACGCCAATCAATGGGAGTGAACGCTTCCGTCCACCGCGGAACGAATTTCCGATCACGCCGGCTGACCGCCTGCTATTATTTTGGCGAGAAGTAAAACCACTTTTCTCGGCGGAACAAATGCGCGGCAGACAATCCCGTCCCGGAAGTGAGATCTTCTGGCAGAAGAGGCGCGAGCGTGATGGCGAAAACCTACCGCGACATTGCAATGCAGGAAATGCTGGGAACCGTCGAGGATGCAATGAGGCAGGTCTTGAACTGCTGGGTTGACCTGCCGCCATCGATGAAGGAAGCGGTCGAGCAGTTTCGCAACCAACTTGCGGCAGCAATCGATTCGGTAGAATTCGTGAAAAAGGCACTGGACAGAGAAGTGCATGAAACCGACGGCGGCACGGCCTGACGATCGTAGCGGCGCGGCCCGGGATTCACGTCGCGCCGTTAGCTCCGGCGTCGTCGGCCGCCTCCGCCGGCTGCGTCGTTCAGAGCTGCCGGAAGACACGGTCGAGCTGGCGCGTTTTCTTATCGGCAAAGTGCTCGTTCGCGATCACCGTGGCGTCAGGACCAGTGGCCGGATCGCCGAGACCGAGGCCTATCCGGTGGGCGATGCCGCGGGCCATGCATTCATCGGCATGACCGCCGCCAAGCATTCTCTCTTCCTGGCGGCAGGGCACGCCTATGTCTATTTCATCTACGGCTCGTCCTACATGTGCAACGTTTCGGCAGAGCGACGGGGCATCGGAGCCGGCGTGCTGCTGCGCGCGCTGGAGCCGCTGGAAGGGATATCCCTTATGCAGCGCCGTCGCGGGACGGCACGGCTTACGGAATTGGCTAAAGGTCCGGGGCGGCTCGCGACTGCGATGGCGATCGATCGGCGCTGCGACGGCATCGACCTTTGTGCCGCCGGACCTCTCTGGCTGAGCGTGGATGAGCGGCGCGAGGCGCGTCTCTCGCGGAGCGTTCGCATCGGGTTGACGAAGGAGGCCCATCGGCTGCTCCGCTTCTACGAACGCGGGAGTGTGTATGTCAGCGGTCCGCGCAAACTGCGCGGTTAGCGCGGCCGCACGAATCGTAAGCCGGCTACTTGATCTCCAAAGTGCCTATGCCTGCGCCATGCCCGGCGCGTCGTCGAGGGTTGCTTGCACCTTCAGGCTCACGCGACCTTCGCGCAATTGCCCTGCCGCCCGCGCCATCAGCGCTTCGATGTTTGACGTGCTCGATGAACGCGCGCAGCTTGGGCAAGATCTGACGTCTGCCCGGATAGTACAAAAACACCCCCGGTACGGTGACGTCGAAGGGCGTCAGCAGCGCCTGCAATCGGCCGTCGGCAATCGGCGCTCGCGCGAGCGGGGCGGGCAGCTGCGCAAGGCCGACACCCTGGATCGCCGCTCCGAGGAGCGTGGGGTAGTCGTGCGCGATGAGCGGCCCATCGACAATCGCCTCGACCGTCTTATTGCCGTCGACGAAGGGCCAGGGCGCGACCGATCCATTCGAGCGGCGCATGCGCAGGCATGCGTGGCCGCGCAAATCGTCGATGCGTTGCGGCCGCTTCCATCGGCGCAGATAATCGGGGCTGCCGACGACCACGAACGGAAACGGTTGCGTCAGCCGCACGGCGACCATGTCGGCGGCGATGAACTGGCCGAGACGGATTCCGGCGTCAAATCCCTGGGCTGCGAGGTCGATCAGCTCTTCGCTTGCGGCAATCTCCACCTCGATCTTGGGATAGGCCTGACAGAACGAGGCGATCACCGGCTCCAGGATCAACGGGACGACGGCTCGGGGAACGGAGAGGCGCAACAATCCGCTCGGTCCTTGCCCGAGTTCGCGCGCAATCTCGCTTGCGGCAACCAGTTCCTCGAAAGCGGGCTTTGCGCGCGAAAGAAAGCGCTCGCCGGCTTCGGTCAACCCGACGCTGCGCGTCGTGCGCATGAACAGTGCCGCCCCGACTCGCGCCTCCAATGCGCGCACCGTCTGGCTGATCGCGGATGGAGTCACCCCGAGTTCCGCTGCTCCTTTGCGGAAGCTGCGATGCCGGGCAATGCTCAGAAACGCCTCCACCCCGTCGAGCGCGCCCTGCCTGACTGTGAAGTTGCGCTTCATACCCCATCGACATTATCGCGGATAATCGTTGGCGGAAAGCGGTCGTACATCCTGCCTGCAAAGCGGGAGTCGCGCCGATGCTGCCGGAAACCCTTTTCCGAATACATCTCGTTCTAGGCTACGTCGCGTGGCTGCTCTGCTTCGGCGCGTATATCTGGCCCTGGCTCAAGTCGATGACCCGGATCGAAGCACAGCGCGCCATCGCCACGCTCCACAGTTTCCGCTTTTTCGGGCTCGTCTTCATCCTTCCCGGCGTCGTTGGCCCTAACCTGCCCGCCAGCTTCACGGTCTATGCGGCTTACGGCGATTTCGCCACTGGGCTTCTGGCGATGCTGGCGCTTCTCACGATCAGGGTGCGCCCGCTCTTTTGGCTGTTCGTTGTCGCCTTCAATGTCGCAGGAGCAGGCGACATCCTCATCGACTATTACCACGCCACCCTGGCCAACCTTCCAGCGATGGCGGGGCAGTTGGGCGCCACCTACGCGATCCCGATCATCTACGTGCCGCTGCTGATGATCACTCACGCCGTCGCGTTCTATCTGCTGGTGCGTCGACCGGTCCGCCAGGCAGTGCACTAACTTTCTGTCCGGGCGCTGAAGCCGTTCGATCGCGCAATTGAGAGTGCCGCGATAGCGACGGTTGAATGGACCGCCGGAATGAGCCAATTTGCCACGTGGTTCGACGACGGTTTGCGCCGACCCCTAACTGGCATCATAG
>DASXMF010000025.1:0-1942 GCA_036495845.1 Rhizomicrobium sp.
GGATGGCTCGCGGTGGTGCCGTAGTTGATCAGCGAACGGCCTTCCTTGTTCTGCAGGAAGGCAGCGACGCTCGGCACGCCGATTTCCATTTCCAGCGCCGTGGTGACACCGTCGAAGGCTTTCAGGCGGCCGCTCGCCGCATCCTGTCCATGCTGATGCAGGTCGATGAAGCCGGGCGTGACAACGAGCCCTTTGGCGTGGAGCATCCGTTTGCCGGCAAGGGTCTCCGATGAGATGCGCGCGATTTTGCCTTGGCTGATGCCTAGATTGCGGACGGCATCGAGGCCCGTCTCAGGGTCCATCACGCGTCCGCCTTCGAGCACGACGTCATAGACTTGCGCGAATGCCGGGGCGGCGACGATCAATGAAACTCCGGCAATCAACGAGAGCGCGCAAAGCAAGGAAATTCTGCAAATCAATGAAACCAACGGATTGGGTGTGCGCATCGGACTAGCTCGCCGGCGGCGCATCGTTGGAGATGTCCACGACGCAGCGCCAGACGCCTTCGCCGTCGCGGCGCCAGACCGTCACCGAACGTCCGTGCGTGGACTGAAGCGATCCATTGGCGCCGGGCGCGGTGGTTTCCACGGCGCTCAGCATGTAGGCCATCTTGCCGTCCGGCGAGAACACCGGCTTCTCAGAAACCCAATGGATCTTGAATCCCGGTATTTTCAAACTCGCGGTCACGAAGTCGCGAATCGCTGTCTTGCCTTCGATGGGCGGCAGGCCCGGTTGGAGGAGATGCGCATCGTCGCTCCAATAGGACACGATCTTTTCGATGTCCTTGCCTTCATCGGACAGGCTCGACCAGTCGGCATCGCGCTGCGAGAGCTTGCTCGATTCGGCGGCGGCATCGAATGGGGCGGGAGAACAGCCGGCGGCGCACAGCGCTAACAAGATGGGGATTATCCGCGAACGAAACATGGGTTTTGAGCTCCCTTTCTTGTAGTTTGCAACAACATACCAAGAAGTCGAACAATTGGACACTTGTCATCCGGCCGGAAACCAACTCATGACGGACATTACGATCTAATGGACGCCATTCGCTATCAGACGATTCGCGCCAACGGCATCGACTTTAATGTCGCGACCGCGGGGTCCGGGGAGCGCCTCGCGCTCTGCCTGCACGGTTTCCCCGAATCTTCGTTTTCCTGGCGCAACCAGTTGCCGCTGCTGGCGCGGCTAGGGTATCGCGCATGGGCGCCGGACCTGCGCGGCTACGGCGGCAGCTCGCGCCCGACAGGCGTCGCGGCCTACGCGTTGGAAAATCTCGAGGAAGATGTGGCCGCCTTGATCGAGGCTTCGGGTGCCAGGAACGTCGTGCTCGTGGGGCACGATTGGGGCGCGGTCATCGCCTGGTACTACGCCATGTTCGGCCGGCTGCCGATATCGAAGCTCATCATCATGAATGTGCCGCATCCGGCTTTGATGGAGAAGGGCTTGCGCACGCGCCGGCAGCTGGCGAAATCCTGGTACATATTTTTCTTTCAGCTGCCTTGGATTCCGGAGTGGGGACTCGCGCGCAACGGTTACGAAGCCATCGGACGCGTGTTCCGCGACATGGCAATAGACAAGGCCCGCTTCCCCGACGAGGTGCTGCGTGTCTACCGGGACGCCGCCGCCGCGCCGGGCGCGCTCACGGCCATGCTCAATTACTATCGCGCCCTGATCCGTGGACTTCGTCGCGCCCGCCGCCGCGGTATCGTTCGAATCGACGTGCCCACCCTCATGATCTGGGGCGAGGTCGATGCCGCGCTCGGCAAGGAACTGACGTATGGCACGGAGCGCCATGTCAGTGATCTGACGCTGCGCTACCTGCCCAATGTTTCTCACTGGGTGCAACAGGAAGCGCCCGAGACCGTCAATGCCATGATTGAAGCATGGCTCCTGGGACGAGACGTGCCCTATGCGCCGGGCGCAGGCGCCCCGCGTCAGGAAGCGG
>DASXMF010000026.1:0-1570 GCA_036495845.1 Rhizomicrobium sp.
GAAACAATCTGTCGAAGTGCGCTAAATCGCGAGCGTTCCAGGCAACGACGAACTCTTCCGCGATTTTTTGTTTTGTTGCACGCTGTTCATCATAACTCTCCGTGCCGATTCAGCCGCCGCCAACCAGGTCAAAGCTTCGAAGGATAGCTCCGAGATTCAGGAACGCTCATTGAAGATGCGCGCGTAGGTCTTTTGCGTGGCCGCCGCCTGCTCCTGCGCCTTTCGGCGTTCCTCGGGCGTCGCCATCTCGGCGATCATCTTGCGCTCGAGCGCCAGGCCTTCTTTCAATGGCAGTTCGACGCCGCGGTTGATCAGCGCTTTCGCCGTCTTGAGAGCGTAACCGGCGCGCTCGATATAAACGCGAGCCATCTTTTCACATTCAGCGAGAAGATCGGCCGCCGGTACTACCCGATTAACCAGACCCACTCGAAACGCCTCTTCGGGCGTCCACGGAAGCCCGCTGAAGATCATCTCCTTGGCGACGCCGCTACCGACCAGGCGCGGAAGGCGCTGAGTTCCTCCACCGGCGGGCAACGCGCCGAAGCGAATTTCGGGAAGACCGATCGTTGCGCTATCAGCAATGACGCGAATGTCGCAGGCCAACGCGATCTCGCATCCACCGCCCATAGCGGCGCCGTTGATCGCAGCGATTACTGGAACGCGGGACTCTTCGAAGGCGCTGAACATGTCGCGCAGTGGCGGCATCGCGGGCCGATCGCGAGTGCTCGATTCAGCTCCGTCTTTGGATCGTTCGCTGGCACGGCGCGCGAAGTCACGCAGGTCCGCGCCTCCGCAGAAATGGCGGCTGCCGGCTCCGGTAACGATGAGCACCCTGCAGTCGGAGTTGGCTTCTACGTCGTCCATCGCGCTGACGACTTCGCGCGCCAACTGAAAGCTGATGGTATTCGCGCGATCGGGACGATTCAGTGTAAGACGTCCAATTCCTTCTCGGCACTCAAGCAAAATTGTCTCGTAGCTCACCGTGGCGCTCCTTTTGGTGTTCGTTTGATCGTGGGCCTGCGGACTACATCGCGAACGAATAGCCGCCGTTGACCGGGATAGTTTGGCCGGTGATCCAGCTCGATGCGTCCGAACTCAGAAACAGGATCATGTTGGCCGCATCCTCCGGCTCGCCGACGCGTTTGATCTGATAAACTTTCAGCATCCGCTCGAGCGCTTCGGGATCGGAAGTCGCGCGTTCGATCGCCGGCGTGCGAGTAGCGCCCAAGGCAACGCAGTTCGAGGTGATCGATTGGCGCCCGAGGTCTTTGGCGATCGCGCGCATGAAACCCGCCGCTCCCGCCTTCGCCGCCGAATAGATCTCGAGATGCGGCTCGCCGACGCGGCCCGCATCGGAAATCACCGTCACAATCTTTCCATATTTCTTCGCGATCATGCCTGGGCCGGCTGCGCGCACGCAGTTCAGCACGCCGAAAAGATTGGTGCCCATGAATGGCTCCCAATCCTTCGGCTCCTGTTCCCAGAACGGTTTGCGCACTACGCGCCCGGGCTCGGGTCCAGCGTTGCCGGCATTGTTCACGAGGATATCGACGCCGCCGAATTTTGCGCG
>DASXMF010000027.1:0-8461 GCA_036495845.1 Rhizomicrobium sp.
CTCCAGCCGGTCTTCCTCATGCCAGAGGGTGTTCTTCGTCCGCCGCGTCTGCGCGCCGACGTTGTACTGGCTCAGGATGCGCCCGGTGGTCAGCAGGAGCGGGAAGCGCGGCCCGGCGCGCTCGTCCGTCGGTATGTATTCGGTGATGACGAAATTGCCGAGCCCGCGCACGAAGCCGCCCATGTGCATGACGGGCGTGCCTTCCGGCGCCTTCTCGTTGCAGGGCCACTGGATCGAGCCGAGTTCATCGATGCGGTCGAAGGAAACGCCGGCAAAAGTCGGCGTCAGCCGTGCGATCTCGTCCATGATTTCGGAGGGATGATCGTAATGCATGGGGTAGCCCATCGCTTTGGCGATGGCGAGCGTGATTTCCCAGTCGGCGAGACCGTTGCGCGGCTCCATCACCTTGCGCACGCGCTGGATGCGCCTCTCCGCATTGATGAAGGTGCCGTCCTTTTCGAGGAAGGTCGAGCCGGGCAGAAAGACATGGGCGTAATGCGCGGTCTCGCAGAGGAAGAGATCCTGCACCACCACGCATTCCATCGCCTTCAGCCCGTCGAGCACATGGGTGGTGTCCGGATCGGATTGGGCGATGTCCTCGCCCTGGATGTAGAGCCCCTTGAAACGTCCGCCGAGCGCCGCGTCGAGCATGTTCGAAATTCGCAGGCCCGGCTCCTGGTCGAGCGGCTTTCCCCAATCCGCCTCGAACAGGCTGCGTGTCGCGGCGTCGGAAATGTGACGGTAGCCGGAGAGCTCGTGCGGGAACGAGCCCATGTCGCAGGAGCCCTGCACATTGTTCTGCCCGCGTAACGGATTCACGCCCACACCGGGCCGGCCGATATTGCCCGTCGCCATGGCGAGATTGGCGATCGCGATCACTGCCGTCGAGCCCTGGCTGTGCTCGGTGATGCCGAGTCCGTAATAGAAGGCGGCGTTGCCGCCCGTCGCGTAAAGGCGCGCAGCTCCGCGAATCGCCTCCGCGGGCACGCCCGTGATTTCCGCCACCGCTTCGGGGCTGTTGCGCTCCTCGCGCACGAAGGCCGCCCATTCTTCGAACGCGGCGAGATCGCAGCGTGCGCGCACGAATTCCTCGTTGACCAGCCCCTCGGCAAGCACCACATGCGCAAGCGCCGTCAGCATCGCCACGTTGGTGCCCGGCCTGAGCGGCAGGTGCCAGGCGGCGTCGATGTGCGGAGTGTGCACGAGATCGATGCGGCGCGGATCGATGACGATCAGCTTCGCGCCCTGGCGGAGCCGCTTCTTCATGCGGGAAGCGAAGACTGGATGGCCGTCGGTCGGATTGGCGCCCATCACCACGATCACGTCGGCTTCTTCGACCGAATCGAAATCCTGCGTGCCGGCCGAGGTGCCGAAAGTGGTCTTGAGCCCGTAGCCGGTCGGCGAATGGCAGACCCGGGCACAGGTGTCGACATTGTTGTTGCCGAAGCCCGCGCGCACGAGCTTCTGCATGACGAAGGTTTCCTCGTCGGTGCAGCGCGACGACGTGATGCCGCCGATCGCCCGCGGACCATACTGAGCCTGCAGGCGCTTGAACTCGCTCGCCACGCGGCCGATCGCCTCGTCCCAGCCGACTTCGCGCCAGGGATCCTCGATCCGCTCGCGAATCATCGGTTTCAATATGCGTTCGCGATGGGTGGTGTAGCCCCAGGCGAACCGGCCCTTGACGCAGGAATGGCCGTGGTTGGCCTTGCCGTCCTTGAACGGCACCATGCGCACCACGGTGTCGCCGCGCATCTCTGCCTTGAACGAGCAGCCGACGCCGCAATAGGCGCAGGTCGTAACCACCGAGTGCTCGGGCTGACCGATCTCGATCACCGATTTCTCGATCAGCGTCGCGGTCGGGCAGGCCTGCACACAGGCGCCGCAGGAGACGCACTCCGAATCGAGGAAGCTCTCGCCGGCGCTTGCCGCGACCCGGCTTCCGAAGCCGCGGCCGGCAATGGTCAGCGCAAGCGTTCCCTGCACCTCGTCGCAGGCGCGTACGCAGCGCGAGCAGACGATGCATTTCGCCGGATCGTAGGTGAAGTACGGGTTGCTTTGATCCTTGACGTCGTCGAGGTGATTTTCGCCGGCATAGCCGTAGCGCACATCGCGCAGACCGACGGCGCCCGCCATGTCCTGCAATTCGCAATCGCCGTTCGCGGCACAGGTGAGGCAGTCGAGCGGATGATCGGAGATATAGAGCTCCATCACGCCGCGGCGGATGCGGGCGAGGCGCTCCGTCTGTGTGCGGACGATCATGCCCTCCGTCACCGGGGTGGTGCAGGAGGCGGGGGTTCCAGGCCGGCCGTCGATCTCCACGAGACACAGCCGGCAGGAGCCGAAGGCTTCGAGCGAATCGGTGGAGCAGAGTTTGGGAATGTCGGTGCCGCACTCAGCCGCGGCGCGCAAAATCGACGTCCCCGCGGGCACCGTAGCCCGCTTGCCGTCGATGGTCAGGCTGACGTTTTGTTCGCTCCGCCGTGCCGGCGTGCCGAAATCCGTTTCCTCAATCAAGGCCATGCCCGACTCTATACCTCTGCCAACTCCCGCGCGAGCCCGAAATCCTCGGGGAAATGGGTGAGCGCGCTCATCACAGGATAAGGCGTGAAGCCGCCCAGCGCGCAGAGCGAGCCGAATTTCAGCGTCTCGCAAAGGTCTTTCAAAAGCTTTGCGTTCGCCTCGCGGTCGATGCCAGCGACGATGCGGTCGACGACCTCGACTCCCCGGATGGAGCCGATGCGGCAGGGCGTGCACTTGCCGCAGGATTCGAGCGCGCAGAACTCCAGCGCGAAGCGCGCCTGGCGCGCCATGTCGACACTGTCGTCGAAGACGACGAGGCCGCCATGTCCGATCAGGCCATCCTTTGCGGTATAGGCTTCGTAATCGTAAGGCATGTCGAACATCGCTCGCGGGAAATAGGCGCCGAGAGGTCCGCCCGCCTGCACCGCGCGCACCGGCTTGCCACTGGCGGTGCCGCCGCCGACATCGTCGATCAATTCTCCGAGCGAGATTCCAAATGGCGTTTCGAAGAGACCGGGATATTTCAAATTGCCGGCCAGCTGGATCGGCATCGTGCCGCGCGAGCGGCCATGCCCAAGCGCCTTGTACGCGTCTGCGCCTTCCGCGAGCACCCACGCCGCCGCGGCGAAGGTCAGCACATTGTTGATGACGGTCGGCTTGCCGAACAGCCCGGCATGGGCGGGCAGGGGCGGCTTGGCGCGCACCTGGCCGCGTTTGCCCTCGACGCTCTCGAGCAGCGCGGTTTCTTCGCCGCAGACATAGGAGCCCGCACCCACGCGCAGCTCGATATCGAAGTCGAGCTTCGAGTCCGCGATGTGCGCGCCGAGCAGCTTCGCGGAGCGCGCGATGGCGATGGCCGCATTCATCGTGGCGACGGCGTGGGGATATTCCGAGCGGCAATAGATCACGCCCTTCGTTGCGCCCACTGCGAGGCCCGCGATCGTCATGCCCTCGACGAGCAGGAACGGATCGCCTTCCATCAGCATGCGGTCGGCGAAGGTGCCGCTGTCGCCCTCGTCGGCATTGCAGACGACATATTTTACGTCGCCCCTGGCTTCCGCCGCGGTCCGCCACTTGATGCCGGTGGGGAAGCCTGCGCCGCCGCGCCCGCGGAGTCCCGAGCGCGCAACCTCCTCGACAATCTCCCGCGGATCGAGCGTCAGCGCACGCGCGAGTCCCTTGAGGCCTCCATGCGCGCGATACTCGTCGAGCGACAGGGGATCGGTGACGCCGCAGCGTTCAAAGGTGAGACGCGTCTGGCGCTTCAGCCAGGGGATCGAGTCCGTGGCGCCGAGCGCGCGCGCATGGCGGCCGCCATCGAGGAAGCCGCAGGCGAAAAGACCCGGCACGTCCTCCGGACGGATGGGGCCATAGGCGACACGGCCATTGGGCGTCGCGACTTCGACGAGCGGCTCGAGCCAGTAGAGCCCGCGCGATCCTGTGCGCACGATCTCGACATCGAGTGCGGCGCGCGCGGCAGCATCGGCAATGGCAGCCGCAACCCTGTCGGCGCCGACCGCGATCGCGCCTGCATCCCGGGAAACGAAGACCCGGCGCTTCACTTGCGTGCCTCGGCGATCAATTCGGAGACGGCGTTCCCGTCGAGCCGGCCAATCGGCGCGTCATCGAGCAGCGCCGCCGGCGCGCAAGCGCACAAGCCAAGGCAATAAACGCGTTCGAGCGTGACGTTTTCATCTGCCGTCGTCTCGCCGAAATCGATGCCGAGCTCGCGCGTTGCGCGCGCGGCAATCGCGTCGCCACCCATCGACTGGCAGGCTTCCGCGCCGCAGAGCTTGAGCACATGGCGGCCCGGCGGACGCTCGCGGTAATCGTGATAGAAACTCGCCACGCCATGCACTTCCGCGCGCGACAGGTTGAGTGCCCGCGCGGCAAAACCGATCGCGTCCTTGTGCAGATAGCCAAACCTCTCATTGAGCGCATTGAGCACGACGAGCAGCCCGCCATCCTCATGCGCGGTGACGATGGCCTGCGCTTCGTCCTCGTTCCATTTCGTTCGGGATGTCATTGGCCGATTTTTGGCTGTCCGCGTCGTTTCATTCTATCCGACCGTGAGCGGATTGGTACGCGCGGTTTCTTACGTTCTGGTCGGGCAGGAAGGAAGGAAATTTCGTCCTTACGATGGCGTTCCGAGCCAGCGTTCGGCCGTTTGGAGATCGGCGCTTGTGTTGATGTTGAAGAAGGGATCGCCGTCCGGTCCGCCTTCCGCGGCGAATTCGGCCCAGGCCGGCGCGAGCCAGTCCTCGACTTCCGCCATGCTGCGCGCTCCCTGCGCGAAAGCCGCATCAAGCTGGTCGCGGCAGGCGACAGGCCACAGTGCGAAGATGCGGTGGGCGGTGGCGCCGCAGCGGGCGATTGCGAGATCGGACGATGATGTTTGAAGCGCTCGCGAGAGACGCGACACCGTATCGCGCGGGAAGAAAGGCGTGTCGCAGGCAAAGCTCGCCACGCGATCGAACCCGCGCCGTCCGGCTCTGCCGAGCGCAGTGAGAATACCGGCCAGCGGTCCTTCGCCCGGGGCGCTGTCTACCAGACGTTCGAGATCCGCGATGTCGCGGCCAATCTCCGGATCGTTGGCGTTGAGCAGCAGCGTGTCAACCTGCGGTCGCGCCCGTTCGTGGACCCATTGAAGCAGAGGCTTGCCGCCAAGCAGCGCCGCGCTCTTGTCGCTGCCGAATCTGCGGGCCGCGCCGCCCGCGAGAATTACGCCGAGAATGCGAGCGGACGTCATGCCGGAAAACTCCGCGGCCCTGGAAGGAGGCGCCGATTGTAAGGCGCAATCTTACTAATCGAACGTCTTTGTAGGACGAGAACCGACATTGACGCGATATTTCTTTCCCCGCCACTTCGAATGTCATGATGCGACTTAACATGTTGTCAGCACGGAAACGCGACAATACTCGCCGACTGCGTGTGCAAGAAGGCGCGCAGATTGGGACAAGGAACAATTGAGATGCAGGTATCATGTACGGCCACGATCAAACTGGCGATCATGTCCGTGGGCTTTTGCGCGGCGTTCGGGACATGCGCCATTGCCGACGACGACCCGGCGGTGGCGCCGGACGCCGGAACCTACAATGCCCAGATCTACGTGCAGTCCGCGGACGCCGGGTGCCTGGACAAGGCGGGATATGTGTTCATCGGCGAGGCCAGCTTTGCCGGCCTGGGCGGTGCAACCCATGCTCTGCGCTTCCCGGAAACCGGCTCGAACATTGCCTTTGTCTCTTCTCAAACCCTGGCTGTGACAACTGGTAAAGGAACGACGCAACTGGGCGGCAACCTGACCTGGAACGGTGCCGGCATCGGAGGGAATTGGAACTATACCGGCACATTTTCTGCGAAGATCATCGAGAACGGCACGCATGCCTTCGTGATTGAGCTGAAGGAGAGCTATACGGGGTGCACCGCGGAAGATTCCAACATCGCCCTGGTGCGCACGGGGGGGAACCAGTAGGGCGCGACACCGGTCAGGTTCGGGTTTGACATGGACCAAATCATGGTCCAAATAAACGGACCAGCAACTGGTCCGGACAGCAAGAATGCGCATCTCGGTCACCGACGCCAAGGGACAGCTCACCGAACTGGTGCGGCGGGCGGAAACCGGGGACGAGATTGTTCTGACGCGGCACGGCCACGCTGTTGCACGCGTCGTTCCGATCAAGGCCGTGCCTGACCGGGCCGCGCGTCGCCAACTCCTCGAAGCTGCCCGGGAATCGGGCAAGCGCAAAGCGCGCCGCGGCCCATCGGCGGCGCGCAGCCAGGATTTTCTCTACGATAAAAATGGTCTGCCCAGATGATCGCCGTCGATACCTCCGCCTTGATGGCGATTATTTTCGGCGAAGCGAAAGCCGATGCCTGCATCGAGGTTCTCGAAGCGGAGAGCGACGTGCTGATTTCCGCGGGCACCGCCGCGGAATCGCTCATCGTGGCTTCACAGCGGCGGGTCGTCGGGGAGATGACGGGCTTGATCGAAGGGCTCGGTTTCGAAGTGGTGAGCGTGACAAGATCGTCCGCGCTGCGGATTGCCGAGGCCTACAGAAAATGGGGTAATGGCGCGCATCGGGCGGGTCTGAATTTCGGGGACTGCTTTGCCTATGCGCTGGCGATGGAACATTCGTGTCCGCTGCTGTTTGTCGGCGACGATTTCTCCCGCACGGACGTGGTGAGTGTGTTGAAATAGCGTGTCATCCCGGAGACGCGCGACAGCGCGTCATCCGGGATGACACGCTTTTCTCGCGTGCGAGATCACGCCGCCGGTGCGGGAGCAGCGTCTGTGAAGCCGGTGACCGACCGGAAGCGGCCGTCCTTCGCGATGACCGCGAAATCGGTTCTGGCGACGAACAGCGGCGCGTCCTGCGTGCCGCCGGCTTCCCAGCTGAAGCGCACATAACCGTTATGCGTTTCGATGCCGCTGGCAAGACTGAAGCGGTAGCCGGGAAACTGTCCCTGCACCTTGCCGATCATGGCCTCGATCTCGTCATGGCCCGAACCGCTTCTGTGCGCGTCGATGTAGAGCCCGTCGTCGCTCCAGGTGGTGGCGACAAGATCGCGCCGCTTCTTCTGGTCGCGCTCGTTCCACGCCGCGAGATAGGTGACGACCAGCTGGTTCGCATTGCTCATTGGAATCTCCTTTTCCATCTTGCGCCGTCGAGGCGCGGGGGACCGCAGGAAGATTCCAGAACTCCCGACGCCAAAGCGATTACGTGGGAGGTCAAGTCCAAAGGAAAATCGTGGCCCGCTCATGATAGGCTGTGGTTTCACGGTGGGGGGAGTTGCCGATGGGGCGGATGTCGATTCTGTGCGGCACGTGTCTTGCGATGCTCGCGGCGGGGGACTGTGCGGCGGGCGACAACGATCCGAGCTTCAACTGCTCCAGGGCAAACAATGCCGGCGAGAAACTCATCTGCACCAATGCTCGCCTGTCGAAAGCCGATCGCGAGATGGGCGCGGCTTATCGGCGGCTCGAGCGCGGGGAAACGACGGCGAGTTTTGCCACCGTGCGGAATGCGCAGCGCGGCTGGCTCGCCTATGTGACGCACTTGTGCGGCGCTTCGAAGCCGTTGCCCGCCTTCGTCGGTGACCAGAATCCCATCCGTGATTGTCTCGACGAAAACTACACCGATCGTGCCGAACGCCTCGGTGGAGCGAAGGTGGAGCGCGCCGGCGCGCTCGTTCTCGAGCCGCGCATGCGTTTTTTCACGAAGACGAAACCGTCGACGGAAGACAGCGACATCTATCCATGGATGGCCGGCGGCAAGGCAGCAACGGCGTTCAACGCGTATATCGCCAGGACGCTGGCGCTTGGAAAGCGGCGCATGGACGACAAGGATATCTTCGCTTTCGGTGCCGACCAGATTCCGGAGAACATGTCTCTCTATGCGCGGCGCACCTATTCCGTCATCCGCTTCGATCCGAAGATCGCCAGCGTCCATGTATTTACTTACGATTTCAGCGGCGGTGCCCACGAGATTTTGGGCGAGCGCGCGATCAATTGGGATATCGCGCGCGGCAAGACGCTGAGTTTTGCGGACATTTTCCTGCCCGGCGTGAAGTGGCAGAATTTCGTCACGGCCTACGGCCTGCGGGATCTCGCCGGCCAGTTCGAGAGTGGCGCGCCCGCGCCCGATCGCGCGGCGGTGCAGGACGTGGCAAAGGACATCGGCAACTGGATGTTCGATTCGAAATACGCTATCGTGCACTTCACCGTCTATACCGTCGCCAGCTTCTCCGGCGGCGAATACGACGTGAAGATTCCCTACAGGGTGCTGAAGCCTTTTTTGAAAAAAGATACGGTTGTGTGGTGAACGTCACGCCTTCCGCACTTCACTCATCACTGTCATGGCCCGCCGAAGCGGGCCATCCAGTTGAAACCGCCCTGCGCTAAACATCATTTTCTGGGTGGCCCGGTCTCCGCTGTCGC
>DASXMF010000028.1:0-40154 GCA_036495845.1 Rhizomicrobium sp.
CGAGCTCGACCAGCCAAACGACGAGTCCCGTTCCGATGCAGCGGCGGGTCAGCGCGCGCCCCGGGCCGAACAGAAGCGTGCCAAATCACCCGAGGCGCCACCGCGCGAGCGGCCCGCGCAATCCGCGGCGCCGGGAGCAGGGGAGAAGCGCACCGCTCCGCCGCGCAAGCCCGTGACAGCCAATCCGGTCGAGATGGCGCTGCCCGCGGGAGTGGAGTTCGTGGAGATGACCGTGCGCGAAGCCTTGCGCGACGCCATGGCCGAGGAGATGCGCCGCGACCCGCTGGTCTTTCTCATGGGCGAGGAAGTGGCGGAGTATCAGGGCGCCTACAAGGTCAGCCAGGGCCTGCTCGAGGAATTCGGCGCGAGGCGAGTCGTCGATACGCCGATCACCGAACACGGCTTTGCTGGACTTGCCGTCGGCGCGGCGTTCGGAGGGCTGCGGCCGATCGTCGAGTTCATGACGATGAATTTTGCGATGCAGGCGATGGATCAGCTGATCAATTCTGCCGCCAAGACGCGCTACATGTCCGGCGGACAGATGGGTTGCCCGATCGTGTTTCGCGGACCGAATGGCGCCGCTGCGCGCGTCGCCGCCCGGCACAGCCAGGATTACGGCGCCTGGTACGCGCACATTCCGGGGCTCAAGGTGGTGTCCCCCTATTTCGCCGCGGATGCCAAGGGTCTGCTCAAATCCGCGATCCGCGATCCCAATCCCGTCATGTTTCTGGAGAACGAGATCGCATACGGTCGATCGTTCCCCGTGCCGAAGATCGACGATTACGTCGTTCCGATCGGCAAGGCCCGGATCGTCAGAGAGGGAGCGCATGTGACGCTCGTCGCCCATTCGATCAGCGTGGGGACGATCCTCGAGGCCGCGGATAAGCTCGCCGGGGAGGGAATCGAAGCGGAGCTGATCGATCTGCGCACCTTGCGTCCGCTCGATATGGAAACCGTGATCGCGTCCGTGAAAAAAACCAACCGGCTGGTGACCGTTGAACAGGGCTGGCCGGTTTGCTCGATTGGTGCAGAGATCGCTTCGCAGGCCGCTGCGCTGGCCTTCGACTTTCTCGACGCTCCGCCGCTCAGGATTGCCGGGCGCGACGTGCCGATGCCGTACGCAGCCAATCTCGAAAAGCTCGCGCTGCCCAGCGTCGATGACGTGATCGCGGCGGCGAAAGCCGTACTTTATCGCGAGTGATCCGCCCATGACCGGGAAAGGATTGACCTGGAAGAAAGGTCGGTGCCATTGCGGCGCCGTGCGGTTCGAGGTGCTCGCCCCGGACGAGGTCGAGGTGCAGGCCTGCAACTGTTCGATCTGCCACATGACGGGTTATCTTCATCTGATCGTTCCCCGATCGCGGTTTCGCCTGCGGCAAGGCAGCAAACGTCTGACGAAATACACGTTCAACACCGAAACGGCCCAGCACATGTTTTGCTCGGTGTGCGGTATCAAGTCGTTCTATGTTCCGCGCTCGCACCCGGAGGGCTATAGCGTCAATTTCCGCTGCCTCGACGCGGAAGATTTCCATTCCGTGCTGACGACGGAATTCGACGGGCGGAACTGGGAGCGCCACATCGACGAACTTGCGCCGATCGAGAATGGAAACTGACATGTCGACTCAAATTCTCATGCCTGCGCTGTCGCCGACCATGGAGGAGGGCAAGCTCGCACGCTGGCTCGTCAAGGAAGGCGACCAGGTCCGCTCGGGCGACGTGCTTGCCGAGATCGAGACCGACAAGGCAACCATGGAATACGAGGCGGTCGACGAGGGCCGCATCGAAAAGCTTCTCGTGCCGGAAGGCGCCGAAGGCATAAAGGTCAATCAGCCCATTGCCCTGCTTCTGGGCGAGGATGACGAGGCGTCCGCGCCGCCCGCGGCGCAGCAAGCCCCCGTTGCCAAGGCCGGAGGCGGAGGATCGCGCAATGGCGGTCCGCGCCCACCGGACGCGCAGCATTCCGGCGACGACATCGCCTCGGCGATGTCGTCCATTCGCGAGGCGCTCGCCCCCCACGCGCTTCCCGACCGCGGAGAGTCCGAAGACGAGCGCATCTTCGCGTCTCCGTTGGCGCGCCGCCTGGCGCAAAACAAGGGCATCGAACTTCGCGCCATCAAGGGCAGTGGACCGCGCGGGCGCATCGTCAAGGCCGATGTCGAAGCGGCCCGGACGGGAGCGCCGCCGCTTAAGCCCGCCGAAGCTGTGCCGGCCAAATCCGTGGCCGATACGCCCGTGCCGCCGGCGGCTGCCGCCGGAATGGCACCGCTCGCAGACGCACGGCTGTTCTACAAAGCCGAGGACTTCGACGAAATTCCGCATGACGCGATGCGCAAATCGATCGCGCGCAGGCTACTCTCCGCGAAGACTCTGGTTCCCCACTATTATCTGACCGTCGACTGCCGGATCGACGAACTGCTTGCGGCGCGCGCGCGTCTCAATGCGGCCTCTCCCAAAGGCGAGGGCAGCTACAAGCTTTCCGTCAATGATTTCATCGTCAAGGCTTCGGCTTTGGCCTTGCTGCGCGTGCCCGAAGTCAATGCGAGCTGGACCGACACCGCGATGCTGCGGCACCATCATGCCGATGTCGGCGTTGCGGTCGCGCTCGATTTCGGACTGATCACGCCCATCGTCTTTCGGGCGGAGGAGAAGGGTCTCGTCGCGATTTCGAACGAGGTCAAGGAGCTTGCCGGGCGGGCGCGCACGAAAAAGCTCAAGCCCCGGGAATATGAGGGCGGCAGCTTCGCCATCTCGAATCTGGGCATGTTCGGCATCCGGGAATTCACCGCCATCATCAATCCTCCTCACGCCGCCATTCTTGCCGTCGGAGCCGGCGAGGAGCGCGCCATCGCCAGGAACGGCAAGGTCGAGACCGCCAGCGTCATGACGGTCACGATGTCCTGCGACCATCGCGTCATCGACGGGGCGACCGGCGCGCGTTTTCTCGGTTTCTTCCGCCAATACGTCGAGGATCCCGCAGCGATGCTGCTTTAGGCCTTCGGGGCGCGCGATCGATGTCGAACGAATGGGGGGCGATTGCGGAACTGGGAGGCGCTGCGGCCGTGGAAATGGCCGCCTCGGCGCTCGCCGAGCGCGGCGCGAAATCCGCGCAATGCCGCAACTGCAGCGCGCCCCTGATCGGCGCCTATTGCGCGGTCTGCGGCCAGGAACGCGACGGCCATCGGCACTCGCTCGCCGACCTGCTCCACGATCTGTTCTCGGAATTGGCCAGTTTCGACAGCCGGGTCCTGCGCACGGCGGTCGCATTGCTCTTCGAGCCGGGCGAACTGCCCCTGGCATTCAACCAGGGGCGAACGCGGCGATACATGCCCGCAGTCAGACTCTACCTTTTCGTGTCCCTCCTTTTCTTTCTGGCGCTTTCGGTGACGGGCATTGCGCTGGTGCAGATCGAGTTGCAGGAGGTGCCCAACGCCTACGCGGTCAAATCGCTGCCGAACGGCGATGTCGTCGTGGTGTCCCACGGCAAAGCCAGCAATCCCATCCCGGCTTACGTGGTGCGGGAGGACAGCGACAAGAGTCTCACTCCCGGCGTCCATTCCGGCTTGTCGACGGGAATTCATTTCTTCGGCCGCATCGGCGAATTCCATCAGCGCATCACCCCGGCAGGCTGGGCGCGCATCGCCCAGCTGAAGGCCAGCGTGCTGCGCGCCGTCGGCAACGACCGCAACGGCTGGATGGCGCGCAACGCCCTGGCGACGATCGAAAAACTGTCCCGGGATCCCGCAGCTCTCAACGCACCCCTGACGACATGGATTCCGCGCGTGTTCTTCCTGCTCCTGCCATTGTTCGCGCTGTTGCTGGCGCTGTTCTATGTGCGGCAGCGCAAGCAGTTCTACTTCGTGGACCATCTCGTGTTTTCGCTGTCGCTTCACAGCTTCGTCTTCGCCGTCATGATCATCGCCATCGGCGCCGCACAGATTCTTCCCGGCGGCGTGGTTGCCGAGATCATCTTTCTGTCGATCGGCATTTATGCCTTTATTGCGCTCAAGCGCTTCTACCGGCAGGGCTGGATCGTGACGGTGGTCAAGTTTGCCGCCATTTCGTTCGTCTACACCGTGTTCGTGCTGTTGCCTGCGCTGCTTTTCGTGCTCGCGACGGGCTTTATCGAGGGCTGAACCAGAATGGCAGAGCAATTCGATGTTGTCGTGATCGGAAGCGGTCCTGCGGGCTATGTCTGCGCCATCCGTGCCGCGCAATTGGGCCTGAAGACGGCGATCGTCGAGCGCGACCGTCTGGGCGGCATCTGCCTCAACTGGGGCTGTATTCCGACGAAGGCTCTGCTGCGGTCTTCGGAGATTTGGCACCTCATGCATCGCCTGAATGAATTCGGTTTCTCCGGCGACAATCTGAAATTCGATCTCGAAAAGATCGTCGAACGCTCGCGGAAAGTATCCGCGCAACTGTCGAACGGCGTCGGTTTTCTGATGAAGAAAAACAGGATCGAGGTCGTTTCCGGCGAGGCGAAGCTTGCCGGCGGAGGAAAGGTCTCGGTCGTCAAAGACGGCAATACACGCGAATTGACGGCGAAGCACATCGTGCTGGCGACCGGCGCGCGGGCGCGCGCGCTCCCGGGAATCGAGCCCGACGCCCAACTCGTCTGGACCTATCGCGAGGCGATGGTGCCGAAAATGTTTCCCAAATCGCTGCTCGTCATCGGCTCGGGCGCGATCGGCATCGAGTTCGCGAGCTTTTTCCGCACGCTCGGAAGCGAGGTGACGGTCGTCGAAGTGCTGGACCGGATCCTGCCCGTCGAAGACGAAGAGATTTCGCAGTTCGCCGCCAGGGCGTTCGCGAAGCAGGGCATGAAAATCCGGACCTCGACGACGGCGGAAAAACTCGAGAAGGAAGCCGATGGGATAAAGGCGACGCTCAAGAGCAAGGACGGCAAAACGGAGACGCTGCGCTTCGATCGGGCGGTGCTGGCTGTCGGGATCGTCGGAAACGTCGAGAATATCGGGCTCGAGCAGGCCGGAGTGAAGGTCGAGAAGACGCATGTCGTCGTCAATGAATGGGGAGAAACGGGCGTCGCCGGTCTTCATGCGATCGGCGATCTTGTCGGGCCGCCCTGGCTCGCGCACAAGGGAATGCATGAAGGCGTGATCGTCGCCGAACGCATTGCGGGCGTTAAGGGCGTCCATCCGCTCGATGTGTCGAAAGTCCCGGCCTGCACCTATTGCTGGCCGCAGGTCGCCAGCGTGGGCCTTACGGAATCGGCCGCCAAGGCATCCGGGCGAAAGGTCAAGGTCGGGCGATTTCCCTTCATCGGCAACGGCAAGGCGATTGCGCTCGGAGATCCCGAAGGTCTCGTCAAGACCGTGTTCGACGCCGACACCGGAGAGTTGCTCGGCGCGCATATGATCGGCGCCGAGGTCACCGAGTTGATTCAGGGCTATGCGATCGCGCGCACGCTCGAAGCCACCGACGCGGATCTCGCGGCCGCAATCTTTCCTCATCCCACCCTGTCGGAGACGATGCACGAAGCCGTGCTCGATGCCGACAAGCGCGCTTTGCATATTTAAGGACCGGCTTTGCAGCAATGACTTGGGTTTTGAATTTAGCGAACAGGCGCATTCCGCTGATCGCGTTCGCGGTCGGCATGCTTGCACACGCCGTTACGAGTGAAGCACACACGTTCAAAGTGCTTCACTCGTTCAGTGCGGGCCTCGATGGCTGTTACCCGGCTGCCGGCTTGATCGTGGACGGCTCAGGGAACCTGTACGGAACGACGGCTGGCGGGGAATCGTGCAATTGCGGAACCGTTTTCGAGCTGCCTCACGGTGGCGCGGAGAGTCCGCTTTACGACTTCACCTGCGGAGACAATGGCGAGGAACCTATTGACACGTTGCTTATGGACCAGAGCGGCAACCTCTATGGATCGACCATCGACGGCGGCAGCATCGGCTGTGGGGTCGTTTTCGAGTTTAAGTCAACCGGCCACGAAAGGACGGTACATGCCTTCGCGGGGTCGCCGAATGACGGCTGCGGCGCGGAAGGGACTCTGATCGCGGACGCGAAGCGCAATCTTTATGGCACGGCAAGTGGGGGCGGAATATACGATGAGGGCGCGGTCATCGAGATTGCGCCGAGCGGTTCCGTAACGCTACTCCATTCCTTCAAGCTCGGGCGCAGAGGCAATAGCCCTTTGGCTGGTGTAATCATGGACGCCGCTCGCAACCTGTATGGCACGAACGGCTTTGGTGGCGCCCACGACTCAGGCAACGTCTTTCAACTGACACCTGGGGGTAGCGCAAAGGTGCTCTATACGTTCAAGGGTTCGCCCAACGATGGCAGGGAACCCCGGGCGGGTTTGATCATGGATACATCCCGAAATCTGTTTGGTGTTACGTACTACGGAGGCGACGCGGGTTGTGCAGCGAATCTCGGTTGCGGAGTGGTATTCAAGCTTGCCCCGGACGGTACCGAAACGGTGCTTCATTTCTTTTCCGGAAAGATTGGCGACGGCGCCAATCCATTTGGTGGTCTGATAGCCGATGGTGCTGGTAATCTCTACGGCACCACGGAGTATGGAGGAGGTGACAATGCCTGCAACGGCACCTATGGATGCGGCACAGTGTTCGAGATCGCGCGGGATGGCACGGAGTCTATTCTTCACAAGTTCAAGGAATCAACTGACGGCGCCAATCCCGCGGCTGGGCTCGTCGCCGACAGCGCAGGCAATCTCTACGGCACGGCAAAGTTCGGTGGCGCGAACGGCTACGGCACCGTGTTCGAGATAACGCCTTAACATCAGTTCACAGAGTGTCGGCGAGCTTGTAGGCGAGCAGCGCCGCCGCGACCAGCGGCCGGCGAAGCCACCGTTCGCCGGGAAACGGCCGCGCCGGGACGCGCGCAAATACGTCGAAGCGTTCCTTGTATCCCAACGCCGCCTGGGCGAGGAGCCGGCCGCCGAGTGTGGCCAACGCAACGCCCTGTCCGGAATAGCCATGGGCGAAAAAGATGCGGTCGGAGAGATTGCCGAAATGGGGCATGCGCGTGACCGTGATGCCAACGGTTCCGCTCCAGGCATAGTCGGTCGGCACATCGCAAAGTTGCGGAAAGACTTTCAGCATGCGCGGCCTTACCAATGCGGCGATATCAGCGGGCGTGTTGAAGTAGGCTTCGCGTCCGGCGAACAGCAACCGGCGGTCCGAGCTCTTGCGGTAGTAGTCGAGAACGTGGCGCGTGTCGGCGACCGCCGCATCGCATTTGAGAATCTCGCCGGCAAGCGGCTCGGGCAGCGGCGCCGTCGCCGTTACGAAGCTCTCGACATGGCCGATGAAGCGGTCGAGCGCGGGCGCAACGTTTCCCGTGTACGCATCCGTGGCGAGCAGCGCATTATCGGCGGCGACCCGGCCGCCGCGCGTGCGCAACTCTGTTCCACCGCGCACATCTTCGACGGATTCGACGCGCGACTGTTCGCAGATCTCCACGCCGGCCGCCTCGGCCGCGCGGGCAAGTCCGCGCGCATAGAGCAGAGGATTGAGGTGCCCGCCGCCGCTGTCGAAACGCGCTCCGGGATAGAATTCCGTGCCGATTTGCGCAGCCGTCTCGGCGGCGTCGAGCATTCGCAATCGGCAATAGCCATAAGCGCGTTCCAGGTGCTCCGCCTCGCCGGCCAATGCGGTGCGGGCGCCGCGATCGTGGGCCGCGATGATCAGGCCGGATTTCAAATCGCAGGAGATGGCGTGCCGCGCAATCAGCGCAGCCACGAGAGCTTTCGCTTCCTCGCTCAGACCCCAGAGATCGCGCGCGTGAATCGTGCCGAGCCAGGATTCCAGTTCGCTCTGCTCTTTGCGCAGGCCTGTGTGGATTTGTCCGCCGTTCCGTCCGGAGGCGCCGAAGCCGACATGCTCGCCTTCGAGCAGAATGACTCGCGCTCCGGCCTCCGCGGCATGCAAGGCCGCCGAAAGGCCGGTGTAGCCTCCGCCCACGACGCAGACATCCGCCCGGCGATGGCCGGACAATGACGGGCGCCGTGGCGCGGGCGGAGCGCCGGCTACATAGTAATTCTCAGGTTCCCGTGGGGACATGAGCGATTGCGACCGCAGTCGGGGCGCGCGGTCAAGGCCGCATTCGATGGCTCGCCTTGACCGGCCGGCCGTTCGCATGCGAGTTCAGTCGCCGTTTCTGAGGAGCATTTCAGTTGACCCGCACGGAGATTTGGCGCCTCGAAAAATATTTGCGGAATCTGTTTCGGCTGGACACCATCACGCTGATCGAACGGCCGAAACAGCCCGACTCCGTGGAAATGCACGTTGCCGGCGAATTCATAGGGGTCATCTTCCGCGACGACGAGGACGGCGAGGTTTCCTACGCCTTCCAGATGGCCATCCTGGAGATGGATCTCCCCGAGCCGCCGCCCTCGCGCGCTGGATAGAGAAGGCTCATACGCTTTCGCTTTGCTTACCGCTCACCCGCGGCGCGACAGGACCGGCAAGCCTTGCCTGGTGCTTTCCCGAAGAATGGGCACGCGGAGACGTGGGGAAGCAAAGAAAAGATGAAACGCCAAGGCGCCAAGCCGCCAAGGCGCTGCAGATGAACCACAAAGGCACGAAGAGCACGAAGAGCACGAAGGGAATGAATCGCGCGCCAATGGCGCGCAAAGACTTTTTCGCGTGCTTCGTGTCTTTGTGGTGAATCTGGTTTCTCCGCGTCTCTCGCCGCGCTGCGCGCGCGGCGCAGCGGGCCGCGTGAACCATTTGTCGGCGAATTCACAGTCCTAGGTTGGGCACGCTCACGAACGTCCATATCTGCAATCGCGTACTTTGAAATCCGAATATTCTTTTCCGGGTCAGCCGTGCCAAGCGAGCGCAGGGAAGGAAATTTATGCGTGCCGTCTTAGGAGTTGCCGCTCTTCCTGAATGACGCGATGAGCTTGCCCGCGCCCTCGGCAATCTCGCGCCATTTCGCAAGGTGCGATCTCTTGAAGCGGTAACTGACCGCGACGCCACGCGCGAGCGGGACGTCGCGCAGGCAGCTCGGCCCCGGCAATTCGACGCTAAAGCGCACGCAGCGCATGACCACGATGTCTCCCTCGGTGCGGCCGACAAACAGATCCTCTCCGCGATATCCGGAATCCTCGCGGAACGCGTATTGCACGAGACCGAATTGTCCTTTCCTTCCGCGAACGTCGTCGACGTCGTTCAGGTAGACGCGTTGCAACCGCACGGCTTCGGGAATCCCGAATTGCTCCTCCCGAATGAGCAGATGGACGATGGGAGAATCCGCGCCGTTCTCGGAAAAGACCTGACTTTCCGCATCCGAATAGCCGCGGAAATCCGGAAGTGCTGCATAGAGCGCGACTTCCCTTCGCACACCGCCTCTTCGGGCGCTGGCGTACAGGAGGTAGTTGGCGGGAATGGCGAAGGAAATTCCACCGATCCGCAATTGGGTCGGATCGGTGTGCGAAGTCGGCTGCGGATGCTCTTCTATGAGCGATGACGGGTTGGGCGCGAGATAGTACGCCAGAAAGAATGCGGAAAGCAGGGCAGTGACGATGAAGACTGCGATCGGCACGAGCCAACCCGACCGCTCCTTGACCTGCCCACCGAAATCGCTGCGCTGACCGCTCATGGCCCTGCCCGGGTAGGCCGCCTTGTCCCCGCACGGACCATGCCTCGATTCGGAGCGGCAACGGGCAAGCAAATCGTCACGCAGTCCCGCGCCGCTCTTCGCTTTGGAGATCGCGAGGCCCCGCAGCGCCGGGACGACGCCGGGGCCGCCGTCCCCGAATGGAACAGCCGGGCCGTTTTGGCGCCATTTTCGCAGGCACGGCTACTGCATCGCCACCGGCAGAGGCGGCCGGTGAAGAAGTCATGCACAATGCATTCGTAGCCCTCTTTGCCATGACGACCGGCTTCACGGCCTCGGGGATAAGCGCCAATTTATACCATCTGCTCGTCAAGGAGGCGCGGTCGTCGACCGATCGCGCCATATTCGTCGCCGTGATGATCGTCGCGGGTCCGTCGGTCCTGTTCGAAAAAGCCGCCAAGGGGTGGCGGGAGAAATCCTGTTCGGGTGTCGCATTCTGGCTCGCCGCCGCACTGTCCGGATATTGGAGCCTTGCCCTCGGCCTGTTGGTCATTCAGGTCGCATTGGCCCTCAAAGCACCGTAAGCATGCTGGCCACGAGCGGGTGGCGAACGATGTCGCCTTCGCCCAGCCGGACGACGACGACCTCGGCGACTCGTTCCAGGCGAATCGCGATTTCGCCAAGGCCCGAAAGGCCGCTCAAGAGATCGGTTTGATCGGGATCGCCGGTCAGCACGATGGTCGAGCGCCAGCCCAGCCGCGTCAGCAGCATCTTGAGCTGGCCGTAGGTGCAATTCTGCGCCTCGTCGATCACGACAAAGCAGTCGTTGAGCGTGCGGCCGCGCATATAGGCTACGGGCGCGATCTCGATCGCTCCTTCGGCCACGAGCGCCTTCAGCCGTTTGGTGCCTAGCCGTTCCGTCAGAGCATCGTAGAGCGGGCGCAGATAGGGGGCGAGCTTGTCCTGCAGATCGCCCGGCAGGAAGCCGAGACTCTCACCTGCTTCGACCGCGGGCCGCGAGAGAACGATGCGTCCCACGCGGTTCTGTTCGAGTGCCTCGACCGCCTTGGCGATGGCGAGATAGGTCTTTCCTGTCCCCGCGGGGCCGAGCGCGGCGACGACGCTGTGCGCATCGATTGCGTCCATCAGCCGTTGCTGCGTCGGGCTCATCGCCCGCACGTTCTTTACATATTTGCGATCGCGCCCCTGCGCATCGAGTGGATCGTAGCCCGGCCTTGCGGGGAAAAGAGGGTGGATGGTTGCAGAATCGGCAAGTTCGCGGTCTCTTCGACGCGCGGAACGCTTGGCCATGGAGACTCCCTGGTCAACGACGCATCATTCATGAAGTTGATACCGGAAAGATTGCAGCCGCATGACGGCTGCCGCACAAAATTCCGGGGTTGAAAGCCGCGCCGATGTATGTGGTCCCGCACAGATCGGCCCCCGCTTGCGACTCAGTCTGCGAAGCAAGGCTAGCGCGTTTTCGGTCAGCCGTCGCGCATGATCACCGTTTTTCGACTCCGTTGCACTTGATGCAGCGCTCCCGCATCCTCTTCGACTCCCATGCGGAGCATCGCGATGACGATTTACGAACTCGAAGGCGTGCGGCCGGAATTTCCCGCGAGCGACGAATTTTGGGTGGCGCCCAATGCTACGCTCATCGGCCGGGTCAGATTGCTCGCCCACGCGAGCGTGTGGTTCGGGGCCGTGCTGCGCGGCGACAATGACTGGATCGAGGTTGGCGCCAATTCCAATGTCCAGGACAATTCCACCGTCCATACCGATCCTGGTCAGCTGACGAAGATCGGAACCAACGTCACGATCGGGCACAACGTCATCGTCCATTCCGCGATCATCGGCGACAACACTCTCGTGGGAATGGGCTCGACGATCATGAGCGGCGCTAGGATCGGCTCCAACTGCCTCATAGGCGCCAATTCGCTCATTACCGAGGGAAGGGAAATTCCGGCAAATTCACTCGTGCACGGCGCACCGGCGCGCGTGGTGCGCGCACTGGACGAGTCGCAGATTGCGCTCATCCGGATCTCTGCCGAAATTTACATGCTGAATTACAAGCGCTTCCGCGGCGGTCTCAAGCGCGTGGAATGAATTACCCCGCCGCCACCGTCAGCTCGCCTCGCGCAGTTTCATGTCGGAGCGCCAGATCTTGCGGATTCGCGCGTCGGTCTCCGGGCCGAAATTGAACCAGGCGGCCTTGTCGTTGGTCGCATCGATGACAAAGAGCACGTCGAGCTTGCCCAATTGCCGGACAAGGTGATTGCGCACATTCGTCACCGACGTGTCGCTCGCCAGCAGCCACACTTGCGGAAGGATCGCGCAGGCCGGACCGAGAGTCGCAATCTCTTCCTCGAGTCTCGCGATCGAGCCCGATTTCATGTCGGAGATGATGACGATGTGCGTGCGCTCGCCGCTCGGCGGCTGGGAGTCGTTGCGCCCGAAACTGCTGGCCGGATCGCGCCTGAGGCTTTGGGCCGTGGCGCCGTCGCGAGGGGGCGGAGTCGTAAAGATGTGAGAGAGTTCGGGTTCGTCCGCAACCTTGCGAAATTCCGTTTCGCCCGCGCGCGCGACGAGGGACTGGCGGCCGAGACGTCCTTCGGCCGCGAACGTCTTCATCTGCTGGGCGCTGTAGGGCCCGTATGTGCGTCCGGCGACGCTGATAGTCCACGAGCCTGACATTGGGCGACGCATCCGCAATCTGCCGCCTCAAATTAGTTTCAAATGGTTAATCGAGGCTTGCGTGCCGCCGAGCCCGCTCCGGCCGTGGCCAGGGCACTGGAACCGTCAACAATTGCACGGACTCCACCGGCCCCCTCCACCTCACGACCAGGCTTGCGCCAGTCGTTCGGCACATCCCCCATGCCGCGCACGGGGGAGGAAAGAAGAATGGCGACTTTTGGTTTTCCTCCCCGTGGACCCCGGACTTGACCCGGGGGACATGGGGGAGGGGGACCGCCCCCGGTCTGCGCGAAGCGCGGCCGGAGGCTAAACTCCGGCGCGGAGGGGGCCGGCGCGGCCGATTGCATGTGGTTCAAGCTGATCATACGGCGCTCCGCGAAGCGCCTGCATTCAATCCGCGTACGAAGTGAATGGCTGCGAGCCGCGTTTGCGGGCCCTAAAGCTGCCGCGCGGTGGCAGCCGCCAGCTTCGCCCTCAATCCCGCAGCCCAACTGTCGAATCGCGGCTGGCTTACGACCTCAACCTCGACCGGCTTGAACGAATGGGGTAATCCGCAGAGTTCGGAGCATCGGCCGTAATATCGGCCTTCCCGGGTGGCCCTGAACCAGCTCCGGTTCGACCAGCCTGGCACCGCCTGAATCCGCGCGCCGAGTGCGGGGATCGCCCAGCTGTAGATCACGTTCGTGCCGACAGCGACTATGCGAACCGTTTTGCCGACCGGAATGGTGATGTGGTCGTAGGCCGGTGGAGAGGAACTATCAGCAAGCTCTTCGCCTGCCGTGCGTGAAAGCATTGGCGCGCTGAAGCTGAAATTGCCGGCATTCGAATATTCGTAAGTCCAATACCACATCCGCCCGGTCACGGTGATCGTGACGTCGGCGGCCGGCGCCGTATCCCGCCAATAAAGATTTCGGATCAGGGGCACGCTGACGAGCGCGAACGCAAGCAGCGGCGCCACGGTCCAAAGCAGATCGCGCCGCGTTTGCGGCAAGACCCTTTCTGCAGGCGGACGCACCACCGCCTTGCGGCCGAACACGACACGCGCCAGCAGACCCGCGATGAAAAGGCAGATGGCCGCGAAGCCGCCGACAACAATCCAGAGTAGCAAACTGTTCGGTCCGGTCATGCCGCCAATCCGCTGAACGGATTCACGCCGGCCATTGCTTCGCGGAACGCACGCATCATGCCGGCACAATCTCCCAGATCGCGCGACTTTACAGAATCACTCATAGTGAAACCGGCCGATCCACGCGGCACGTGGGGCGGTGACGGCCCGGACGTTGCGACCTTACGCCGCGGTTTGGCCGATGTCCAAAGTGCATGACCGGGCAAATCGACGAGCCTACGCTTGCGACGTTCAAGACAGGGGCACTTGAAGACATGGCGATAGCAATTGCAGTAGCCGTTCTGATCGTCGGCTCGGTTTTGTTTCATCTGGTCAGCCCTTGGTATTCGACGCCGATCGCGTCGAACTGGACCTCCATCGATAACGCCGTCACGATCACGTTCTGGGTGACCGGCGCGGTCTTCGTCGCGATCAATTCGTTCCTCGTCTATGCGCTGATTCGCTACGATCAAAAGAGAGGCGGCAAGGCGACCTACGAGCCCGAGAACGCAAAGCTCGAGAAGCGGCTGACGCTGTGGACGACGGTCGGCATAGCCACGCTTCTGGCGCCGGGTCTCTATGCCTGGGACAAGTTCGTAACCATCCCCGAGAATGCCTCGGTCGTCGAGGCGGTGGGGCAGCAATGGGACTGGAGCTTCCGCTTCCCCGGCAAGGACGGCGTGCTCGGCACCACCGATCCCCGCTACGTCAACGAGAACAATCCCTTCGGACTGAACCCGGGCGATCCCTATGGAAAGGACGACGTCCTGATCGAGGGCAATACGCTGCATCTGCCTGTCGGCAAGCCCGTCAAGATGGTGTTGCGCTCGAAGGACGTGCTGCACGACTTTTTCGTTCCCGAGTTCAGGGCGCGGATGAATCTGGTGCCCGGCAGCGTCACCTATTTCTGGTTCGTTCCGACCAGGATCGGCAAGTTCGAGGTTCTGTGCGCGCAATTGTGCGGCATCGGGCATTACACCATGCGCGGATATGTGGTGGTTGACGACCAGCGGACATTCGACGCCTGGCTGAAAAAGCAGCCGACTTTTGCGCAGGCGGTGGCCTCACGCTGAGCGGTGAATTGTAACGGTATCTGGATCATGAGAGCATGGACGCGATCGCGCAGAGCTTCGTGAAAGTGTGACGAAAAGGGATCGACGATGGCCTACGCTACCCTAGCCGAAGACCTGAAGGAACTTCATCACCCGAAAACCTGGGTGGGAAAATACGTCTGGAGCCAGGACCACAAATATATCGCGGTCCAGTACATGATGACCGCGGTCGCGATCGGTGTCGTGGCGCTGGTGTTGTCGGATCTGATGCGGCTGCAAATCGGGTTTCCCGGCAGGATCGGCTTCATCACTCCCGAGGCCTACTACCAGTTCATCACGATGCACGGGATGATCATGGTCATCTATCTCCTTACCGCTCTTCTTCTGGGCGGATTTGGAAATTTCCTGATCCCGCTGATGGTCGGCGCCCGCGACATGGTGTTCCCGTTCGTGAACATGATGAGCTACTGGGTCTATCTGCTTTCCGTGCTGATACTGGTGGCGAGTTTCTTCGTGCCCGGCGGACCGACCGGCGCGGGCTGGACGCTCTATCCCCCGCAGGCCATTCTTCCCGGAACTCCGGGACGGGATTGGGGCATCATCCTGATGCTCGCTTCGCTCGCCGTCTTCATCATCGCCTTCACCATGGGGGGATTGAACTACGTCACGACCGTGCTGCAGGCGCGCACGCGTGGCATGACGATGATGCGCCTGCCGTTGTCGGTGTGGGGCATCTTCGTCGCCACGATCCTGGCGCTGCTGGCGTTTCCCGCGCTCTTCGTCGCGTGCGTGATGATGATGCTGGACCGCGTGCTCGGCACCAGCTTCTTCATGCCGGCGCTTGTCTCGCAGGGGCAGCTGCTCGGTTACAATGGCGGCAGTCCGATCCTGTTTCAGCACCTGTTCTGGTTCTTCGGCCACCCGGAAGTCTACATTGTCGCCCTTCCGGCGTTTGGAATTGTCTCCGACCTCATCGCCACCCACGCCAGGAAAAACATCTTCGGCTACCGGATGATGGTGTGGGCCATCGTGATCATCGGCGGCCTCAGCTTCATCGTCTGGGCGCATCACATGTATGTCAGCGGCATGAATCCGTATTTCGGATTCTTCTTCGCCACGTCCACGCTGATCATCGCCGTGCCCACTGCGATCAAGGTCTACAATTGGGTGCTGACGCTGTGGAAGGGCAACATCCACTTCACGGTGCCGATGCTGTTCGCCATCGCCTTCATCTTCACCTTCATCAACGGAGGGCTGACGGGGCTGTTCCTCGGGAACGTCAGCGTCGACGTGCCCCTCTCGGGCACCTATTTCGTGGTCGCCCACTTCCACATGGTGATGGGCGTGTCGCCGATACTGGTCATCTTCGGCGCCATCTATCACTGGTATCCCAAGATCACTGGGCGGATGTGGAACGAAACGCTTGGCAAGATCCATTTCTGGTTCACGTTTCTCGGCACCTACCTGATCTACTTCCCGATGCATTATCTCGGCATTCTGGGCATGCCGCGCCGCTACTACGAATATGGGCCCACCGCCTTCATTCCGGACTCCGCTCACTACCTGAATGTCTTCATCACCACGGTGGCGCTCATCGTGGCCGCCTCGCAGCTGGTTTTCTTCTACAACATGATCACGAGCTATTTTTACGGACCGAAGGCAGGCAGCAATCCGTGGCGCGCGACGACGCTCGAATGGCAGACGCCCGATACGCCCGCGGGGCACGGCAATTGGGGCCCGAAGCTGCCGGTGGTTTATCGCTGGGCCTACGATTACAGCGTGCCCGGTGCTCCCGAGGACTTCATACCCCAGAACGTGCCGGCCGACGGCACCAGCCAATACCACCCGACATGAGGTCCGCGCGGGCGAGAATCTCGACGTGAACATCTTTCAGACGCTGACGGAAAAATCCTGGCTGGTGGTGGACCGCGCCAGCATGGAGCATGCCGACGCCGACAGCGTCGCCCGTTCGGCGGCGCCGACCGGACTTCACTTGTATTTTGCAGTGGCGACGGTCTTGTTCGCCGTTGTCACCGCCATGTACCTGATGCGGATGGGGATCGGTCACATCGGTTTCGGGCTGGATTGGCGCCCGACGCCCAAGCCGTTGCTCCTCTGGGTAAACACGTTCCTGCTGATTTTGAGCAGCCTGGTTTTCCAGCAGGCGAGCGCCGCGGCACGGCTGGAGCAGGCGGATCGCGTTGTCATGTTCCTCCTGATCGCGGGTCTGCTCGCCTTCGTCTTTCTGATCGGGCAACTCATCGTCTGGCAGCAGCTGGCTCGCGGCGGCTATTATTTGGCGAGCAATCCTGCCAACTCCTTTTTCTATCTGATCACCACGCTGCACGGGCTGCATCTCGTCGGCGGCCTGTTCGCCTGGACCCGCACCACGGCCAGAGCATGGAACGGAACCGAGATCGCCAAGGTCAGGCTGAGCGTGGATCTGTGTGCGAAATATTGGCACTTTCTGCTTATTGTCTGGCTGGCGTTCTTTTGTCTTCTGCTGGCGACATAGACAGCATCAAGAAACCGCATCGATCGGACGGGGATTGCGCGAAACATGACGGACCATGCGGCGGTAGTGACTGGGGACCAGGGGTTGCAGGGCCTGGTCACGGATTGGTCGACCGATCAGGAGACCTTCAAGAAGGTCCACTGGGGGAAGGCCATGATGTGGATCTTCCTTCTCAGCGATACCTTCATCTTCAGCTGCTTCCTCACGTCGTACATGACGGTGCGGTCTTCGACCACCGTTCCCTGGCCCGATCCGAGCGAGATATTCGCGCTGAATATCGCGGGTCAGCATATTCCGATGATCCTGATCGCGATCATGACCTTCATCCTGATCAGCAGCAGCGGCACGATGGCGCTCGCGGTCAACTACGGCTACCGCCGCAACCGGCAGAGAACCGCGCTGTTGATGTTCGCGACCGCATTGTTCGGAGTGACCTTCGTCGGCATGCAGGCCTTCGAATGGACCCATCTGATCCTCGACGGAGTCCGCCCATGGGGTAATCCCTGGGGGGCGCCGCAATTCGGTTCTTGTTTTTTCATGATCACCGGCTTCCACGGCATGCATGTGTCGATCGGCGTGATCTATCTGACCACGATCGCCATCAAGGTTCTGAAGGGCGATTACGAGCGGAAGGGAAATTACGAAGTCGTCGAAATTGCCGGCCTGTACTGGCATTTCGTCGACCTGGTGTGGGTGTTCATTTTCGCGTTTTTCTATCTTTGGTGAGGAGCGACATGGAACACGAGGCAGTGCATCCGGCCGGCCAACAGGCCCTTGCGGCGCCCCATCCCGATTCCAAGCAGGGTCAACAGCACCCGCTGGGGATTTATTTCACGATCTGGGCATTGCTGTTCGTGCTCAGCACCTTCTCGTTTCTTGTCGACTATTTCCACTTTCAGGGTTTTCAGAGATGGGCCCTGATCGTGATCTTCATGTGGCTGAAGGCGGGGCTGATCGTCGCCATCTTCATGCATATGAGATGGGAGCGGCTCGCGCTCAAATACGCCATCCTGATTCCGCCATTGTTGCTGGCGGTGCTGGTTTCATTGATGTCGATCGAATCGAATTACACCTACTGGACGCGGGTCATCTTTTTCGGACTGTTCGGCCGCCACCCAGCGTAGGGAGCGAACACGCAAAAAAGCGTGTCATCCCGGCCGACGCGCGAGCGGAGAGCCGGGACCCAGAACCGTGAAGGTGTTTTGGAGCCGCGCAGGTCATTACCGTTCGCTGCGTACGCTGGGTTCCCGCTTTCGCGGGAATGACACGCTTTTGTTGCGTCGCGTGTCTCCGGGATGACACGCCAACTCGTGTTGACACAACTCACTTAAGGAAGCGGATGCAATCGCATCCCATCACCCGTGCGGCGCAGGTGGCGCGGCTTTGGCTGGCGGGGGCTTGCCCGTTTTCGCATTGGCGTCAACCGCCGGCGGGGCTGCCGTGTGCGGAGGCAGTGGATCCGGAGTGTCGGCCCAGGTCCGCATATAGGCGATCACATTCAAACGGTCCTGCGCGCGCGGCAGTCCGACGAATGTCATCTTGGTGCCGGGAATGTAGCGGCCGGGCGAGCGCAGGAAGCGGAAGACCTCGTCGTAGGTCCACGTGCCGCCCTTGGCGATCATCGCCGACGAGTAGCTGAATCCGGGATGCGTCGCGCGCTGGTGGCCGAGAACGCCCCAGAGATCGGGGCCGATCTTGTTCGGACCGCCCTTGCTCAAATCGTGACATTGCTGGCAGCGCTGCGCGATGTCCTTGCCCGCGTCCACGCTGGCGGCCGGTATCGCCGAAGCGAAATCGGGCAATTGCTCGACGGTAGCCGCAACGGGCGCCGCGCCTTCGGCCGCCGCAGAAGCTGAGGTTTGCACGCGCATGTCGCGCATGTAGCCGAGCAACCTCGCCCGGTCCTCCGCCGATCCCAGCGCCTGCGGCCAACTCCGGCGCAGCGCGCCCAGATCGACGCTTGCTTCGGCCACGCCCGGCACGTTGTAGGAAGGTCGTTCCGGATACTGCACCGGACACATGGCGTAGCCGAGCCAGTCGCAAACCACGGCGAGCAGGATCGCCCCCACGATCGCGACGGCGAATTTTGTTCCCTCCCGCAGATCCATCCGGACCTCCCTGCGCGCGAACCGCGCGACCGGCACTTCACCTTTATTTGCACGACTCGGGGAGTGTTGCCACTTCGCTTCAATTGTGACGTAATGTCACAGACGCCGCCTTCGAATCGAGGAGCGCAATCATGGCGAGCGATCAGTCGATTGTTCATGCGGAAGCGGAATCGTTGACGATCCGCAAGATCGGCGTGTCCGATCTCAGGGACGCTCTCGTCAGCGGCTATGCCGATTTTACGGCGATGCCGACCCATGCGGTGTTTCTGTGCGTGGTCTACCCGATCATCGGTCTCATCGTGGGCCGCTTCGTCACCGGCGAGTCGCTGTTGCCGATGTTGTATCCGCTCGTGGCGGGATACGCGCTGGTCGGCCCGTTCGCGGCGCTCGGTCTTTACGAACTCAGCCGCCGGCGCGAACTGGGGCTCGACTCTTCGCCGGCGCATGTCTTCGAAATATTCGATTCCCCCGGCTTCGGCGCGGTGGCCGAGCTCGGTGCGCTGATGGCGCTCATTTTCGTTTTCTGGCTGGCGGCGGCGCGGGAGATTTACCGATTCGTGTTTCACGACGGCGTGTCGGTCAGCGCCGGAGAATTCTTCCGCCAAATCTTCGCCACAGAGGCCGGCTGGTCCCTCATCGTGGTGGGCAACGGCGTCGGTTTTCTGTTCGCGCTGTTGTCGTTCAGCCTTGGCGTCGTCTCATTTCCGCTGATTCTGGATCGCCATGTCAGCGCGTCCATGGCGGTGGTCACGTCTTTGCGCGCAGTGATCGCGAACCCCGTAACCATGGCGCTTTGGGGATTGTTCATCGCGGTGGCCCTGGCGCTCGGCTCGCTGCCCCTGTTCGTCGGTCTCATCGTGGTGATGCCCGTCCTCGGACATGCGAGCTGGCATGTCTATCGCAAGGTCGTGGCGCACTGATCTTTCGACGAGTTCATCCTTCGACAGGCTCGGGTTGAGGGCTTTTCCCTCATGGTGAGCTTGTCGAACCACGCGGGCGAACGAAGCACCAGACGCGCCCGATCGCGTGAATTGGTGCTCCCGGCTTGTCGACGGGGGCGGTCCAGAACGCCAGCGGATTGTCATCCGACGCAACGCGGTTGCAGGGCGGTCCTTTTTGCCAACGGAGCGCAAGCACGCGCGCCGGATCGGCGCTTTCGAGGTCCACCAAAAACAGTGGCGGCGAACGCGTATCGTCCTCGGCCAACGACTGAAGCGTCGAGCACATGCGTGCGGCGCAGCGGTAATCTATCATGGCCATATAGCTGAGCGGCGATCCGGAAATATGGATGCGCCGTATCATGCTGTCCGGCTTGCCGGAGACCCACACGCCCTGCGGGCCGCCGAATGCTTCGACGCGGTCTACGCTCGCGATGAGCATGAGCAGGGCGATGAGCGAGAGAAATCGCATGATCATTATTGATGCTCGTCTGCAGCGGACTGCGCTACCTTGGCGAGTACGATAGATGAGAGTTGTGATCGAATCGACGCACACCTCCCCCTCCGTCTCGCCTCCCGGCTTGCGCCGGGACGCTCGCCACCTCCCCCGGTGAACCGGGGGAGGAAAATCTCGCGCGCATTTTTCCTCCCCCGCGCGAACGCGTGGGGGAGGGGGACCGCGCAGCGGTGGAGGGGGTCAGCAGTGTCGATTCCTTGCGATTCAACGTCACGCCAGTTTTGAGGAATCATCGCAATGCCGTTTCGGATCCTGACCGCTGCCATCCTCGTCGCTCTTTGTGTGGCGGCTGCGCCGGCATCGGCTGCCAACCCGCCCGACTCGCTGCCGCTCGGACCTCTGCCACGCGACGTGGTCCCGGAACATTACCGCCTCGCATTCACGATCGACCCGACAAAGCCCCGGTTCTCCGGTCGCGA
Source organism: Rhizomicrobium sp. (assembly GCA_036495845.1). Classification (GTDB taxonomy): domain Bacteria; phylum Pseudomonadota; class Alphaproteobacteria; order Micropepsales; family Micropepsaceae; genus Rhizomicrobium. Next base: position 20,901 of record DASXMF010000028.1, read on the forward strand.
CGAAATCGACGTCAACTTTGTCCAACCCCGTCATTCCATCTTCCTCCACGGAAAGGACCTCGACGTTCATGCGGCGCTTTTGCGCCTGCCTTCGGGAGAAACGATCGGCGCGCATTACGAGCAGGTGCACGAATCGGGGCTGGCGCGCCTCTCTTTCGATCGCGAGGTGCCTGCAGGGAGGGCAACTCTCATCTTCGATTACGACGCGGCTTTAGGCGCATCGCTTTCCGGCCTCTACAAGGTCGTGGATGGAGGCGACGATTACGCCTTTACGCAATTCGAAGCGAGCGATGCCAGGCGCGCCTTTCCATCGTTCGACGAGCCCGGCTTCAAGACGCCGTTCGACATCAGCATCGCGGCGCCCACCGCGGACAAGGTCGTGTCGAATACGCCCGTGCTCGCAACGGCAGCGGCGGGCGAGGGGCTGACGCGCACGTCGTTTGAAGCGACCAGGCCGCTGCCCACCTACCTCGTCGCGCTCGCCGTCGGTCCGCTCGATATCGTCGACGGCGGCGACATCCCCGCCAATTCGCTTCGCGCGCGTCCAGTGCATCTCAGGGGAATCGCGGCAAAAGGGAAGGGGGAGCAGCTGCGCTTCGCGCTCTCGTTCACGCCACGGGTGGTCATCGCCCTCGAAGATTATTTCGGCATCGCTTATCCGTTTCCGAAGCTCGACATCATTGCGGTTCCCGATTTCGCGGCTGGCGCGATGGAGAACGCGGGCGCGATCACTTTCCGCGAGCGCCTGGTGCTGATGGACGGGCGCGCGCCGCTCGAACAAAAACGCCTGGGGCTCGCGGTGCAGGCGCACGAGATCGCCCATCAATGGTTCGGCGACCTCGTCACGCCGCGCTGGTGGGACGACACCTGGCTGAACGAATCCTTCGCGAACTGGATGGAGAACAAGATCGCCGGCACGGTGCGGTCGGACTGGGATTTCAGCCGCGATACGCTTCGTGCCGGTCTCGCGGTGATGACTCTCGACGAACTGCCCTCGGCGCGGGCGATTCATCAGCCGATCGCAAATTCCGGCGACATCGAGAATTCCTTCGACGGCATCACCTACAACAAGGGCGCGGCCGTCCTCTCCATGTTCGAGAACTATCTCGGTGCCGACGTCTTCCGCGCGGGCATATCCGCCTACCTGAGAAAATTTTCCTCGGGCAACGCGACGGCGCAGGATTTCATCGAGACGGTCGCAAAAGCGGCCGGGCATCCCGAGACGATCGGCGCGCTGCGGGACTTCATCGACCAGCCGGGAATTCCCAAACTGGAGACGACGCTCAAATGCCGGGCCTCCGCCGCAGAGATTCGCGTCGCTCGATCCATGTACGTGCCGATCGGCCGGACTCCCGTCTCCCGCGCGTGGCGCGTACCCATGTGCGTGTCGGCTCCCGGACGTCCAAAAACCTGCGCGCTGGTCGACTCGCCCGGCCGGATAGTTCGGCTCGCCGGCCGCTGTCCCGCTTACGTCTTTCCGAACGCCGAGGGCGGCGGCTACTACCGGTTCGACATCGGTACGTCTTCGTGGCGCACGCTGATCGAAGCGACCCCGGGGCTCGACGCAGCGGAGCAGCTCACATTGTCCTCCAACATCGCCGCCGCCTTTCGTGCGGGGCGCGCCTCGGCCGCCGACTTTGTCGCCGCTGTCGCGGCGCTCGCGCCGGTTGCGAAATGGGACCTCGTCTCCGCCATCCATGACACGCTTCACGGATTCGATCAGGATATTTTGCGGCCAGAGGATCGTCCGGCGCTGCGCACCTTCGTACGCGCGCGCTTTGCGCAACGCTTTCAGTCGATGTCCTACCGTGGCGCGCGGATGGCCGAGCCCGCGGGCATCGCACTCCTGCGCGCGCAGCTTGCGACGCTCCTCGTCGAAGAGGGGCGCGATCCGCAGGTGACTTCCGCCCTCGTTCCGGCCGCAAGGGCGTATCTCGCGTCCGATGGCCTGGATACGAACGGCATGTCGCGCGAGCTGATGCAGGAAGGCATGCGCGCGGGCGTGCTCGGCGGCGGAACCGCGTTTGAAGACGCGCTCGTCGACGCGTTTCTCAAATCGGGCAAGCAATATCTGCGGCAACAGATGATCGCGGCGGCCGGCGCAACCGAAAATGCCGCCTTTGCCGATCGTTGGCTATCTCTCGTGCCGAAGATGCGATCGGGCGAGTTGATCACGCTGATGCGCTCGGGGCCCGAGGACGCGGTCATGCGCACGCGCATCTGGGCATGGGTCAAAGCGAATTACGGCACGCTTGTCCAGCGATTGCCGCCCCAGGCGCTGGCGGCGACGCCGGCGGTACTGGGCCATGCTTGCGATGCGGCTTCGCGCGCCGATCTCGATGGCTTTTTCCGCCCGCGGCTTGCGAGCTTGCCCGGAATGGCGCGGCCGCTCGCGCTCGCCGAGGAGCAGATCGACCGCTGCATGGCCTTCAAGGCGGCCAGGGCAAACGAACTCGCCGCCGCGGTCAGTGCGTCGAAGTGAGGGAACACGGAGACGGCGGATTCGAGATCAACTGTCCCCGTATTCCGATCCGTACTCCTTCTTCGGAAACCGGAGGCGAGCCATGAACAGCACCGCCCTGCCTGCGAACAACCACGCGAGAAGGGCTCCGAAACCGAACGCGATTCGGCCCGCGATTCCGCTGCCGCCGGAGGCGGGCATGGATATTGCGCTGCCGCCAGATCCGACAGAGACCGAGAAGTGCCGCTCTCCCGGGCCGAATGCGACCCAGCTCAGGAGCGACGCCAGCAGGACCGGGATTGCAATCCCGATCAAAACGTAGAAGGCGCGCAGCGCCGGCGGCGCGGTCGCGGGCAGTTCGCCGCTCGAGTCACCGCCTGCAAGGCTATTCACGATCATAAAGAGTCCGCCGAGAAAGAACGCCAACCCGATCGCTGCGGCAACCCAGGCGGGCGCATCGCCGGCGTGGGGCGGGCGTGAGGGAAGAATGCCCAATGCAGCCAGAAGGGGCAGCGTTCCTATGGCCGCGCTGACAAAACCAAATGCAATTCTGATCCAGTTTCCCGCAGCCATGTCCCGACCACTCCGGTCGCAATCGCACAATGCTCCGGATTTGGTAAATTATCGTTGCTGGATCGCGCTCACGCAGTCGTGGGGAAATTCAGCTTTGCGGCCGGGTTTTCGCTGCTACGGCGTTATCTCGAACACAGTGCCGTAGCCGAACGCTCCGCCATAGGTCGCTGTGCCATAAAGGTTTCCCGCGCTGTCCGCTACAAGACCGCCCATCGGATTGGCGCCGTCGGTGGCTTCCTTGAATTTGTGAAGAATGGTTTCGGTCCCGTCCGGCGCAATCTCGAAAACCGTGCCGCACCCATTTGCGCCGTTACAGTTATTGCTGCTGCCCCCAAATTCCGTCGTGCCATAGAGATTGCCAGCACTGTCAGCGATCAGGCCGGCAGAGGGGTTTGAGCCATCGCGCTTTTCGCCATTGAAGAAATGAAGCACAGTTTCCGTTCCGTCCGACGAAAGTTCGAAGACCAAGCCGCAACCTTTATTTGCGAAGCATCCAGCGCGACCTCCCCACGATGTCGTACCATAGAGATTTCCCGAGGCGTCCATGATCACATTGCCCGCGGGACGATAGCCGTCCCCCGGAGGACCTTTGAATTTGTACAGCTCCGTCTTCGTGCCGTCTGGAGCAAGTCTGAAGATTGTGCCGCAACCACCAAAGGTATCGGTGCACGCGCCAATTCTGCCGCCGTAATCCGTCGTACCGTACAGATTCCCCTGCACGTCGATGATCAGACCCGCGACTGGATAGAGACCGTCGCGTCCTCCCCTGAATGAATAGAGCGGCGATTCAGTCCCGTTCGGCACGAGTTCGAAGACGGTGCCAAAACCGTGTTTTCCGCAACTGAATGTCGTGCCAAAGAAGTCGCCGCTATTATCGGCAACCATCGCGCCCTCCGGAGCGCAACCATCATCAGGCGATCCCTCGAACGTGTGGATCAGCTTTCCCTTGTCTTTCAAAGTTAGGATTTCGAAAATTATTCCCCCGCCAATTCCTCCTGCGATCGTGGTTCCCCATAGATTTGCCGCCTTGTCTATGACAAGGGCCGTAGGCTCCGAACCTCCGCTGGTGTTGGGAAAACTGTAAAGTACGGATTCGTTGCCGCCTGGAGCGAGTTCGAAAACCGCGCCCGAATTGCAGCAATTACTGAGCGATACTGTTGTCCCGTAGAGGTTGCCCTTATTGTCCAGAACCGGACTGCTGCAACACGGAAGGCCCCCGTCGCTACCGTTCGTGAAGGTATATAGCACCTTAAACGTGCTGGCGTGAGCGGGAGAAAATAACGCAAGCAGAGCCAGCCCCAGCGGAGCGCCGAGGGCATATTTTCTCATTTCAAGACTCCGGACCATCGCAACCTCAGGAAAGCGCTGACGAACCGAGAGGAACCTCAGAGCGCGCCGTCGGCCCTATCAGTCAATACGTCCGCGCCTTGGGCGGGATGTATTCCACGTCGTTGGTCAGCGTGTAAGAATGAACAGGGCGGTAGTCGAGGCGCGCCCAGCCGGTTTTCGGATCGAGCCAGGAAAGCGTGTGCTTCATCCAGTTGGCGTCGTCGCGCCCCGGATAGTCCTCCCGCGCATGGGCGCCACGGCTTTCGGTGCGCGTGACCGCGCCTTCGATCGTGACGATCGCCTGTTGAAGAAGGTTCTCGAGTTCGAGCGTTTCGACGAGATCGCTGTTCCAGATCAGCGAACGGTCGGAAACGGCGATATCCCCGAGCTGCTTGTAGATGTCGTCGATGCGCGCGCGTCCTTTCTTCAGTGTTTCGCCGGTGCGGAACACCGCTGCGTCTTCCTGCATCGCCATCTGCATGGCGAGGCGAATCTGCGCCGTGGGCGAGGAGCCGCGCGCATGGCGGTAGCGGTCGAAGCGCGCCAGCGATTCGTCGCCCGCGCCTTTCGGCAGATCGGCGTGCCTTTCGCCCGGTTCGACCGTCTCGGCCGCGCGCTGGCCCGCCGCCTTGCCGAATACGACGAGATCGATCAGCGAGTTCGAGCCGAGCCGGTTGGCGCCGTGGACGGACACGCAGGCCGCTTCGCCGATCGCCATCAATCCCCGCACGAGGGTTTCCGGATTGCCGTCCGCGAGCGTCACCGCCTCGCCCAGATGGTTCGTGGGAATGCCGCCCATGTTGTAATGGACGGTAGGCAGCACGGGAATCGGATCCCTGGTCACGTCGACGCCGGCAAAGATGCGCGCGGATTCGGCGATGCCGGGCAGTCTTTCGTGGATGATCTTCGGATCGAGATGGGAGAGATGCAGGTCGATGTGGTCTTTATTCGGCCCCACGCCGCGCCCTTCGCGGATCTCGATCATCATCGCGCGGCTGACGACGTCGCGCGAGGCAAGGTCCTTGGCGTTCGGCGCATAGCGCTCCATGAAGCGCTCGCCTTCGGAATTGACGAGATAGCCGCCTTCGCCGCGCACGCCCTCGGTGATGAGAACGCCCACGCCATAGATTCCGGTCGGGTGAAACTGAACGAACTCCATGTCCTGCAGCGGCAGCCCCGCGCGCAACACCATGCCGTTGCCGTCGCCCGTCTGGGTGTGCGCTCCCGTGCAGGAGAAATAGATACGCCCGTAGCCGCCGGTCGCCAGGATAACCTTGTGCGCGCGAAATCGGTGCATCGAGCCGTCGTCGAGATTCCACGCGACGAGTCCGCGCACCGCGCCGTCTTCCACGATCAGGTCGAGCGCGAAATATTCGACGAAGAAATCCACCTGGTGCTTGACGCATTGGCCGTAAAGCGTGTGCAGGATGGCGTGACCGGTGCGGTCGGCCGCGGCTGCCGTGCGCTGCGCGATGCCCTTGCCGAAATGCGAGGTCATGCCGCCGAAGGCGCGCTGATAGATTTTGCCTTCTTCGGTGCGGCTGAAGGGCACGCCGAAATGCTCGAGCTCGTAGACGGCGGCGGGCGCGTTCTTGCACAGATATTCGATCGCATCCTGATCGCCCAGCCAGTCCGACCCCTTCACCGTGTCGTACATGTGCCAGCGCCAGTCATCCTCGCCCATATTGCCGAGCGCAGCCGAGATTCCGCCCTGGGCGGCGACGGTGTGGCTGCGCGTGGGGAAGACTTTGGTGATGCAGGCCGTCCGTAAGCCCCGCTCTGCCGCTTCGAGCGTCGCACGCAGGCCCGCGCCTCCCGCGCCGACGACGACGACATCGAAAGTGTGATCGACAAGCGGATAGGCGGGAGAAGCCGACATGTTCAGAGAGCGATCTTTACGAGCGCGAACAGAGAAGCCGCGCCGACCAGCCAGGCGAAGAATTGGTTGAGAACGAGCAGCGCGATCCTGGCGGCTTCGCCGTGAACATAATCCTCGATCACGACCTGGACGCCGAGCATCATGTGATGGAGAGCCGCGATGACGAACAGCGCCATCAGCACGGCGTTGACGGGCATCCCCAGAAAAGTGACCGCTTCGTGCCGGGCCGCGCCGATCAGGGAAAGCGCCGAAATGACGAACCAGATCGACAGCGGAATGAGCGCCACGGCGCTCACGCGTTGCCGCCAGAAATGCTGCGTGCCCGAATGGGCCGCGCCCAGACCCTCGACGCGCGCCAGCGGCGTGCGGATGCTCATATCTGCAATCCCCTCTGCGCATAGGCGTAGGCAAAAATTGCGACCGCGAGCAGAAACGACAAGGCGGCCGCGCCCACGCCCGTGCGGTTCGCGGTGGCAACGTCGAAGCCGAAGCCGCAATCCCATGCCAGGTGCCGGATGCCATTGAGAAGATGGAACGTCAGGGACCAGACGAAACCGAACAGGACGACCTGACCAGCAGGATTGCGCGCCACGAGCGAGAACAGGTGATACGATGCCGGCCCCGACGCCGCGGCAATCAGCCACCAGGCGACGAGCAATGTGCCGGCAGCAAGGGCCAATCCCGTTGCCCGATGCAGGATCGATGTGGCCATCGTGACCGGCCATCGGTAAATCTGCATATGCGGCGAGAGGGGACGCGGCGCGTGCCTGGCCTGTTCCGCCATGAAGGAATCACCGAAATGTCGAGACGGCGGAGAGTTTAGGGGTGAAGGCGCTCAAGTCAACCGCGAGGCGCGCGCAAAATTGAGCACAGGCGCGGACTCGGTTTTGATGAAACCAAAGAACGGAATCTTCTCCTTTCTGACGCTCGAACTCGGCGACATTCGCGGCGAAGCCGCAGCGTGCATTTTGCTCATTCCGATTCTGCTCGCCGCCGTTTTCTGGAACGGCTTTCCGATCATCTACTACGACACCGGTGCTTACGTCTTCGAAGGCCTCGGCGGGCATTTCATGGTCGAACGCTCTCCCGTCTATTCGCTCTTTCTGCGTTATGGGGGAGGCGAAACGAGCCTCTGGTTTATTGCCGCGATCCAGGCGGGAGCAACGGCCTTCGCCATGACGCAATGCGCGCGCGCCGAAGCCCCGCGCATGAGGATGAGCACGCTTCTTCTCGTCGGCGCTGTACTTGCGCTCGTCACGGGACTGCCCTGGTATGTCGGACAAATCGAGCCGGACTGTTTTACCGCCCTTGTCGTACTCACAATCTATCTGCTCGCGTTTCGCGCGAGAGTTCTAGGATTTGGGCGCACGCTCATTCTCCTCGCCATTGGCGGATTTGCCGCGGCGACGCATCCCTCGCATCTGCTGCTCTCGGCGTTCCTTCTGGCCGCGATCGCGGCGGCGAGGCTGTGCCTCGGCGTAAAGCCGCGACTATTGGAATCCGCCTGTGTGTGCGTGTTGGGAATGGCGCTGATTTTCGCGGCCAATTTTCATTTTACGCGTCAGGTTTTTTTCAGTCGCGCGGGTTCGTCCTTCGTCTTCGCGCGCATGCTGCAGGACGGCATCGTCATGCGGCTCCTGGACGACACCTGTCCGCAATCGGGTTATCGGCTCTGCGCATATCGCGACTCCCTGCCGCCGACCGCAGATGGCTGGCTGTGGACCTCGAACAGCCCCTTCTTCAAGCTCGGCCATTTTGAGGGAACGGAGGCGGACTCCGCGCGCATCGTTCGCGATGCTCTGCTGCGTTATCCTCTGTGGCAGGTCCGTGCCGGAATTCGAGACGCCGCGCTGCAATTCGTGAGCATCAAGACCGGAGATCAGATCGAGCCGCAGGAATGGGTCCTCGCTCCCGTCCTTGCCCGCTATCTGCCGACACAGATGAGCGCCTATCTCGCCGCGCGCCAGCAGCGCGGCGAAATCCATTTCCGTTCGATCGGGTGGCTGCACGAAATCGTGGGGTATTTCTCGCTCGCGGGTCTCGTGGTGCTGCTTGCGATGTCGTTGCAGGCGAAACGGCACGAGCAGGCGGCGTTCCTCGGCATGATTCTGATCGCGCTGATCGGCAACGCGATTATTTGCGGAGTGCTGTCGGGTCCGCACGACCGCTATCAGTCGCGCCTCGTCTGGCTCGCACCCTTCGCGCTGCTGCTGTCGGTACGATCGCGTGCGAGGTGAACGATCCGAAGCACTGACTCGCGTTCCCCCCCGATGTCATGGCCCGCTCTAAGGCGGGCCATGACAAGGAATGAATAAATGCGAGGTCGCAGCGCAGCTCCTGACCTATCTGAAGCTTTCGGGTTGCCGACTGGGCTTCCTGATGAATTTCAATGTGCCTCTATTCAAACAGGGACTCAAACGGATGGTGCTTTAGCTTCTCGACCTTCGTGTCTTCGTGGCAAAATCGTTCGGCCGCTTGCACTGTTTCCGATGAATGACTGGCGGTCGAGGCATCCATTTGGCGACGCCGCATGTGCCTGATTATTTTGATGTGAAAACGGAGTGATGGCCGTGCTTTCCGCCTTGCGGGGCAGGGGCGAATCCGTCACTAGATGACGCCTGATGGCCCCCACCATCCGGATCGCGCCTTCGATACTCTCCGCGGATTTCTCGCGCCTCGGCGCCGAGGTGGAGGCGGTGGAGCGCGCCGGAGCCGATCTCATTCATGTCGATGTCATGGACGGTCATTTCGTGCCGAATCTCACCCTCGGTCCGGTCGTGGTGAAGGCCCTTCGCCCCCACGCGAAGAAACCGCTCGACGTGCACCTGATGATCGCGCCGGTCGATCCCTTTATCGAAGCTTTCGTGGAAGCGGGCGCGGACGGACTGACCGTGCATCCCGAAGCCGGCCCGCACATCCATCGCACGCTCCAGCTCATCCGCTCGCACGGGAAGCGACCCGGCGTGGTTCTCAATCCGGGCACGCCGATCGATGCCATCGACAATGTCCTCGACCTCGTCGACCTGGTCCTGATCATGTCGGTCAATCCCGGCTTCGGCGGCCAGGAATTCATTTCGAGCCAATTGCGCAAGATCGAAGCCGCGGCCGAGCGGATTGCGAAATGCGGACGCGAGATCGCGCTCGAGGTCGATGGCGGCATCACCCCGGAAACGGCAAAGCTTGCAATCGGCGCGGGCGCCAATGTGCTCGTTGCCGGAACGGCAGTGTTTCATGGCGGACCTGACACTTACGCTGCGAACATCGCCGCGCTCCGCGGCTAGAGCCGTGCCCATCGGGCCGGTACGGCGGCGGCGGGGTCCGACGCCCGCGATGATTCCGGATCTCTGGCACGCCGCGCTCAGGCATCTGCTCGCGCCTTTGCGCGTGGCGCTCAGGCGCAACTGGTTCTATCGCCGGCTCCTCAAGGGTCGGATGCCCGACCGAATTCGCCATCATCCTTTCGATGCGCTCCCGCGCCGGCTCGAAGACGCCGACATGCTGCTCAAGGGCCGTTTCCGATTCGCCGGAGAATTGGTGGAGACGAAGGGCGGGCCGGTGTTCGATCTTCCCGCGCCGAGCGCCCAATGGGCGGCGGCGCTGCACGGTTTCGACTGGCTCGCGGCCCTGTCGGCGGCGGGCGGCGAGGCGGCGCGCCATCTCGCGACCGAGTTGAGCGCGGCATGGATGGAGCGCAACGCGCGCTATGCCGAGCCCGCCTGGCTGCCCGAGATCACGGCGCGACGGCTGGTGCACATCTTCGCGCATGGCCGCTTCATGCTGGCCAATTCGGACGTGTTATGGCGGTCGAGACTGTTCGTGTCGCTGCGCGAGCAGACGGCGCAACTGGGCCGGATCGCCGACGAAGCGCCGCCCGGATTGCCGCGCCTCGAAACCGCTGCGGCGTATGTGCTGGCTTGCGCCTGTCTCGATGCCAATCCACGCCGCCTCGAAGCGGGCCTGTTGCGCCTTCAACAGGAGATTGCCGCGCAGATTCTCCCCGATGGCGGACACATCAGCCGCTCTCCCGAGGCGCTGCTGATGGCCTATCGCCAGATCGTGATGGTGGTGGACGCGCTGGCGGCCGTGGGCGCCGCGGTGCCTTCGGATCTTCGCAGTGCCCATGACCGCCTCGCTCCGATGCTGCGCTTCTTCCGTCACGGCGACGGAGCGCTGGCGCTCTTCAACGGCGGCGGCGAAAGCGATGCGCGCATGATCTCGTCGCTGCTGGCGCGCGACGAAGTCGGCGGGCAACCGTTTCTGCACGCGCCTCATTCCGGCTACCAGCGTCTTGCTGCCACCAAATCCATCGCCATCGTGGATTGCGGCGGTCTGCCGCCCGGACCGTATGCGCAAACCGCCCATGCCGGATGCCTGGCCTTCGAATTCGCGGCGTCGGGCCAGAGGCTCGTCGTCAATTGCGGCGCCGAGCGGGAGGGCGCTTCACGATGGGACGGCGCGCTCAGAGCGACGGCGGCACATTCCACGGTGACGCTTGCCGACACCTCGATGGCATCCTTGCTGGCGCCGGGTCTGGTGCGCGATCTTCTGGGGCCCCGGCTGCTCGGCGGGCCCGCCCATGTGAAGACGGAGCGCCACGAAACGCCGCACGGCCGGCGCGTGGATGCGAGCCACGATTTCTACCTGCAGGAATTTGGAATTCGCCATCAGCGCGAATTGATGCTCTCGCGGCAGGGCACGAAGCTCACCGGCTGCGATCGCCTGTTGCCCGATCCGGCGCGGAGGCGGAGCGCCACGAGCTTTGCGGTCCGCTTTCACATCCATCCCGATGTGCGCGTTTCTCTCTCCCATCGCGGCGACATCCTGCTCAAGCTGCCGAGCGGGGAAGGCTGGCGCTTCCGCCACGGCGGAACCATCTCGGTCGAAGAGAGCATCTATGCGGGGCAGGGCAGCGTGCGCCGCACCGAACAGCTTGTGCTCTCGGGCTTCGTCAAGAACGAGCCGGTCGAGACGGCCTGGATGTTCGAACAGATCGGCGCGGACGCTTCGACAGACTTGGTGTGAGCTAAATCCTCATGGTGAGCCTGTCGAACCATGCTATGCAGATTCACGCGTGATGCGAGGCCCAGATGGTTCAGTTCCGCCTGCCGAAGGGAAGTCAGCCAAAGAAGGGAAAAGCGTGGCCGGCACCGGTCACCGCCAACGGCAAAAAACCCAAGCGAACGAAGGACTTCAAGGTCTATCGTTACGATCCGGATGAAGGTGGAAATCCGCGGATCGACACCTACCGGGTCGATCTGGAGAGTTGCGGACCGATGGTTCTGGACGCGCTCATCAAGATCAAGAATGAGATCGATCCGACCCTGACCTTCCGGCGTTCCTGCCGCGAGGGCGTCTGCGGCTCGTGCGCGATGAACATCGACGGCGGCAACACGCTCGCCTGCACAAAGCCGATCGCGGATATTTCAGGCTCGGCGTCCATCTATCCGCTGCCGCACCTGCAGGTGGTCAAGGATCTCGTCCCCGACATGACGAATTTCTACGCCCAATACGCGACGATCGCGCCATATCTGCAGACGCAGACGGCCGAGCCGGAGCGCGAATGGCGCCAGGCGCCCGAAGATCGCGCCAAGCTCGATGGCCTCTATGAATGCATTCTCTGCGCCTGCTGCTCGACATCGTGTCCGAGCTATTGGTGGAACTCGGAGCGCTATCTGGGCCCGGCCGCGCTTCTGCAATCGTATCGATGGCTCGTCGACAGCCGCGACGAACGGACGGGCGAAAGGCTGGACAGGCTCGAGGATTCGTTCCGGCTCTACCGCTGTCACACGATCATGAATTGTGCGCAGACGTGCCCCAAGGGCCTCAACCCCGCACGCGCCATCGGCGAAATCAAGCAGATGATGGTGAAGCGGAGCGTGTAGGGAGCGTCGCGATCGAATCGACGCGAGGTGCCCCCTCCGCTTCGCCCGGCTGCGAGCCGGGCAAAGCACCTCCCCCAACAAGTTGGGGGAGGAAAACACGTTGCGCGCGCCACTCTCTTTTTTTCCTCCCCCGCGCTTGCGTGGGGGAGGTGCGCCGCCCCCGGTCCGCCCGAAGCGCGGCCGGAGGCTAGACTCCGGGGCGGAGGGGGCAGGCGTTACCCCGCGTGCGCCATGCCCGCGCGGAGGCGGAGCAAACTCCACAGCATCGCGCTCGCCCAGCGCGCCAGCCGGCCTTGCGGATCCGCGCCGATCGCCTTGGCGACCATCTGCACGAGCTTGCCGATGTGATGGCGGCGGTAGAGCCGCATCGCGCTGGCATGATAGGCGCGCGCAAATCGCTTGCGGTGGTAGGGAACAGACGCCTCTTCGGCAGCGGGCACATTGGCGCAGTAATAGGCGAAGGCGAGTTCGTCGTCGCTCGACTCGTTGAGGCGCGTCGCGGCCACGAACAGGCGCCGCCACCAGGGCAATTCGGGTTCGTCCTGCGCGCGAAGTGTCTCGAAGAAGAGCCTGTAATGGCGGAATTCGTCGGCGGCGATACGTCCGGCGATTTCCTTTAGCACCGGTTCCTCCGCGGCATCGCGGATGGCGCTGTAAAAGGAGGATGTTCCCGACTCCACGACGCAGCGGGCGATCATCTCGCCACGCCTGCTGCCGCGAATGGAGTCCGTGCCGTCGGCGGCGAAGTGCGGCGGCTTGTACCCATTCCGGAATCGCACGAAGGCCGCCTCGAAGTCGAAGGTGGCATCGGCGCGTTCGGCCCAGCGTCCGAGCGCGAGACCGTGCTGGATTTCCTCGCGGCCCCACCGTTCGATGTCGTCGAGGGTCTTGGTGTCGGCGCCGCGGAAAACGCGATGCAAATAGGCCACGTAGTCGGGGGCATTGAGCTCGACGAGAGCCGCGCCCTTTATCGCGGCCAAAAGGCCCGGATCGACCCTAGCCGGATCGAAATCGTCCCAGCCAACGTCGTCCAGCGTCCAACCGGCCCGATAGACCGTCGCTGCGGTCATTTCACGTCTGCCCGTCACTCAAATGACTTATAGCAGAACGCGTGGGCTACAGAAAACACTCACAGGGCAGCCCGCAGCTGGCGCAGATGATCGAGCTGCTCGGTTACCCGGGCGCGATCGGAATCTATTTTAGCCAAAACAAGGTCTTCCTCGGCATTCCTGATCCTTTGGTCGAGCGTTGCCGCGTCGACGCTGGTCATCGGAACTGCTTCTTCCGCCAGGACCGTGAGCTTGCCAGGATTGGCCTCGGCAAATCCGCCGAGCACGAAGAAGCGGATGTCCCCACATTCGCTGCCGCCCTTGATGTCGATGACGCCCGGACGCAGCGTCGAGATCAGCGGCATGTGGCCTGCGAGCACGCCGAAATCGCCCTCGCTGCCGGGCACGGTGACCATCTCGGCTTCGTCGGAGAGAAGCAGGCGCTCGGGCGAGACGATGTCGAAGGCGATCTTGTCGGTCATGTCAGGCCGCTTCGGCCGCGAGCTTCTGCGCCTTGGCAACGGCGTCTTCGATGGTGCCCACCATGTAGAAGGCGGATTCCGGCAGGTGATCGTATTCGCCGTTCACGACAGCCTTGAAGCTGCGAATGGTGTCTTCGAGCTTGACGCTGATTCCGGCCATGCCGGTGAACACGGTCGCCGCAAAGAAGGGCTGCGAGAGGAACCGCTCGATCTTGCGTGCGCGCGCGACCGTCAGCTTGTCCTCTTCCGACAGCTCGTCCATGCCGAGAATGGCGATGATGTCCTGCAGCGCCTTGTAGCGCTGGAGAATCTGCTGCACCTGGCGCGCGACCGTGTAGTGCTCCTCGCCGACCACGCGCGGATCGAGAAGGCGTGAGGTCGAATCGAGCGGATCGACGGCAGGAAAGATCGCCTTCTCGAAAATCGCCCGCGACAGCACGGTCGTCGCATCGAGATGGGCGAAAGAGGTCGCGGGCGCCGGATCGGTCAAATCGTCGGCCGGCACATAGATCGCCTGCACGGACGTGATCGAGCCCTTGGTGGTGGTGGTGATGCGTTCCTGCAGCTGGCCCATGTCGGTCGCGAGAGTGGGCTGGTAACCCACCGCCGAGGGGATGCGGCCGAGCAGCGCCGACACCTCGGAACCGGCTTGCGTGAAACGGAAGATGTTGTCGACGAAGAAGAGCACGTCCTGGCCCTGGTCGCGGAAATATTCGGCGACCGTCAGTCCCGACAGGCCGACGCGGGCGCGCGCTCCCGGCGGCTCATTCATCTGGCCGTAAACGAGGGCGCATTTGGAACCTTCGGTCGAGCCGGATTTCGGATCCTTGTTGACGCCCGATTCGATCATCTCGTGATAGAGGTCATTGCCTTCGCGCGTGCGTTCCCCGACGCCCGCGAACACCGAATAGCCACCGTGATTCTTGGCGACGGCGTTGATCAGCTCCTGGATGAGCACCGTCTTGCCGACGCCCGCGCCGCCGAACAGCCCGATCTTGCCGCCGCGCGCATAGGGCGCTAGCAGATCGACGACCTTGATGCCCGTGACCAGCACCTGAGCTTCCGTCGCCTGGTCGACGAAGGCCGGCGCTTCCTGATGGATGGCGCGCCGCTCCGTGGCCTTGACGGGACCTGCCTCGTCGACAGGCTCGCCGATCACGTTGATGATGCGGCCGAGCATCCCTTCGCCGACGGGAACGCTGATGGCGTTGCCGGTGTCGCTCACCGACTGCCCGCGCACCAGACCTTCGGTGGCGTCCATCGCCACGGTGCGCACCGTCGACTCGCCCAGATGCTGGGCCACTTCCAGCACCAGCCGCTGGCCGCGGTTCTCCGTTTCCAACGCGTTGAGGATGTTCGGCAGATGGCCTTCGAACTTCACGTCCACCACCGCGCCCATCACCTGGGTCACGCGGCCGAGCCGGTTGCTCTGCGTCATCGCATTCATGGTTTTCGCTCCATCACAGCGCTTCCGCGCCCGATATGATTTCGATCAGTTCCTTGGTAATCATCGCCTGCCGGGTCCGATTATACTGCAGCGTCAGATTGTCGATCACGTCTCCGGCGTTGCGCGTTGCCGAATCCATCGCCGCCATCTTGGCGCCGAACTCGCCGGCCACATTCTCCAGCAGCGCGCGAAAAATCTGCACGTTGACGTTCCGCGGCAGGAGGTCGGCGAGAATCGCGCCTTCGTCGGGTTCGTATTCGTAGACGTTCCCCTGCGGTCCGGTGAGCGGGGCGCTCTCTTCGACCACGGCAGGTATCAGTTGCTTCAGCGTCGGCACCTGGCTGATGACCGATTTGAATTCCGAATAGACGATGGAACAGACATCGAATTCGCCGGCCTGAAACATGTCGAGCACCCGCCTGCCGATACCGGCCGCGTTCGCGAAGCGGATGCGCTTGACAGTTACGAATTCAACCGTATCGACGATCCGCTTCACATATTGGCGCTTGAGCTGGTCGCGCCCCTTGCGGCCGATGCAGAGGATTTTCACCTCCTTGCCGTCGCGTTCGAGCGCTTGAATGTGGTGGCGGGCACGGCGCACGATGTTGGTGTTGAACGCGCCGCACAGCCCGCGATCCGCCGTCGCCACGATGACCAGATGCACCAGGTCCTTCCCGGTGCCCGCGAGAAGGGCAGGAGCGCCCGGGTTGTCCTTGAGTCCACCCGCAAGACTGGCAATCACCGCATTCATCTTCTCCGCATAGGGGCGGGCGGATTCCGCAGCATCTTGCGCGCGGCGCAGATTCGACGCCGCGACCATCTGCATGGCCTTGGTGATCTTGCGGATCGATTTGACGCTGGCGATCCGGTTGCGGAACGACTTCAGGCTCGGCATCAGGCGAAGCTCTTCACGAACTCTTCGAGGATGGTCTTGAGTTTCGTTTCCGCGTCGGGCGTGATTTGCTTCTGCGTGTGGATGCCGTCGAGCAGGTCTTTGTGCCTGCCGCGCATGAGGCGCAGCAATTCGTCTTCGAATCGCCGCACATCGGCGACCGCGAGCTTGTCGAGATAGCCCTTCACGCCGGCATAGATCGAGATGACCTGCTCCTCGACGGGGATCGGACTGAATTGAGGCTGCTTCAAAAGTTCGGTCAGTCGGGCGCCGCGGTTCAATTGCCGCTGCGTCGCTGCGTCGAGATCGGAACCGAACTGCGCAAACGCCGCCATCTCGCGGTATTGGGCAAGCTCGAGCTTCACGGAGCCCGCCACCTGCTTCATCGCCTTGATCTGGGCCGAGGAACCCACGCGCGAAACCGAAATGCCGACATTCACGGCCGGGCGGATGCCCTGGAAGAAGAGATCGCTTTCGAGGAAGATCTGTCCGTCGGTGATCGAAATGACGTTGGTCGGAATATAGGCCGAGACGTCGTTGGCCTGGGTCTCGATGATCGGCAACGCCGTCAGCGAGCCGCCGCCATGTTCCTCGTTCATCTTGGCGGCACGCTCGAGCAGGCGCGAATGCAGATAGAATACGTCGCCGGGATAGGCTTCGCGCCCCGGCGGCCGGCGCAACAGGAGCGACATCTGTCGGTAGGCCACCGCCTGCTTCGACAGATCGTCGTAGATGATGAGCGCGTGCATGCCGTTGTCGCGGAACCATTCGCCCATCGCGCAGCCGGCGAAGGGCGCGAGGAATTGCAGCGGCGCCGGCTCGCTCGCGGTGGCAGCGACGACGATTGTGTAGTCCATCGCGCCCGCGTCGCTGAGCGTCTTCACGATCTGCGCGACGGTCTAGCGCTTCTGGCCTATGGCGACATAGATGCAGTAGAGCTTGACCTTCTCGTCGCCGCTTTCGTTGACGCTGCGCTGGTTGATGATGGTGTCGATGGCGATCGCCGTCTTTCCCGTTTGCCGGTCGCCGATGATCAATTCGCGCTGGCCGCGGCCGATGGGAATGAGGCTGTCGATGGCCTTGATGCCCGTCTGCATGGGCTCGTTCACCGAGCGGCGGGGAATAATCCCCGGCGCTTTCACGTCGACGCGCCGGCGTTCGGCCACATTCTGGATATCGCCCTTGCCGTCGATGGGATTGCCGAGCGGATCGACGACGCGGCCGAGAAGGCCTTTGCCCACGGGCACGTCGACGATGGCGCCGGTGCGCTTGACGGTATCGCCTTCCTTGATTCCCGCATCGCTGCCGAAAATCACGGCGCCGACATTGTCGTCTTCGAGGTTGAGGGCCATGCCCTTGATGCCGCCCGGAAACTCGACAAGCTCGCCGGCCTGCACGTTGTCGAGCCCGTAGACGCGTGCGATTCCGTCACCGACGCTCAGCACCTGGCCGACTTCGCTGATCTGCGCCTCGGCGCCGAAATTCTCGATTTCCCGCTTGAGGATGGCCGAGATTTCGGAAGGCTGGATGTTCATCTCAATGTCCTCTCATGGCCGCACGCAAGCCTTCGAGCTTCGTGCGCAGGGATGAATCGATCATGCGCGAGCCGACCTTCACGACCAGTCCGCCCAGAAGGTCAGGGTCGACGCGCTGCGATAGTCGCGCGTCGCGCCCGAGCTTTTCTTTCAGCACGCGTTTGAGGTCGGCCGCTTCGGCGTCGCTGAGCGGCCGGGCAGAAGCGACTTCGGCGTCGATTTCCCCCTTCTGGCGCGCGAGCTGAGCCTCAAATGCGCTGATGATGTCCGACAACGCAAACAGCCGGCGCTTCCGCGCGAGCGTCAGCACGAAGCGGATGGTGAGCGGGGCCGCCTCCGTGCGGCGCAGTACGGCCTCCATTCCCTGCTTCTGTTCTTCGGCGGTGAAGACCGGCGCCCGAACCAGCAGCATCAGATCGCTGCTTTCGGCGAGAAGGGATTTGATGGTCGAAAGATCGCGCGCGACCGTCTCGACGGAACGCTCCTCCATTGCCAGCTCAAACAAGGCCGTCGCATAACGGGCCGCCAGCCCCATGTTTTGCCCGTGTTTGCCAGCCATGTTGCGCGTCCCGGCTCTGCCCCGATCGGGCACGTCCGCCAATAATTGCTTGAATCCGCAGGAAAATACCCACGCGGGGGAATTTCCCCGCCACCCGCGCGGGCGTGCAGTTAGCATGGGGCCGGGCCCTGCGCAACAATCTGGCGCAGAACGGGCCATTGAACGCCTCTAAGCCGTAATCGCCTGAATTTCCTACCTTGAAGCAGAGGCCAACTGCTGGAAAACGCTCAGGCGGTCCACGATCTGCCAATGGCCAGTGATACGCTCTTTTTCGAAATAATAGACCGTCGCCCCGGACATTCTTATGGTTTTGCCGGATGCTGGAAAACCCGGCAAATCGCCCTCGTGGGTCCCGGTCCAGAACCACGTCATGACGACTGCATTTCCGTCCTCGAACAGCTCCTGAATTGCAAAACATTGATCGGGAAACGGTGCACGCGATTGCCTGACACGGGATTGGAAGCCCTCCAGATCAAGTATCTGTCCGTGCCACGGGTCTCCCGGATCATGATGAATGGTGTACGAGACACCGAGATATTTGGCGGACGCCTCGATGTCTCCGGCGTTCCAAACCTCCCGGATGAAATTGGTAAGGATGGCTTTTCGGCCGGTCATCCTCGCGCACGGTTGCTGCTTGTCGCTGATTGAACTTGCATCGGCGCGCCTATCGATCACGATCTTCGCGGTTCCTATCTGAATTGAAGTCGAACCCGAAGGAAAATCTGGCGCAGAGCAGCACGAATTACTCTATTGTCTTCAGTCCAACATATGAGGAGTGACCCCCCATGAAACGACTGATGATTTGTGCGTCCTTGCTGGCCGGGGTGCTCGCGGGGCCCGCCATGGCCGCGCTCGCGGTCGGAGCGATGGCGCCCGACTTTTCCGCACAGGCCTCGTTGGGCGGCAAGGAGTTCAGCTTCTCGCTGGCAGAGGCGCTCAAGAAGGGGCCGGTCGTCCTCTATTTCTATCCGGCGGCCTTCACCAAGGGATGCACGATTGAGGCCCATGATTTCGCCGAGGCGACCACGCAATATGCGGCGCTGGGAGCAACCGTCATCGGCGTTTCGCACGACCCGATCGACAAGCTCGACAGGTTTTCGGTGAGCGAGTGCCGCAGCAAGTTTGCGGTGGCCGCCGATCCGGACGAGAGCGTGATCAAATCCTAC
>DASXMF010000029.1:0-3357 GCA_036495845.1 Rhizomicrobium sp.
CTCGGTCGGCGCAGCGGGAATGACCTGGTCGTTGCCGCCATACAGCAAAAGGATCGGCGGATCGGCGCTCAAGCGGGTTGGAGCGTTGCGCGCCAGGTCCATCAGATTGACCAGCCCGTAAACCTGATCCACGCGCGCCTGATGCTGATAGAGCCGATCGCGGGCGAGTTTGCGCAGCAGGGGAATATTGTCGGTCGCCCAGATGTGCAATCCCTCGCCCGAGACGTGAACCGAGGGCACGGTGTGCGCCGTAATCCAAAGCGCCGCACGGTATAGCGTGGGCATGTCGCTGCGCGACCACACGGCCGGCGCGACGAGGATAACGCCGTCGACACGCGGAGGCCGCTCGCTCGCCAGGGCTGCCAGAACGACCGATCCGCCCATGCTTTCGCCAAGCACGTAGATCGGGGTGCGGGGAAATCTGGCGCGGGCTGCTTCGACGAAATCGTCAAGATCGGCGCAGAGCCATGCCGTGCCCGGCCACAGTCCCGCATTGGGCGACGCTCCGAAACCCCGCTGATCGTAAGCGTAGACCGTAATGCCATGGGCGGCCCACCACGGGCCGGGCAGGTCGAAAGCTTCCGAATAGTCGCTCATTCCGTGCAGTGCCACGATCAGCGCTTTTGGCCTCTGGGCATCCCAGTGGCGCAGGGGCAAGTGCAGGCCGTCGCGCGTGACAAAGGACTCGCTCTCGATGACGGGCGTCTGGTTCTCGATGCCTTTCGGCGCAAGCGCAGGCGTGCAGCCGAAAAGGGCCAGAAGGGTCACTGCGACAGGAGCCGCGAGACGCGTTTTCGCAAATAGGGCAGCAATTCCTCGTCGAACCATGGATTCTTCTTCAGCCAGCCGGTGTTTCGCCACGACGGATGAGGCAAGGCAATATAGCGCGGCGCATATTCGCGCCACGACTTTACCGTTTCGTTCAGGCTCGGCTTCGCGCGCGCGCCCAAATGCCAAGCCTGGGCGTGACGGCCCACCAGCAGGGTCAGCGGGAATTCCGGCAGGGCCGCGAACAGCTGCGTGCGCCACGCGCTTGCGCATTCGCGACGCGGCGGCCGGTCATGCCCATGCGCATCATAACCTGGAAAGCAGAACCCCATCGCGGCGATGGCGATTCTCGATTCGTCGTAGAACCTCGCCCGGTCAATTCCCATCCATTCGCGCAGACGATCGCCCGATCGGTCGTTGAACGACAGCCCGGTCTGGTGCACGCGCAGTCCCGGGGCCTGGCTCACAATACACAGCCGCGCCGTCGCGCTTGCGTGCAGAACGGGACGCGGCCCGTGGGGCAGGTGTGTTTCGCAAATCCGGCAGGCGCGGATTGCCGCGAGAAGGCCGGCAAGTTCGGCGCTACCCGTCATGTCAGCCGGATTGCAGCAACTGGCGGGCGATCACCAATTGCTGGATCTGGCTTGTGCCCTCATAGATGCGGAAAATGCGGACGTCGCGGTAAAAGCGCTCGATGCCGTGATCGGCGACGTAGCCGGCGCCGCCGAAAATCTGAACCGCACGGTCGGCGACGCGTCCCGCCATCTCGGAAGCGAAATATTTTGCGCAGGCCGCTTCCTCGGTCACGACCACGCCGGCGTCGCGTTTCTGCGCGGCGTCGAGCACCATCGTACGCGCCGCATAGGATTCCGTCAGGGAGTCGGCAAGCATCGCCTGCACAAGCTGGAATTCGCCTATCGGCCGCCCGAACTGGCGGCGTTCGCGGGCGTAAGAGACGCATTCGTGCAACAACCGCTCGGCAACTCCGACGCACATGGCTGCGATGTGCAGCCGCCCGCGGTCGAGGACCTTCATTGCCAGTTTGAACCCCTGGCCTTCGTCGCCGAGACGCAGATGAGCGGGCACGCGCGCATCCTGAATCACCACGTCGCAAATCTGGGCACCCTGCTGCCCCATTTTCTTTTCCGGCTTGCCGATTGCGATGCCGGGAGTATCCGCCGGCACAATGAAGGCGGAAATTCCCGCCGCGCCGGCTTTCGCCGGATCGCTTCGCGCAAGCAGCGTGAACATCCCCGCGCGGTCGGCATTGGTGATGAAGCGTTTGGTGCCGTTGACCACATAGTCCGCACCGTCGCGGATCGCGGTGGTGCGCAACGAGGCGGCATCCGATCCGGCCTCCGGCTCCGTCATTGCGAAGCTCGCGATAACCTCGCCCCGTGCGAGTTTCGGCAGCCAAGTCCGCTTCTGCTCCTCGGTGCCGGACATCACCACGCCCTGGCTGCCAATTCCGACATTGGTGCCGATCACCGAGCGGAAGGCAGGCGAGGTCCAGCCGAGTTCAAAGCAGACAAGAACCTCGTCTTCCATGCCGAGGCCCAGCCCGCCGTAAGCCTCGGGAATGGAGAGACCGAACAACCCCAGCGCGCGCATCTCTTCGATGATGGAATCCGGTATTCGGTCGTCCTCGGCAACTGTGGGCTCGAGCGGCACGCATTTTTCGCGCACGAAGCGGCGTACCGTTTCGATCAATTGTGCGCGGGTTTCGGGGTCGACGGACATGACGGATCGGGTGGATCAGAGCTCGCCTTGGGTCACGACGAAATGGGCAGCAATCCGATAATACAGCCCGTCAGGCCGCTTGCCATGGTGCCTGAAACGAGAGCCCGCATGGCGAGGGGGACGATCTCGTCGCGTCGTTCGGGCACGAGGCTCGAAATCCCGGCGATCAAAATGCCGACGGAGCCAAAATTTGCGAACCCGCACATGGCATAGACCATGATGAGGCGCGCGCGGGGATCGAGCGCGCCCGGCGTGAGTGCGGCGAGCTTCAGATAGGCGACGAATTCGTTCAGCACCGTTTTCTGGCCCATGAGCGATCCAGCTGTCGCCGCCTCTCCCCACGGAACCCCGTAAAGCCAGACAAGCGGCGCGAAGATCCAGCCGAAGAGCCGCTCGATGGTGAGAGGGGCGCCGGCGATCGCGGGAAGCGGCGCAAGCATGATGTCGGCGAGCGCCACCAGAGCCACGATGACGAGCAGCATCGCCACGATTCCGAGCCAGAGCTTGAGTCCGTCTTCCGTACCGCGGGCGATCGCGTCCATGCTGGAGCGATACCGGAGCGAGGGGGTTGCCTGTGCGTTGGTTTGCGCGGCGCCGGGTATCATGATGCGCCCGATCATCAGCGCACCGGGCAGTGACAGGGTCGAGGCCACGAGAATGTGCCCGAGCGCGCCGGGCAGGACCGGCTAAAGGATGGTCGCGTAGAGCACGAAGACCGTGCCCGCGACTGTCGCGAGCCCGACGGAGAACAGCATGAACAGCTCCGAGCGTGAGAGCTGCGCAAGATAAGGCCGGATCAGAAGCGGCGCCTCGATCATGCCGAGAAAGATCGTGGCTGCCGAGCCCAGT
>DASXMF010000030.1:0-14514 GCA_036495845.1 Rhizomicrobium sp.
AAGCTCGCTGCGCAGGCGCGCTCGCAATTTTCGACCCTCCCTCAAGGGGAGGGTGGAGGCATGTACGATCGCAGCGCGCTTTATCTATACGGCGCATCGAGTTCCAGATTCTGCGCGATCTCGCGTTCCCAGCGGTCGCCATTGGCGAGCAGCCTTGTCTTGTCGAAGTAGAGTTCCTCGCGCGTTTCGGTTGCGAACTCGAAATTTGGCCCCTCGACGATGGCATCCACCGGACAGGCTTCCTGGCAGAGCCCGCAATAGATGCATTTGACCATGTCGATGTCGTAGCGCGTCGCGCGTCGGCTGCCGTCATCGCGGGGTTCGGATTCGATGGTGATCGCAAGCGCCGGACAGATCGCTTCGCACAACTTGCAGGCGATGCAGCGCTCTTCCCCATTGGGATAGCGCCTGAGCGCGTGCTCGCCGCGGAAACGGGGGCTCAGCGGCCCCTTCTCGAAGGGATAGTTGATTGTGGCCTTGGGCTTGAAGAAATAGCGGATGCCCAAGCCGAAGGCCTTCACCAGCTCCCACAGGAAGATGGAACGCGCGGTACGGTCGAGCCAAGCCATGATGCCTCACAATGCGCGCTGGTGAAACACGAGCACATACCCCGCCGTCACCGCGACCCACACAAGCGCTGTCGGCAGAAACACTTTCCAGCCCAGCCGCATCAGCTGGTCGTAGCGGTAGCGCGGCACGATCGATTTCACCATCGCAAAGAGGAAGAAGAAGAACCAGATTTTGAGAAGGAGCCAGATCACTCCCGGCACCGCGGTGAACGGCCAGACGTGGAATGGCGGCAGCCAGCCGCCGAAAAAGAGAATCGAAAGCAGCGCGCACATGAGCACGATGCTCATATATTCGCCGATCATGAAGAGCAGGTAGGGTGTCGAGGAATATTCGACCATGAACCCGGCGACGAGCTCGGATTCGGCTTCCGGCAGGTCGAAAGGCGGGCGATTGGTTTCGGCGAGAGCGGAGACGAAGAACACCACGAACATCGGAAACAGGATCGTGAAGGCGAACCAGCCATGGGTCTGCGCCCGCACGATGTCGGAAAGATTGAGCGAGCCTGCGAAGAGCAGCACGGTGATGATCACGAAGCCGATCGAGACTTCGTAGGAGACCATCTGGGCGGCGGAGCGCAATCCGCCGAGGAACGGATATTTCGAATTCGAAGCCCAGCCGCCCATGATCACACCGTAAACGCCGAGCGACGAGATCGCGAAAATGTAGAGAATACCGACATTGATGTTGGCGATCACCCAGCCGTCGTCGAGCGGCACCACGGCCCAGGCCGCAAAGGCGAGCGTGAAGGTCGTGAGCGGCGCAAGCAGGAAGATGACCTTGTTTGCGCCCGCCGGAATTACCGGCTCCTTGAGTGCGAATTTGAAGAAGTCGGCGAAGGATTGCAGCAGGCCGAAGGCGCCCACGACATTGGGGCCGCGGCGGATCTGCACCGCCGCCCAGATCTTGCGGTCGGCGAGAAGGATGTAGGCGAGCATCAGCAGCAGCGACACCGCGAAGATGACCATGGTGAGCACCTGGCTGATCAGCCACGCCCACCCGTAAGGCAGTCCCCAATGCTGAAAGGCATGCGTGAAGATCATCGCGCTATTCCGCCGCCATCTTCCGAGCGCCGCCCAGGATGACGCGGCTGCATTCAGCCATCGTCGCGCTCGCCCGCGCGATCGGATTGGTCTGATAGAAATCGGCAATGGGCGATGAAAGCGGAACGTCCCGGTTCACCTCTCCCGGCACGCCGATCGCATTCCAGATGCCGGGATCGGCGGCGGGCGGCGCGGGCAAGGCGTCGATGGCCGCGAAATGCGGCGCATCCGCCTCGATGGCACGTCGCAACGTTTCGCGATCGTCGTAAGGCAGCCGCTTTCCGAGCACGTCCGACAGTGCTCGCAGAATCGCCCAATCCTCTTTCGCTTCGCCTGGCGGAAAGGCGCCGCGCCGCGCGCGTTGCACGCGGCCTTCGAAATTGACGTAAAGACCTTCCTTCTCCGTATAGGCGGCTCCCGGCAGCACGACGTCCGCGCGGTGCGCGCCGGCATCGCCATGCGTGCCCTGATAGACTACAAAGGCTTTTCCGAGCGCACCCATGTCGATTTCATCGGCGCCGAGCAGATAGACGAAATCGATTTCCCCCCTCGCCGCTCCGGCCAGAATCCCTCTCGTGTCGCGCCCGCCGGCGCCAGGAACAAAGCCCAGATCGAGAGCGCCGACACGCGATGCCGCTGTGTGCAGCACATTGAATCCGTTCCAGCCGCCTTCCGCGGGCTTTGCCGCCGGACCGATCATACCCGTCTCGCCCGCGATCTGCGCGGCAAGCCTGAGAATGGCAGCGCCGTCTTCGCGCGCGAGCGCGCCCGGCCCCAGAACGAGCATCGGCCGCTTTGCATCTTTCAATGTATTTGCGAAAGCGTGGCTGCCCCCGGCCAGCGCCTCGAGCACATCGGGACCGGCGCCGAGCTGCTCCACGGGATAGGTCAGATTGTAGGACTGCCCGACATTGGCCACGCGCAGAGTCCCGTTCAGCCATGTCTTGCGCAGCCGCGCGTTCAAGACCGGCGCTTCCCAGCGCAGATTGCAGCCGATCAGAAGCAGCACGTCGGCTGCTTCGACTCCGGCGATGGTGGTATTGAAGAGATAGGATTGCCTTGGTTGTCCCTGGAGCCTCGCGCCGTCCTGACGGCAATCGAGGTTGGCGACGCCGAGGGACACCATCAGGTCCTTCAATGCTTTGATTTCTTCTGCGGCTGCGAGATCGCCGACCAGCGCGGCCATGCGCTCGGACTTCGTAGCCGCGACGCGCGCCGCGATCGCCTGGAACGCTTCATTCCAGGTCGCCGGAACGAGCTTGCGGTCCTTGCGCAGATATGGCGTGTCGAGGCGTTGCTGCCGCAGCCCGTCGCAGGCATGGCGCGTCTTGTCGGAAATCCATTCCTCATTGATTTCCTCGTTGAGACGCGGCAGCACGCGAAACACTTCCGGACCGCGCGTATCGACGCGGATGCTCGCGCCTTGCGCATCCATCACATCGACGGATTCCGTCTTGCGCAGCTCCCAGGACCGCGCGTTGAAGGCGTAGGGCTTCGAGGTAAGCGCACCGACGGGACACAAATCCACGGCGTTTCCCGACAGCTCGGAGGCGAACGCCTTTTCGAGATAGGTGGTGATCTCCATGTCCTCGCCGCGTCCGGTCGCGCCGAGTTCCGGGACGCCGGCGACTTCGGTCGCAAAGCGGACGCAGCGCGTGCACTGGATGCACCGGGTCATGATCGTCTTGATCAGCGGGCCCATATATTTGTCGTCGACGGCGCGCTTGTTCTCGTTGAAGCGATGGTAGGATGCGCGCCCATAGGCGATCGCCTGGTCCTGCAGGTCGCACTCTCCGCCCTGATCGCAGATCGGGCAGTCGAGCGGATGATTGATCAGCAGGAACTCCATCACCCCTTCGCGGGCGCGCCTGGCGAGCGGCGATCCGGTGTTGATCCGGGCCGGAGTGCCGTCCTTGTTCGGGAAGATGTCGCGCACCTGCAGCGCGCAGCTCGCCTGCGGCTTCGGCGCACCCACCCATTCGACAAGGCACATGCGGCAATTGCCGGCGACCGACAGACGCTCGTGATAGCAGAAGCGGGGAATCTCCGCGCCCGCCTGCTCGCAGGCCTGCAGAAGCGTGATGTTGTCCTGGGCTTCGATCTCCCTGCCGTCGACGATGAGCTTGCGAGAAGACATGCGTCTACTCCGCCGCCTGCGCTGCGATCGTGCGCGAGCGTGCCGCGATGCGCCGTTCGATCTCCGGCCGGAAATGACGGAGGAATCCCTGCACCGGCCAGGACGCACCTTCACCAAAGGCGCAGATCGTATGGCCCTCGATCTGCTTGGTCACTTCTTGCAGCAGATCGATTTCCGCGAGCTCCGCGTCACCCTTCTGCATGCGCGTCAGCACGCGCCACATCCAGCCGCATCCCTCCCGGCACGGCGTGCATTGTCCGCAGCTTTCGTGCTTGTAGAACCAGGCGAGCCGCGCAAACGCCTTGATGATGTCGGTCGACTTGTCCATCACCGTGACGGCAGCGGTGCCGAGCCCGGATTTCACGGCGACGAGCGAATCGAAATCCATCAGAATGGTGTCGGCAATTTCCTTCGACAGCACCGGCATGGACGAGCCGCCGGGAATCACGGCCATCAGATTGTCCCAGCCGCCGCGTACGCCGCCGGCATGACGTTCGATGAGCTCTTTGAGCGGAATGCTCATCGCCTCTTCGACGTTGCAAGGCTTGTTCACGTGACCGGAGATGCAGAAGATCTTCGTGCCGGTATTGTTGGGCCGGCCGATATCGGCGAACCAGTGCGCGCCGCGGCGCAAAATGGTCGGCACGACTGCGATCGATTCGACGTTGTTGACGGTGGTCGGGCAGCCATAGAGGCCCATATTGGCGGGGAATGGCGGTTTCAGCCTCGGCTGACCTTTCTTGCCTTCGAGACTTTCGAGCAGCGCGGTTTCCTCGCCGCAGATATAGGCGCCTGCGCCGTGATGGACGTAACAGTCAAAATCCCAGCCATGAATGTTGTCCTTGCCGATCAGCTTGGCATCGTAGGCCTGGTCGATCGCGGATTGCAGCCTTTCGCGTTCGCGGATGAATTCGCCGCGCACATAGATGTAGCAGGCATGCGCATGCATCGCGAAACACGCGATCAGACAGCCCTCGACAAGCAGATGCGGATCGTGCCGCATGATGTCGCGGTCCTTGCACGTTCCCGGCTCGGACTCGTCGGCATTGATGACCAGATAATGCGGCCGCTCCTTCACTTCCTTCGGCATGAACGACCATTTCAAACCGGTCGGAAATCCCGCGCCGCCGCGGCCGCGCAAGCCCGAGTCCTTTATCGTCTTGATGACCGCGTCGGGACCCTTCTCGAGAATGGCTTTGGTTCCGTCCCATGCTCCGCGCGCCCGCGCGCCCTCGAGCGTCCAGTCCCCGAAGCCGTAGAGATTGGTGAAGATGCGGTCTTTATCGGCGAGCATTGTTGAATCCGCGAGTTAGCAAACGCACTTCGTTTTCCTCCCCCGGCACGGGGGAGGTGTCGCGCGACGCGAAGCGGAGCAAGACGGA
Source organism: Rhizomicrobium sp. (assembly GCA_036495845.1). Lineage (GTDB taxonomy): Bacteria > Pseudomonadota > Alphaproteobacteria > Micropepsales > Micropepsaceae > Rhizomicrobium. The sequence continues at coordinate 5,130 of DASXMF010000030.1, forward strand.
GGGGGCGACACTCGAGTGCTTCTGCCCCCTCCACCGCTTCGCGGTCCCCCTCCCCCACGCTGCGCGCGGGGGAGGAAAAGTTCCTGCCGTCTCAATCATTCTTCGCAACATCCATAAGCGTGGTTGCGCCGCCCATGGGTTCGGAGGAATGGCGGCCGATCTGCGAGCCTGGGTTGGGGGTTTCACCACGCCGCAGGCCGGCGAGAATCGCTTCCGTCTTTGGACCATCGAGGTCTTCATAGAAATCCCTGCCGATCTGCATCACCGGCGCATTGACGCAGGCGCCGAGACACTCGACCTCCATCCAGCTGAACATCCCGTCGGCCGAAATCGTCTCTGCCCGTGGCGCGATCTGTTTTTTGCAGGCGGCGACAACATTGTCCGATCCCGCGAGTTGGCACGGCGTCGTCGTGCACACCTGGACCAGATGGCGGCCGACCGGCACCAGGTTGAACATCGTGTAGAATGTCGCCACTTCGAGCACGCGCATCATGGGCATGCCGAGAAGGCGCGCGACCTCCTCGATCATCGGCTTCGATACCCAGCCTTCCTGCTCCTGCCCCCGCCACAGAAGGGCGATCACCGCGGACGCCTGGCGTCCAGCCGGGTATTTCGCAATTTCCTTTTCTGTCCAAGACTTGTTCTCTGTCGTGAAGGCAAAACTTGAGGGCTGCTCGTGGTGCAGCCGGCGCGCACTCATCGGTCGATCTCCCCGAACACGATGTCGATCGAACCGAGCACGGCCGGCACGTCGGCCAGCATGTGGCCTTTGCAGAGAAAATCCATCGCCTGAAGATGGGGATAGCTCGGCGCGCGGATCTTGCAGCGGTAGGGTTTGTTGGTGCCGTCCGACACCAGATAGACGCCAAATTCGCCCTTGGGCGCTTCGACCGCCGCATACACCTCGCCCGCAGGCACGTGATAGCCTTCGGTGAACAGTTTGAAGTGATGGATTAGCGCTTCCATCGAGCGCTTCATCTCGCCGCGCTTCGGCGGCACGACCTTCCTGTCGTCGGACAGCACCGGCCCAGCGGGCATCCTCTCGATGCATTGCTTCATCAGGAGCACGGATTGGCGCATCTCTTCCATCCGCATCAGATAGCGGTCGTAGCAATCGCCGTTCTTGCCCACCGGAATTTTGAAATCGAGCTCCGAATAACATTCGTAGGGCTGCGCACGGCGCAAATCCCAGGCGAGACCGGTCGAGCGCAGCATGACTCCGGTGAAGCCCCAGGCCTCCGCATCCTTTCGAGTGAAGGCGCCGATATCCACATTGCGTTGTTTGAAAATCCGATTCTCGGTCAGGAGTTCGTCGATGTCGTCGATGACCCTGGGAAAGCTTTCACAAAAGGCAAGGATGTCTTCGGCGAGTCCGGCGGGCAGATCCTGGTGCACGCCGCCGGTGCGGAAGTAATTTGCGTGAAGCCGCGCGCCCGATGCCCGCTCGTAGAAGATCATCAGCTTTTCGCGTTCTTCGAAACCCCACAGCGGCGGCGTCAGCGCGCCCACGTCCAGTGCCTGCGTGGTGATCTGCAGGAGATGGTTCAGGATGCGGCCGATCTCGCAGAACAGCACGCGGATGTACTGGGCACGTTTCGGAACCTCGATGCCGAGGAGCCGCTCGATTGCCAGCGAGAACGCGTGCTCCTGGTTCATCGGCGCGACGTAGTCCAGACGATCGAAATAGGGCAGCGCCTGCAGATAGGTCTTGTGCTCGATCAGCTTTTCGGTGCCACGGTGCAGGAGCCCGATATGCGGATCGATACGGGTGACGATTTCGCCGTCGAGCTCCATCACCAGGCGCAGCACGCCGTGGGCCGCGGGATGCTGCGGCCCCCAGTTCAGCGTCATGCGGCGATCGTCGAGCGCGTCCGCCATCAGCCCTTTTCCTTCGAGGCTTTCTCGTCGCCCGCCAGCACGGTGCGCGCGCCTTCCCACGGACTCATGAAATCGAAATCGCGGAACTCCTGTACGAGGTCGACCGGCTGATAGACGACGCGCTTCTGCTCCTCGTCGTAGCGCAGTTCGACGAAGCCCGTCAGCGGAAAGTCCTTGCGCAACGGATAACCCGAAAACCCGTAATCGGTCAGCAGGCGCCTGAGATCCGGATGATCGGAAAAGGTAATGCCGTACATGTCGAAGGTTTCGCGCTCGAACCAGTTGGCGGCGGGAAAAACGCCCACGGCGGACGGAACCGGCATGTTCTCGTCCGTCTGCACCTTCAGTCGGACGCGGCGATTCCCCGCGAGCGACAGGAGATGATAGACCACGTCGAATCGCCGCTCGCGCTGCGGCCAGTCCACCGCCGTAATGTCGACGAGCAAGGTGAAGCGGCATTCCGTATCGTCCCGCAGGAAAAGGAGGACGCGAAGAATCTCCGTCCGCTCGATCTCGAGCGTCAATTCGCCGAGCGCCATCGTCTGCCCCTTCACCGCGCCGGGCAGCGCAGCGGCGATCTTCCGGCCGAGTTCCTCGAGATCCTGCATCGAATGTCTCAGCGTTGGATCGTGCCGGTGCGCCGGATTTTGCGCTGCAGAAGCATGATGCCGTAGACGAGCGCCTCGGCGGTGGGCGGACAGCCGGGAACATAGATGTCGACCGGGATGATCCGGTCGCAGCCGCGCACCACCGAATAGGAATAATGGTAATAGCCGCCGCCGTTCGCGCAGGATCCCATCGAGATCACGTAGCGCGGCTCGGGCATCTGATCGTAGACCTTGCGCAAGGCGGGCGCCATCTTGTTGCACAGCGTGCCCGCCACGATCATCACATCCGACTGGCGCGGGCTGCCGCGCGGCGCGAAGCCGAAACGCTCCAGGTCGTAGCGCGGCATGTTGGCCTGCATCATTTCGACCGCGCAGCAGGCGAGCCCGAAGGTCATCCACATGAGCGAGCCGGTGCGCGCCCAGTTGATCAGAGAATCGGCGCTGGCGAGCAGATATCCCTTGTTGTCCCACTCGGCTTTCATCGGGCCGAGCCATGGATCGTTACCCGGAGTGGGACCCTCGGCCACGGGTGCGACTATTCCCATTCGAGCGCGCCCTTCTTCCATTCATAGATGAATCCGACCGTCAGCACGCCCAGAAACACCATCATCGACCAGAAGGCGAAGGCGCCCGTCGCGCGCAGCGTAATCGCCCACGGGAACAGGAACGCCACTTCCAGGTCGAAGATGATAAAGAGGATCGAGACCAGATAGAAACGCACGTCGAATTTCATGCGCGCGTCGCCGAAGGCGTTGAATCCGCATTCGTAGGCCGAGAGTTTCTCGGGATCCGGCGCGCGCGGCGCGATAAGAAACGGGATGGCGATCAGCGCCGCGCCAAGGCCGCCGGCAATGGCGATGAAGAGCAGGATCGGCAGATATTCGAGCAACAGGCCTTGCATGCCGTCTTCCTCGATTCCGGCGCCCTCTTCGCGCCTGCGGTATAAGCCGCGGCGCACCCCCAATGCAACGCAGGGTGTATGCCCGAAGATTCGCCTCGGTCACATAGCTATTTTCTGGACATTCCGGGCGGAACTGGCGGGAGCGACGGGGCTCGAACCCGCGACCTTCGGCGTGACAGGCCGACGCTCTAACCAACTGAGCTACGCCCCCGCGGGCGTCCTTCGCGGGCCTCCGCGAAGCGGGCCGATGTACGGCCCGGGGGCAGGAAGTGTCAAGGATGGGGAAATACTGCCACCGATCCCAAAAGCGTATGATCCCGGAGAGGCACGACAGTGAGTCGTCGCCGCTTTCGCGAGCGCGTCGTGCTAGTCTCGATCCTAGATGAAGCGGTTGGAATAGCCGATGGCGAGCGCAATTTGCAACGGGACGACGTGTCGAGGTCCGGGCAGACTGGTTGCGATTTTGGTCTGGGCGGCTGTCTTGCATTCGGTCGCCGTCGCGCAGGCGGCCGTCACGATCTCAACCGGTGCAACACAGAACATGTCGTGCTCGAACGGCATGTGCGCGCCGACGGCAAAAACCGCTGTGCTGAACGTAGGCGACCTCGAAGCGTTTCTTGCTTCCGGCAATTTAGCCGTAGCCACGACCGGCTCCGGCGTTCAGGCGGACGACATCCATGTCTGTTCCGCACTCGGCTGGTCAAATTCCAGCACGCTATCGCTCGAAGCGCACCGCTCCATTGCGATCAATGCGCCCATGTCGATCACGGGTCAGAGCGGGTTAACGCTCGACACCGGTAAGAGGGGCTGGCTTTCATTTGGATCGAAGGGCAACGTCAGCTTCGTGAGCCTCTCCAGCCAGCTCGCGATCAATGGCAGCGCGTTCACACTTGTGGGTGATATCAAAACGCTCGCAAACGATGTCGCGGCGAACCCCAGTGGCGACTTCGCGCTCGCAAAGAGCTATGACGCAACGGGAGATGGGACGTACTTGTCGCCGCCGGTTCCCACCGTGTTTTCGGGAACGTTCAACGGCCTTGGCAATACGATCTCACATCTGAGCGTCGGGGGCGCTGTAAAAACCGCTAGCGGTTGGGCCGAAGGATTTTTTGCCGAGCTTGGCACGACAGGCATTCTGGAGAATATTGGCCTTGAAGCAGCAAATATCTCCGGTCAACCAAGACTGAAAGCCTCGTGGACTGGAACGCTGGTCGGCGTCAACTTCGGCACGATCAGATTTTCATATGCTGCAAGCAAGGTAACCATCAGGAAAGGATCATTTGGGGGCGTGCTCGTAGGATCCAATGATGGCACCATCATGGATTCTAATGCGAGCGGCGTCTTAAAGGGCAAGGTGGGAACTGTCGGCGGGCTGGTCAGCGACAACGAAGGAATTATCCAAAATTCTCACGCTGCGGTAGCAGTGACGGTGAAAGAGGGAGCGGGCGGGGGTTACGGCGGATTGGCGGGTGAAAATTTGGGCACCGTCGAAAATTCCTGGGCCACTGGCAATATAACAGTTGGCACGGGTGGGCACCTTGGTGCGCTAATTGGCATCAGCGGCGGTGCAATCAACAACTCCTACGCCACCGGAGCCGTGACGGGTGGGACGGGTTCCGACAGCGGCGGTCTCGTCGGGGAAAATGGTATCAATGGCACGATTAGCTTCTCCTACTCGACCGGAGCCGTAGCAGGAGGCGGTTACATTGGCGGATTGATCGGGTTTGACGGCGCGCAGTCCGGCAGCATCACCGATGCCTATTGGGATACCGACACGAGTGGCATAACCGATCCGAGCCAGGGCGCGGGAAACATCGCCAACGATCCGGGCGTCACCGGACTCTCGACAGCGGAGTTCCAATCTGGCTTGCCACAAGGGTTCGATCCTGCGGTCTGGGCCGAGAAGTCCAATATCAACGGCGGACTGCCCTATCTGCTCGACAATCCGCCGGTGAGGAAGCATTAGCGCGGGCCATGAAGGATAGAATCCCGTATCCACCAGCCAGTTCTGCAAGATGTTGCATCATGTGAGGCGCGCCGTCACGGTGAGCTTGAGGCAGTCGGCTTGCGTCCGGGATGCAACTCGGCGGGTGTGAGGCGGCCATTGCCGTCCTTGTCAAGCTGCTCGAACAGCGAACGCGGCGTAGCTGCGAATTCGTCGAAGTCGATGCAGCCATTGTGACGGAAGTCGATCAACGGCGACGAGGTCGATGCGCCCAGGTTCCAGCGCGCCTCGTTGATCTGGCGCACCATCTCCGGATCGAGGCAACCCGTGTGATGGATATCGACCAGAACGAAATCGGCTTTCAATCCTGCTTCGAGAGCGGCGCGGGTGAGCACGCCGTTCTTGTCCGCATATTTGTCGAGCATCTCCACCGGCGGATGCCATTGCTCGGCCTGCGGTCGCGGCTTCGGCGAGCCGGAACAGCCCACCAACAGCAGAGCGAAGGTCATCAACAGTGGTACAGCGAGCGATGCGAGTTTCATAAGCCGTCTCCAGCCGACACATAGCTCGCGGCAGCCGGCCCGCCTTCGCCCGGATTAAATCCGGGGTTCGGCGCGGCAGCCTTCACTCGCTTCACGAACCAACATCCCGACTGGCTCGCCGAGCCGTAGCTCGCGAAGCGAGCGATAATTGTCAAAGCCGCTTTTTGGCAAAAGCCCTTCCCGATGGAGATTTGAGATATTTTTCGAAAGCGAATGCTGTCCTCTCGTCGGAGAACGCGATGTAGGTTTTGACCGTCCATGGTGCGTATTTTGCAGTGTGCGAAACGTCACCCGCGTTGTGCTTTTTGAGGCGCGAGCGCAGATCGCCCGTGGCACCGACATAATAGCGTTCCAGATGATGCAGACTTCTGAGAATATACACGTAGGTCATGCGAAATCTCTTGGCTCGCCGAGCCGTAGCTCGCGGCAACCGGCCCGCCTTCGCCCTGGCGGGCTTCGGCGCGGCAGCCTTCACTCGCTTCGCGAGCGAAGGCTGGTGGGCGGTGACGGGCTCGAACCGCCGACCCCTTCGGTGTAAACGAAGTGCTCTTCCAGCTGAGCTAACCGCCCTCAGGCAGGGGACCGGGTGCTTGTAGCAGCCGTTCGCGCGCTATTGGTTCAGGGAATCCTTCAGCTGCTTTCCGGCGCGGAACTTTGGTTGCCGGGAAGGCTTGATCTCGATCTCGGCGCCCGTCTGCGGATTGCGGCCCTTGCCACCCGCGCGATGGGAAACCGCGAAGACGCCGAAACCCGTAAGACGTACTTCGTCGCCGGCCTTGAGGGCATCGCCGATGGCGTCAAAGACGCCGTCGACAGCCTTCGCCGCGTCGTGCTTGGCGAGACCCGTTCGATCCGAAAGTTGCTGGATCAAGTCGTTCTTGTTCACCGGACGGCTCCTTTGCGCGATTCGCTGTGTCGGGGCCAAGTCTAGGGCCGCTTTCAAGCGCGCGCCAAGGCAAAAACCGCGGAAATCGGCCATTTCTCAAGAAAAAAGCCCGGATTCCGGTGGAAATCCGGGCCTTTCCGATCCGGTCGCCGTCAATGGGTGACGACGGCGTCGCCATCCGTGTCGTCGAGCCTCGGCGCCGGCGGCACGATCGCGGGTTCCTCCCAAACGATCGGCTCGGGTACGCGGGTGAGCGCGATCTTGAGCACTTCCTCGACCGTTGCCGCAGGCACGATCTTCAATCCCGATTTCACATTGTCGGGGATCTCGGCGAGATCCTTTTCGTTTTCCGCCGGAATGATCACCGTGGCGAGACCGGATCTCAGCGCCGCCAGAAGCTTCTCCTTAAGGCCGCCGATGGGGAGCACGCGCCCGCGCAAGGTGATCTCTCCGGTCATCGCGACGTCGCGCCGGACGGGAATTCCCGTCAAGACCGAAATGATCGAGATTGCCATTGCCACGCCGGCCGAGGGCCCGTCCTTGGGCGTCGCGCCCTCGGGCACGTGCACATGGATGTCCTTCTGTTCGAAGGTCGGCGGCTTGATGCCGAAACTTGTCGCCTTGGAGCGCACATAGGAGCGCGCCGCGTCGATCGATTCATTCATCACCTCGCCGAGTTTGCCGGTAGTCTGCATGCGCCCCTTGCCGGGCAGCATCACGGATTCGATCTGCAGAGTGTCGCCGCCCACTTCCGTCCAGGCGAGACCCGTAACGACTCCCACCTGGTCTTCGCTGTCCATCTCGCCGTAGCGGAACTTGCGCACGCCCGCAAAGCCGCCGAGATTCTCCGCCGTCACCTCGATTGTCTTCGCGTTGCCGGAAACAATCTCCTTCACCGCCTTGCGGGTGAGGTTGGCGATTTCGCGTTCGAGATTTCGTACACCGGCTTCGCGCGTGTAATAGCGGATGAGATCGCGCAGAGCCGCCTCTTCGATCGCCCATTCTCCGTCCTTGAGGCCGTGCGCCTCCTTCTCCTTGGGGATGAGATGGCGCCTGGCAATCTCGACCTTTTCGTCCTCGGTGTAGCCCGGGATGCGGATGATCTCCATGCGGTCCATCAGGGGCTGCGGCATGTGCAGCGTGTTGGCCGTGGTGATGAACATCACGTCGGAAAGATCGAAATCGACCTCGAGATAGTGATCGTTGAAGGTGTGGTTCTGCTCCGGATCCAGCACCTCGAGCAGTGCCGACGACGGATCACCGCGCCAGTCGGCGCCGAGCTTGTCGATCTCGTCGAGCAGGAACAACGGATTGGCGCTCTTCGCCTTCTTCATCGACTGGATAATCTTTCCGGGCATCGAGCCGATATAGGTGCGCCGGTGGCCGCGGATTTCCGCTTCGTCGCGCACGCCGCCGAGGCTCATGCGTACGAATTCGCGGCCCGTCGCCCGTGCGATCGATTTGCCGAGTGAGGTCTTGCCGACGCCGGGCGCGCCGACGAGGCAGAGAATCGGTCCCTTCATCTTCCCGGCGCGCTGCTGAACGGCGAGATATTCGAGAATGCGTTCCTTGACCTTGTCGAGGCCGTAATGATCCTCGTGGAGAATCGTCTCGGCGTGCTTGATGTCCTTCTTGATTTTCGACTTCTTGCCCCACGGCAGCGAGAGCAGCCAGTCGAGATAGTTGCGCACGACGGTCGCTTCCGCCGACATCGGGCTCATCTGCCGGAGCTTTTTGACTTCGGCCTGCGCCTTTTCGCGGGCTTCCTTGGACAGCTTCGTCTTGCGGATGCGCTCGTCGATTTCGTTGAGTTCGTCGCGTCCGTCCTCGCCCTCGCCCAGCTCCTTCTGGATCGCCTTGAGCTGTTCGTTGAGGTAGTACTCGCGCTGCGTCTTCTCCATCTGCCGCTTCACTCGGGTGCGGATCTTCCGCTCGACCTGGAGCACGCCGATTTCACCCTCGATCAGCGCGAGTACGCGCTCGAGGCGCTCGACGGTGTTGAGCGTTTCTAGAAGCTGCTGGCGTTCGGAGATCTTCACCGAAAGATGCGAGGCCACCATGTCGCTCAACTTCGCGGGATCCTCGATCTGCGCGAGCGAAGCCAGAGTTTCGGCTGGAACCTTCTTGTTCAGCTTAATGTAGTTTTCGAAATTGGTCTTGACCGTGCGCACCAGCGCCTCGGTCTCCTTGGCGTCTCCGCCATGGTTCTCGATGCGCTCGATGTTCGCCTGGAAGAAATCCGTGCGCGGCACGAAGCTCACGGCCCGCGCGCGTGACTTTCCTTCGACAAGAACGCGCACGGTCTGGTACGGCAGCTTGAGGAGCTGCAGCACCGTCGCCATCGTGCCGATGGTGTGGAGCGCGTCGGGCGTGGGATCGTCGTCCGCGGCATTTTTCTGCGTGAGAAGTAGAATCTGCTTCTCGTCGTTCATCACTTCTTCGAGCGCGCGGACGGATTTTTCGCGGCCCACGAAAAGCGGAACGATCATGTGGGGAAATACGACGATGTCGCGCAGAGGCAGCACCGGCGCCAATTGGCCGCCGGATTCAGCCTCCGCCTTCACGTCGCTGGGATTGGACATCAGGTTCTCCTTCCCGGACTCGCGGGTGGTCTACCCTACCCCA
>DASXMF010000031.1:0-1540 GCA_036495845.1 Rhizomicrobium sp.
GCATGCTCGCCGCTGCCGCTCGCCACTTCGAGCACGAGCCCACGCGGCGGCAGCACGCGCCTGAGCACCTCGAGCATCGGTTCGCGGTTGCGCGCGACGTGCGGGCGGTATTGTCGCGAATCGGATGGTTGCGTCATAGGGCGGTGCGCTCCTCCGGCGTGAAGACGCGCGGCATGACGATCGGATCGTTCGTGCGCTCGTCAAAGAACGGGTTCGGCCGCCCGAGCCCGCGCCACCACCAGCCGAGAAGTTTTGCTGCGCGCCCCGCGAACAGCCGCAGCGACGGCGGCGCCGGCGCATTCGGCGGCAGCGGCCCGATGGCGGAGCGCTGGTAGATACCGCAAAGCGGCGGGCCGAGTACCGCGTCGCGGGAATTGCCGTCGGCCGCGCAGTCCATGAAAGAGTGAATGAGAGCGACAGCCGGAAAGCGCGGGCTCGTGGCGCTATTGGCGATCGGGGTCCGGCAACATTGCACGTACCAGCGCAAGACCTTGCTGGAGAAGGCGATGCAGCGCAAAGCGTCCGTGCCTGCGGTCAGCGTCACACGCCCCGCCGCCATGTGGACGATGTCGGTCCCGCCCGCCGCGTCGAGCACGTCCGGCCATTTAAGGAAGCGCGCAAAAGCCTGGCAGTCCTCGCAGTAACAGATGAAGCGGAAGGCGGTACACGGCGCAACCTCGCGCGCGTTGCCGCGCACGTGGCCGCATCGACAGCGAAGGGGGATGTCTGAGAGCGCGACAATCAATCTTCATCCCCTATTCCAGCAGGGCTCGCCGTCCCGAAGGAGCCGCCGATGAATTGAACAATGGCTTGGTTGATTATTGCATTCACGCCGCCTTGCCTCTCGCTTCCAGCCGTCCGCGGCTCGTTCGGCCGCCTTCGCGGACGATGATAAGCAAGGTCGAAGAAAACAAAAAAGCCCCGCGGAAATCCGCGGGGCTTTTGTTTCTGAAAATCGTGAAAGAGGAAATTCCGTCCTTGGCAGACCTGGCAGCGACCTACTCTTCCAAGCCTTAGGGCTTAGTACCATCGGCGCAGAGGACTTTGACGGCCGAGTTCGGGATGGGATCGGGTATAGGCTCCTCGCTATAGCCACCAGGTCGGCGAAGGACGGAAATGCAATTCCCTTCATTGTCATGCCCCGCGCAGGCGGGGCATCCAGTACACACCGATCGCGCGGCGATTGCTGGATCGTCCGCCTTCGCGGACGATGACAGAAAGGAAATGAAGCAAGCTGTCTTTCTTCGAGCTCCCATGGTTCGAGACGCGTCGCTTCGCGACGCTCCTCACCATGAGGAGCACTCTTTCAGACCTCATCCTGAGGAGCCCGCGAAGCGGGCGTCTCGAAGGATGCGCCAAAATGAGCACTGAAAATGAGAGCGTTCAAGCCAATCGAGCTATTAGTACCGGTAAGCTGAACGCGTCACCGCGCTTACACACCCGGCCTATCAACGTGGTGGTCTACCACGGCTCTCAAGGGAGAACTCGTTTCGAGGTGGGTTTCCCGCTTAGATGCCTTCAGCGGTTATCCCGTCCGTAC
>DASXMF010000032.1:0-4328 GCA_036495845.1 Rhizomicrobium sp.
CCATCGATAAAACGGGCGACCTGGTCCACGGGCAGTGGGTTTCCGACGCGATCCGAAAGCAGGCGCAGGTTGGCCGGCGGAGTCGTCAACGAGTGCGCCACCGGGCCGTCGCCCTCGCCGGTCAGCCCGTGACACGATCCGCAATACTCGAGGTAGAGTTCGCGTCCGCGCGCAACCGCCTCATCGGCGGCGAGAGCCCGAGCAGAAAGACTATCAGCAGCGCGATCGCGGAGAGGAATTCCGCACTGATGAGTGCCGTGGACACGGTGGCGAATCATACTCCTCGTCCCGAGCCATCGCACACTATGGGGCCGCATCCAGCCCTGCGATTAGAATCCGCCGGCACATCTGGCTATGCTCGTCCGGATTCGGCGAAAGCAACGCCGATAAACCGTAGCGATGGATGAGCGGAGGACGTCGGAGCGCATGACAGCCATTTCATCGACGTTGTCGCGCAGGGCGATGCGCGATATGGCGGCACGGGCGTGGCGCTCCAAACGCGTATTCTCGATCACCTTGCTGGTAATCGCGGTCTTGCTTGGCGCTCGCTACCGCTTCCACAAGTTGCAGCGCTGGGACATGAATGACGCCGAGGGCAGTACGTGGGCTGCCGTCATCGCACCGAACGTCTGCGAAGTCGTCAAGACATTCTGGCAAGTCGAATTCGGCGGCAAGCATCCCGCCTACGACCTTGTGCTGTACGAGTGGGTGCGCGCCTTTGGCCCCAGCCTGTTGGCGATGCGCGCGATGTCGGCGTTGCTGGGAACGATCGCGATCGTGCTGCTGTTCTTCGCCGTGCGCGAGGTTTACCTCGCGCTGGAAGGAGAGGCGCGCGCCGAAGATGGAGAGATGGCAGGCGCGTTCGCCGCACTGATCTTTGCGCTCAACATCACGCTCCTGATTTCGGACCGCACGGCACGCGAGTTTTCGCTGTTGGTTGCGGTGGAGCTGCTGCAAATCATCTTCTTCATGCGGGCGCAGCGCCGCGGCACATTCGACGACTACCTCGGCCTCGCGATCTTTACCGCGCTGATGCTGCCGATCAATTACAGCGCGGCTTTTCTGCTGCTCGCCGAAGCGCTGTGGCTACTGTGTCTGCTGGCGGCAAAACTGACGGGAGCGGCACGCGCCCTCCAGCTCAAAGTCTTTCGTCCGGGCTTTGCGGTATTGGCCGGCATGTCGCTGCTCGCTCCGCTGCTCCCGGACGCGTACGAGACTTCGCGCGCCGGCGTAACGTGGATCGGGTCGAAGTTCATTAAGCCGGAGCCCAACTCATGGCCCTACATGGTCCTGCGCGACGCGTTTGGAGAACGAGCGTTGTTCTGGATTGTTGCGGCGCTGATCGCCTTCGGCGTCTGGCGGCAATGGCGTACGGCGCTTCTGGTGCCGGGCTTCCTGACGATTTGGACGGCGGGCCCGGTGCTGGCGGCATTCGCCGAGAGCCACGTAACCCGGCCGATCGAAATGCCGCGCTACGTGATTATCGCCTTCGCCGGACTGTTCGCATTCGCTGGTTTTGGGGCGGCCTGCGTACGCAGCACCGCCATGCGCATCGCGCTCGCGGCAATAATCATCGCTCTGTCGGCGCGGACCGCGGACCGTTTGCTCAAGGTCTCGCCCAACGGCGACTGGCACAAAGCGACCGCCGTCGCCGTCAAATACACCTCGCCCGGCGAGCAAATAGCGGTCTTCGCGCCCTACGACCTGTGGGTGGTGCAATTCTATCTACCGTCGGAACGCCGCACCGCGGCTGTCAAAATGGATAGCGACCCTATTCAGACCAAATGCGGTACGGCGCCGGTGCTGATTTTCGACCAGCGCACAAGGGCCATCTCGCCTCAGGTCGCGGCGATCAGGGCATGCTATCCGCGTGTGATCGCAAGCATGAACCGAATCGAAGTGCGTGCGCGCTGAGATGGCTGCCCTTCGGCGCGAGATTGGCCGGGCAGACTCGCCGTTGCATCCGTTCCTGGGATATTCTCATGCTTCGAGTTAAGTCGAGGATGCTCGTGAAAACTTTGTCGAGGGGAAGATGCGAGTGCTGTTCGGTAGTTGCCCCGCAAGACAGTTATCCATCGAGATGGCCGCCCTGCTGCTGCTTGCGAGTTGTGCCGCCGCCGCGCGCGCGGAGACGAGCGGCAAACAGGATTTCGAGCAGAATTGCGCTTCCTGCGACGGCAAGGACGGCAAGGGCGCTGTACGTCGTTCCCGGAATCAAGCCGCCGGACCTCACGCTGCTTAGCAAAAACAATGGAGGCGTATTTCCGGCGGAGCAGGTATATCAGGCAATCGACGGAAGATCGGGCATTCCCGCACACTCGCGTATCGACATGCCCTTCTGGGGAACAACCTTGCAGGAGCAAGGAAAGGAGTTCACCCCCGAGAGCGAAGCGAAGGTCAAGGCGCGGATCTCGAACATGGTCACTTACATCAAGGGCATCCAGGAAAAATAGGCTCGGCCGACCGCGAGAGTGAGCGAGGCTCATTGAGCGCGCGGTCCTCATGGAGAAACACGCGATGAAAACTCGCTTCCGAAGGATTCTTTGTCCGATCGATTTCGATCGGATCTCGATTCCGGCGTTAGAGTTGGCTGTCGGTATGGCCAAGCAGCATGGCGGCCGGGTCTATCTCTTTTACATCACGCCCAAGGTTCCGACGGCCCGCCAGGGCGCCGAGATCACGGAGGTCACGACGGACAGTCTGCGCAGCGTCGCGCGCAAATGGCTGCAAGGCAAAGTTCCTTATCAGATCATCGTGCGTTCCGGCGCCCCCGTCTCAGGCCTGCTCAAGGCCGAGGCGGAACTGTCGATCGATCTGGTGGTGATGGCAACGCACGGACGCACCGGAAAAAAGCATGCGCTGCTCGGCAGCGTTACCGAGCAGGTGGTGCGCCGGTCGATCTGTCCGGTTCTCACCATCCGACCGACGTAAACGGCGGGATCGTCGGCTATCCGGCGGCGCTGCCGGATAGCTTCTGAAAACCGGGAACCCGCCCCTGGCCGAACGGCCATCGGTTTGACTTGCGCGGCAGGCCCGCCCTTTTTCGACGGTCGACCTCAGGAACGCGGCAGTGCGCCCTTCGTCTCGTCGACGCATTTGGTCGGCGGGATGGCCTGCGCCAGACGCCGGCGCCGATTCGGATACTTCGCCTGGGTGGCCTGTTTGAGATGGCGCTTGTAATTTGCTTGCCAGGTGTCGGCAGCCTTTTCGCAGGCCTCGATCGTTGAAAAACCGGTCTTGATCGTGCGCGGCTCCGGCTCCGTGACGATCAGCGCCCAGCCGACCAGCGTGAGCGCGGCGAGATGGTATCGGCTCATGCAAGGCGTGTTAGCAGATGCGCGCGGAAAAGCAAAAGTGACCTGGGTCGCCACGGCGTGCGCGCGCAGAAGGATTCCGAGGAATTGGACTGGGGTAAGCGGGGATGCTAGGGAAAATGGCGGGGAGGATAGCGGTGGATGACCGCGACAATTGCGCGAATTTTTTGCGGTGCCCGCCCTGGGCCCTGATTTTATTCCTCCTGCTGGCCGGTTGTGCGACTGCCGACCGGGATGCCGCCAACTTCAAGCAAGCGCAGAAGCTCCGCCAGAATGCACTGTTGGCGGCGCGTCAGGGCGATACCGCGACCGCTCTCGCGGACATCAATCAGGCGCAGATACTGGAGCCGCTGGCGACAAGGTCTCCGGGCTTGACGCCGCCGCCGCTCAGCGGGCCCGAGCATCGGCCGATAGCGCCCGCCGGCGGCCAGACGACCACCTGCAACAACGTCGGCATCAACCGCTTTTACTGCTTCTGACGCGCCCCGGTGCCAGGGACGCAGGGCGGCATCCAGGCGCGATCTTGCGTCAGTCGATCGATTCTACCGTCCACCGAGATTGGTTTGCCGTGAGAGTAAGCTCCGAAATTACGGGCGCCGTCATTTGGGAGCCGGATGGGCCGGCCTGCCGCGGCTAACGCTGAGCATGGACCGGAACCGAAGCCTAGCCCGATTGAAGAGGAAGATTGGAAACTACCAGGAGATGACGCTCGTCATCACGTACCATAGGCCGACGAGCCCGGCCGCCATGAACACGAACATCTTGACGTTTTCCCAGAAATGACCTTCGTTGAAGGCGGTCTTTCTTCTCATCTCGCAAATCCCTCGGGCCGCTGAGCTCCTCCCGTCAGACTTCGACAAGTCTACGCACTCTATACTATTTTGAGGCGCCGGGGCAGCCCCTGTGTTCCCGGCGGCAATGTCCGGCCAATCGCTGGGCACACCAAGGCGTATATTTCTCTGCCGGGCGGTTTACGCTGCAATGTCGTCGTCCGCGGCTTCGGGGCGCTTTTTC
>DASXMF010000033.1:0-2118 GCA_036495845.1 Rhizomicrobium sp.
CGCTTCGTCGGGGAACCGCCTGCGGATGAGGGCCTTTTCCTGCGGGGACCGCGTAAATTGCCCTTGGCGTTCACGCCGACCACGCACTGAGGAGGATTTCATGCTCCTTCGCTGCAGAACGAAGGTCAACGCCTCGGCCGAGACCGTTTTCGCCTGCATCGACGCGCCCGAGCACATCGTCAAATGGGTCGGTGGCGCTGTCAGCCACGTCTATCTCACCGAGCGAGACCCAGCCAACCCGGTCGGCCAGCGGTTTCTTCAGAAGCTCAAGATGGGCAATTCCGTACGTGATTTCGAGGGAACGATCATCGCCTGGGAGAAGCCGACGCATTTCGGACTGTCCATTCCAACGCCGGCCTATTCCAGCGAAGCACACTTCCGTATTTCGCCGGAAGGGCCCGCGCGCTCGACCGTCGACTATTCGATCGACGTCACGTTGCACACGCTTTCCGCGCGCGTGATTGGGACGGCCTTGCGGTTTCCCCTCCGCTTCTTCGTCCAGAATCAAATCGGCAAGCTGAAGTCTTACGCCGAGAGCGTGCAGGCTAGCCAGAATGGGGGCCGCTGACATGCCCAAGGAGGAACCCCCTTCTCCAGCGTCCGAATTGCGGGAGTTGCGGCTCGGCGATCGCTGGGCCTATTCCCTCGCCGGCGCCTTGACTTCCCCTGACGGCCATTCGCTCCCTGTTGTGGGGGAGATTGAGGTGTCGATCGTGCCGGAAAGCCTCACGGGTCGCGCCGATCAAAAGACGATTCGCTTTTCGCAGAATCTCGAAGTCGTTCAGCCCGACGGTTCAAAGAAGGTTTTGCCCGCCCCCACGTGGATGTTTTCCTTCGTCCAGGATGCGGACACAGCTGATGTCGCCATCACCGCCGACAATATGGGGCCCGACGGCGCCCGCCGGATCGCGAATGCGCCGCAGGTCTTTTATCCCGGGCGATGGAGCGGCGAGACCGCCTACGACAATCAGCTCGATTTCGATAACGGCGACTTTGTCAGGAACACGCTCAAGGTCATTGGCCAGGAATGGGTTGAAACCGAGGGCAGATCGCATCTCGCCTGGAAATCGGAGATCATCAGCGAAAGCGCGGCCATGGGCCGGATCGAGGGCGTGGACTGGTGGACGCCCGAGCTCGGTGCGCCCGCGCGTTTCTCCACAAACGCCGCGACGCCGGACGGCTCACGCATGCGCTTCGTGGCGACGTTGCGCGAGAGTAGCGTCCTGTCGGGTTAGCCGGACCGGTGCTCGTGGCGGCGCGCGGCCTTGTCGAGATGCTCCGCCCTCGCGCCGCGTTCATTGCCTTTGCCATCGTCCTGCTTGCGCTTGCGGGGACCTTCGCGCTCGAGACGCGTTCGCCGCGCAATCGGACTTACAGGCCGCCGGATGATGCCATCGCCGTTCCCACCGACGCTGGGTCGATCGCGCGCGGCAAGCACCTGGTCGATGCGTTGGCCGTCTGCACGATCTGTCATGGCGAGAATCTCGGCGGCAAGCTGGCCTTCGAGGACGCGTTCCTGGGGCGCGGTTACACCGCCAACCTGACCTCAGGTCGCGGCGGAGTTGGCCGCACTTACTCCAACGCCGATTGGGTCCGTAGCATCCGCTACGGCGTGCGTCCTGACGGACGCGGCATCATCTTCATGCCGTCCGACTACTTCAATCGGATCTCGGACACGGACCTCGGCGCCATCATCGCCTACCTTCGCAGCCTCCCCCCGGTCGACAACGAGCGCACCGCGGTCGAAATCAACCTGCCCGCCCGTCTCTTGATCGATCTGGGCGTTTTCGGCGACGTGGTGCGCGCCGCGCGCATCGATTTTCGCGCGCCACGCCCGGCGCCACCTCCCGATCCCGGGGCCTATCTGGTGACGCTGGGCGGTTGCACCTTCTGCCACGGACTGCATCTGACTGGCGGCCAGGGACCCGAACCGGGCGCGCCCGGGGGGCCCGATTTGACCGCGAGCGGGCCTTTGTCTCGCTGGTCATTTGACGATTTCGTGTCGACGATGCGCAACGGCGTCAACCCCGACGGCCACCTGATCGAGCCGAAATACATGCCCTGGCTCGGCTACCGAAACATGACCGACGACGAGTTTCGATCGATATGGCTCTACCT
>DASXMF010000034.1:0-11744 GCA_036495845.1 Rhizomicrobium sp.
ATCCACGCCGTGGGCCGTGCCTCTGAACGCACGCCACGTCTCATCGACATGAACTGGGGAGACGATAAAGCACCAAAGGTCACGCTCGTCGGCAAGGGCGTCTGCTTCGATTCGGGCGGCCTCGATCTGAAGAATGCAAGCGGCATGCAGACCATGAAGAAGGACATGGGCGGCGCGGCGGCGATGCTGGGCCTTGCGCAGATGATCATGGATGCGGGACTCGGGCTGCGCCTGCGCGTGCTGATTCCGGCAGTCGAGAATTCGGTTTCCGGCCGCGCCTATCGCCCCGGCGACGTATTTGTGAGCCGCAAGGGATTGACCGTCGAAATCGGCAACACCGACGCGGAGGGAAGGCTCGTTCTCGCCGATGCCCTAACGGAGGCCGACGGCGAATCGCCCGAACTCCTGATCGATGTGGCGACCCTCACCGGGGCTGCGCGGGCGGCCACCGGAATGGAAGTGCCGCCCTTCTTTACCGACGATGAAGCGCTCGCGGCAGATCTCGCACGCCATGCGGCCGAGACGCACGATCCTCTTTGGCGTCTGCCGCTGTGGCGCGGCTACGAGAAGACGCTTGCGAGCCCGATCGCCGATCTCACCAACAATCCCGACTACAATCTCGCAGGCGCGATTACCGCCGCCCTGTTCCTGAACCGTTTCGTCGAGCGTGCGCACTCCTGGGTGCATCTCGACATTCCTGCCTGGATCGACCGCCCGCGCCCGGGCCGCCGCCGCGGCGCCGAAGCAAACGCGGTGCGCGCGCTTTATGCACTGCTCGCCGCGCGTTATCCCGCGGAAGCTCACCGCAAAAGGCCTGCGCGGCGTCAGTAGCCGCGCGCGAGATCGACGAGATGAAGGAGCGGCTCGCCGCGTTCGAATCGCGCAATGCCGTCGATCGCGCTGCGGGCGACGGCGCGCGGATCCGACAGGGCCGCGATGTGAGGGGTGACGACGATCTTCGGATGATCCCAAAGCGGACTCGATGAGGACAGCGGCTCCGTGTCGGACACATCGAGCGCTGCACCTGAAAGATGACCGGAATCGAGCGCCTCCAGAAGGTCGGCTTCGACGAGATGTTCGCCGCGCGCGATATTGATGACGAACGCGCCCGCAGGCAGCATCGCAAAGGTTTCGCGGTTGAGGATGCGGCGAGTCTCCGAGGTGAGTGGAAGCACGCAAACCAGATAATCGCTGCGCGCCAGAAAGGCGCCGAATTCCTCGCGGCCAGCGAAGCTTTCGATTTGGGCGATGTTCTTGCGGCTCGAACTCCAGCCGGCGACGGGGAAGCCGAGATCGCGCAACCGCACACCCATCACGCTGCCGATCTCGCCCTGCCCCATGATGCCGATGCGCGTCGCTTCCGTGCGACGGACCGGTATCGATTGGCGCCAGACGCGCTCGCGCTGCGCCGCGTCGTAGAAGCGCTGTTGACGATGCTGCAGCAGAATCTGCAGCACGGCATATTCGGTCATGTCGCGCGCCAGCGACCAATCCACCAGACGCACGAGCGACAGATGTTTTGGAAAGTGCGGATCGGCGAGGAAGGCGTCGACGCCGGCGCCCATCGAGAAGACGACCTTCAGATTCGGCAGTGACGCGACGAAGCCCCGAGGCGGGCGAAAGCTCAAGAGGTAATCGACCGCTTCTCTGTTATAGGAATCGCGACCGTGAATCAGGATGTGCAGATGGGGCGCGGCTGCGACGAGCGGTACCCGGAAAACATCCACCAGCGATTCCGGAGCGAGAAGGAGGAGAGTGGATCTGGTCATGAATTCACCTCTCCCCGCACCTCGCGGAGCGGTTGAGGTTCACCCCGGCTTCGTCGGCGCAGGTTTGGCGGGCGCGGCTGCGGGTTTTGCGCCGGGCGGAGCCGGGTTGGCGGGCGTTGTCGGCGGTGCAGCGACAGTCGCCGGCTTGGCGGCCGCGGCCGGTTTCGGCGGCGGGATCGGCACGGGCGAGTCGGATTGCGTACGCAGCCAGGCGATGAGATCGATGCGGTCCTGCGCATTGGGAAGTCCGGCAAAGGACATTTTCGTTCCGGGCACCACGCTCTGCGGCGATTTCAGATAGCGAAACAATTGTTCGAAGCTCCAGGGCGCATGGCTCGACGACATGGCGCTCGAATAGCTGAAGCTCGAGCGCGAGGCGCGCGCGCGCCCGACGACTCCCCACAGATTGGGACCGATCTTGTCGGGACCGCCCTTTGCCAGATCGTGACATTGCTGGCAGCGCTGGGAAATTTGCTGGCCCTTCGCGGTGTCGGCCTTGGCGAGCACCGTGCCGAAATCCGGCAAGGGTTCTTCGGCCGGCTGCGCGGGGCCCGCGGTCGTGGCTGCGGGTACGCCTTGAACGACATAGCCCGGCTTCGCCGGTGGGGGGACTTCGAAGATCGCTTCGCTTACAATCTTGACCGCGACAACGAACAAGAGCGTGCCGAGGACGGCGCCAATGATCTTGTTCCATTCAAAGGAATCCATATGGTCGGCTCCGTGACGGAAAATCGCAAGAAATGGCGCAGAACTCGCGCCGCTGTTCCCCCCAGGGCGGGCGGGACATTACAATCCGTCCCCGGAGCGTCATAGCGGCCAAGCGTCGCATAAGTTCCGGAGGCGCCCGCAGAAAGAAGCATGAATCCCGTCACCATCATTCCTGCGCGCATGGCCTCGACAAGGCTGCCGGGAAAGCCGCTTGCCGACATCGCGGGCGTGCCGATGATCGTGCGCGTGTGGCGGCGGGCGACGGAGTCCGGCGTCGGGCCGGTCGTCGTTGCGGCCGCAGATCGCGAAATCGCAGATGCGATTGCAGGAGCGGGAGGTACGGCCATCCTCACCGATCCCGCGCTGCCCTCGGGAACCGATCGCGTGTTTGCCGCGCTCGAATCCTTCGACGCCAAAGGCAGGCATGATGTGGTGGTCAATCTGCAGGGCGATCTGCCTTTCGTCGAACCTGCAGATCTGCGGAATGTCATCGATGCCCTGTCGGCCGGCGGTGCCGATATCGCAACGCTCGCGGCGCAGATAAGGACCGAAGCGGATTTCGACGACCCCAACGTCGTGAAACCCGTGGTCGCGTGGAACGCGGACGAAACGCGAGGTCGCGCGCTCGTCTTCACGCGGTCGCGCGCTCCCTCGGGCCACGGAGCGCTTTATCACCACATCGGCATCTATGCGTTCACGCGCGGCGCGCTCGCGCGATTTGTAGCGCTGCCGCCTTCGCCGCTCGAAATTCGCGAAAAGCTCGAACAATTGCGCGCTCTCGAAGCCGGCATGACGATCGTGGTGGCGCGGGTCGAGAATGTTCCACTTTCTGTCGACACCGAAGCGGATTTGGCCAGAGCGCGCGCGGCCGCGTTGCGCGAGCCTGGAGGTCCCGTGCGATGAGCGCCCCGTCGTCAATCGCGCGCGCGGCGCGCGTCGCATTCCAGGGTGAACCCGGCGCTTACGCCAATCTTGCGGCCCGCGAAGCGCTTCCGCATGCGTTGGCGATTCCGCGCCCGACTTTCGAGGATGCGGTCGGCGCGGTACGCGACGGCGACGCCGATCTCGCGATCATTCCCGTGGAAAACTCCCTGCACGGACGCATCGCCGACATTCATCACATCCTGCCCGAAGCGGGGCTCTACATCGTGGGCGAGCATTTCCATCGCATCCGCCATCAGCTGTTGGGCATGAAGGGAGCGGCGCTCGACAATGTGAAGACCGTGCTCAGTCAGGGACCGGCGCTTGGCCAGTGCCGCAGGCTGATCCGCGAGAGGGGACTCAGCGCGCAGGTCTGGCACGATACCGCGGGTTCGGCGCGGCACGTCGCCGAACTGCGCGATCCCTCCGTCGCCGCCATCGCCTCTTCGCTCGCAGCGGAGATTTACGGTCTCGACATTCTCAAATCCGATGTCGAAGACGAGCCGCACAACATGACGCGCTTTCTCGTCATGGCGCGCGACCCGGACCACGCGCGCGCGGATTCCGGGCCTGTGGTCACCACATTCATCTTCCGGGTGCGCAACGTTCCCGCCGCGCTCTACAAGGCGCTGGGCGGCTTCGCCACCAACGGCGTCAACATGACCAAGCTGGAAAGCTATCAGCTCGGCGGTTCGTTCAACGCCACGCAGTTCTACGCCGACATCGAAGGCCATCCCGAGCAGCGCAGCGTGAGGCTCGCACTCGAGGAACTGCAATTCTTCACCAGCACGCTCGCCATTCTCGGCGTCTATCCCGCTCATCCCTTCCGCACACAAATGCCGGAGGGGTGATCGCGTTACGTCAGCGTTGATATGAACGAGGCGTAGCGGGCCCGGTCGCTCGCGCTGAAACAACAGAAGACGATGCGTGCAAACGCGTCGTCTTCGCGCAGGCATTCAACAACGCTATCGAACGCCGTCTGGGCGGCGAGGTCGGCCGGCCAGCCATAGATGCCGGTGCCGATGCAGGGGAACGCGATTTCCAAAATTCCGTTGGCGCGCGCGAGCGCGAGCGTGTTGCGATAACAATTGGCGAGCAGGCGCAGCTTCTCGTCGCGCGCGCCCCCGCCGTGCCAAACCGGCGCGACAGTATGAATCACGAATTGTGCGGGCAGTCGGTGTCCGCGTGTCAGAACGGCTTCGCCCGTGGGACAGCGGCCGATGTGGCGCAATTCGGTTTCCATCCCCGGTCCCGCCTTGCGCCGGATTGCGCCATCGACTCCGCCGCCCATGATCAGCGGCTCGTTCGCGGCGTTGACGATGGCCTCGACCGCAAGTGCGCAGATATCCGCTTCGATCGCCTCGAGCCGTTGCCCGGTCACGAGCCCGCCCATGCCTTGATCAGGTGATGGGCGATGGCGATGGGCGGAGGAATGCGCACGCCTTCGATCTGTCCGCCCGCTATGAGCGTGCGTGCGTCCGCGCGTTCGAGCCAGCGCGCTTCGACGAGTTCGCTCTCGTCGACGCGGATGTCGCGGCTCTGGGCTTCTGCAAAACAGCCGATCATCAGCGAGGACGGAAACGGCCAGGGCTGGGTCGCATGATAGGTGACGGTACCAGCGCGGATTCCCGACTCCTCGAATAGCTCGCGGCGTACCGCTTCCTCGATCGTCTCGCCGGGCTCGACGAATCCGGCGAGCGCCGAAAACATGCCTGGCGGAAACTGTTTGCCGCGTCCGACAAGACAGCGTTCGCCGTCGAGCGCGAGCATGATGACCACGGGATCGGTGCGCGGAAAATGTTCCGCCTTGCAGCCTGCGCAAAAGCGCCGGTAGCCACCGTCCGTCAGCGCGGTCGGCGCCCCGCAACGCGGACAAAAACCGTGGCGCTGGTGCCAGTCGATCAGGGCTTTGGCCTGGCCCAGGATCGCCGCATCGGCCGCCGGCAGCAGCGACGCGGCGGAACGCAGATCCCGAAACCGGCCGAGCCCTGCCAGCGGTCCCTCGCGCTCGGGATCGGACG
Source organism: Rhizomicrobium sp. (assembly GCA_036495845.1). Lineage (GTDB taxonomy): Bacteria > Pseudomonadota > Alphaproteobacteria > Micropepsales > Micropepsaceae > Rhizomicrobium. The sequence goes on from DASXMF010000034.1 coordinate 5,420, forward strand.
CGGCGGAGATATCGAGCGCAAACATGGCGCGCTCGCCATCGAGACCCAGGAACACGCAGCATGCCTCTGGCGGGACAAGGCTCTCGCAGAATCCGGGACGAAAAAAAGCGGCTTCCAGCGGGCCCTCTTCGTGGCCGACGACGAAAGGCTGCAGCTTCCACATCGGGTGAACGATGGAGGAGGCATCGGTCCTTCTGGCGGCGATCCAGGCCGCATCGGCGCGCCGGTCGCTCGCCCGGTCGAGCCTGTTTCCCGCGAACGGCATCATCGGCGGTTTCTCCATGGCTGGGCGGGGATCGCATCCGCGCGATGTGCAGTGTAGCAACATCATGTGATGTCCGTATTCGCATGGATGGTGATTGCCCTGTTCGGCGCAATTGCGGTGGCGGGTTGCTGCTTTGCCGCCTGGCCGGTCTGGCGTGCCCGCTCCGTGCCCGCATTGCCGCGCGCTTTGCTGATCGCCGCCCTGGCCGCTCTGGTGCTCGGAGTCGGCGGCGGACTTTACCTCTTTGTCGGGGCGCCGGAATTGGCAGTGCGCGCCATCGCGCCGCCCAATACGGGCGACGTTACCGGTCTCGTCGCCGCTCTCGCACGCCGCATGCGCGAACGGCCGCGCGACGTTGTGGGTTGGACGCTTCTCGGACGCGGCTATCTGTCGCTCAACGATCCCGGGCAGGCCGCGATCGCCTTCCACAATGCGAGTGAGCTCGCGCCTCCCGGCGAAAAGCCGGCACTTCTTTCGTCTTATGGGGAAGCGCTGACGGCGGCGGCGGGCAGCGTCACCCCGGAGGCGGAACAGGCCTTCCGCGCCGCGCTGCAAGGCAATCCCAAGGACTTCGCTTCGCGCTTTTATCTGGGCGAAGCCTACGCGGCCCGCCGGGACACGGCACACGCGATGGCCCTGTGGCAGGGGCTCGTCGCGGACGCTCCGGCCAATGCTCCCTGGCGGTCCGAACTGATCGACCGCATGGCCGCGCTCGCGGCCTCATCGGGCGGACCGCCCGATATCGGCCAGATGGTGCAAGGGCTGGCCGCGCGCCTGCGCGCAAATCCGGGCGACATTTCAGGATGGCAACGGCTCGTGCGCGCCTACGCGGTGCTCGGTCAACGCGGGAATGCACTATCGGCCCTGGCCAGCGCCCGCGCTGCCACGAAAGGAGACACCGGGAGCCAAGCCGCCCTGAAAGCGGAGGCTCGCGAACTCAAGCTTGAAAACTGAGATTTACGTCCGGACGCGACCTTGCCAGACCGGCCAACAGGTCGAGCGGCCGGAGGTTTTGAGGTTGTCGTATAGCCGGAGCTGGGCATCCTCGGCACTCGCGCCCGTTTGCGTGGTCGTGTAGTCGGCGGAGCCGGCGCACCAGACATAGAATTGATGGCTGCCGGGCGAGAAAAAGTCCGAATGCGCGCTCGAGGTAAAGTTTCCCGCGGCCGCCACGCCTGCCGCCGCAAAAATGAAGCCTCCCGCCATCGCCCCCAGAACCCGCCGCATCGTCATGTGCTTACTCCTGCAGTTCAGGGGAACCGACGGGTTCCCGCGCTGTTTACACCTAGGCTGCTTCCCCCAATTCGGCCCGCTGGCTTTTGCCCGCTCAGGATGTCCACGCTACAGGCTCAGAGGCGCGTTGTCACGTGTTTTTTTGCTTATTCGTCAGAGCCTTAGCAGATGTTTAGCGATCATGGGGCGATTCGAGACGATTTGACTCCTTCGAGGTCGAGCGCCGCTTCGATGGCTTTGGCCGCCTCTTCCACCGCTTCTCCGTCCCGCCCCCGCACAACCAATTGTACGCCGGAGCCGCCCTCCGCATAGAAGGGGTAGGAACCGATCGCAACCTGCGCGAAGTCGCGCTGGATTCCGGCCAGTGCTGCGGCGATGCGACCCTCGCCGATTGGGGCGGAAATGGTCCGCGAGACCACCGGCGCGCCGCGGCCCAGCCTCGGACCCACGTCTTCGAGCATCGCCCGCATGATCATGGGCACGCCCGCCATGACGAACACATTTGCGATCTGGAACCCGGGGGCGGTCGAGACACTATTTCGGATCAGCGTTGCGCCCTTCGGCAGGCGCGCCATGCGTCTGCGCATCTCGTTGAATTCGCCAGGCCTGTAACGCGGCTCGAGCAGCGCCAGCGCCTCGGGATCATGGTCGACCGCGACGCCGAACGCCTGCCCCACCGCATCCGTGGTGATATCGTCGTGGGTCGGGCCGATCCCGCCCGTCGTGAACACATAGGTGAAGCGCGCCCGCAGGGCGTTGAGGGCGTCCACGATTTCCCTCTCCACATCGCGCACGACGCGCGCCTCGCAGACATCGATTCCGTAGACCGCGAGGAATTTTGCGATATAGGCGAGGTTCACATCGGCCGTTCGGCCGGAAAGAATTTCGTCCCCGATGAGAAGGACGGCAGCGGTTGGCGGCGTTTCGTCAGGCATGCGGCCCGAGGCTAAGGAATGATTGAGGGTCGAAGGCTAGAAAGCACGCACGGCCCGCTCCCGGCAAGCAGGCTTGGATGACCCGCAAAAATGCCTAGATTGATCCGATGCTGACCTCGCAATTGCCTGCCTCCGAAACCATCGAGATCGCGCGCCGCGCGCACTCGATGGTGGCCCTGCACGGGCCCGAAGCATTCGAGGGCATGCGGCGCGCCGGCCGTCTCGCCGCGGAGGTCCTCGACCTGATGGTGCCGGAAGTGGCGCCCGGCGTGACCACGGCGAAGCTCGATGCCCTCGCCTATGAATATGTCGTCTCCCACCAGGGGATTCCGGCCTGCCTCGGCTATCGCGGCTACCGGCACACTCTGTGCACCTCGCTCAATCACGTCGTCTGCCACGGCATCCCTGCTGACAGGCCGCTGCGCGATGGCGACATTCTCAACATCGACGTGACGGTGATCGTGGACGGCTGGCACGGGGATACGAGCCGCATGTTTGCGGTCGGCGACGTCAAGCGCAAGGCGATGCGGCTGGTCGATGTCACCTATGATTCGATGATGCGCGGCATCGCGGCGGTGAAGCCGGGCGCTACGACCGGCGATATCGGCCATGCGATTCAATCCTATGCCGAAGGCGCGGAGCGCTGCGCGGTGGTGCGCGATTTCTGCGGACACGGAGTCGGCCGCGTTTTCCACGCGCTGCCCAACATCGTGCACTACGGACGGCCGGGCCACGGCCTCGCGCTGAGGACCGGCATGTTTTTCACCGTCGAGCCGATGATCAATCTCGGGGGTTTCGGCGTGAAGGTTCTGAATGACGGCTGGACGGCGGTGACGCGCGACCGTTCGCTGTCGGCGCAATTCGAACACAGCGTGGGCGTGACGGGGGATGGGGTCGAAATCTTCACGAAGTCTCCGAGAGGCTGGGACCGACCTCCTTACGCCTGACGGCGCGTCGGAGTCGGCACCACATCATCGCGGACATCGCCAACGCCTGCGCACCCGCTTTCTCGCGGGCGGCGCGGACGCCATGCCCGACTATGAGCTGATGGAGCTTCTGCTGTTCGCGGCAGACGCGCAGCACGACATGAAGCCCCTCGCCAAGGAGCTGATTCAGAAATTCGGCAGCTTCGCCGACGTGATCGCGGCCCCGGTCGAGCAGTTGAAAGAGTTCAAACGGCTGAAGGATGCCGGGATCGCACAGCTCAAACTGGTCGAGGCGGCGGCATTGCGTCTTTCGAAAGCGAGACTCAAAGGCCGCCCGGCGCTGAGTTCGTGGAATGCGCTGCTCGATTATTGTTCTGCCGCGATGGCGCGCGCCCCGCGCGAGGAATTCCGCGTCCTCTTTCTCGATCGCAAGAACGTGCTCATCCACGACGAGGTGCTGAACCGGGGCACGGTCGATCACGCGCCGGTCTATCCGCGCGAAATAGTCAAGCGCGCGCTCGAGCTTTCCGCGTCCGCGCTCATCCTCGTGCACAATCATCCGAGCGGCGATCCCACGCCTTCGCGCGCCGACATCGACATGACGCGCGAAGTGGTCGAAGCGGCGCGCGCGCTGCGCATCGCGGTTCACGACCACATCGTCATCGGCCGCGGCGGCACGGCGAGCTTCAAGGCGCTCGGGCTTTTGTAGGCGCCATTCCTGTTTAACAGGCGAAATACAGGCGATTCTCGTGATTCCGCGCGGACAAAACGCGACCATTCGCTGATTTCCGAACAATATGAAGCGGTTGCGCAAACCGGTTTTTCGGCGCGGAACAGGCGCATGAATCTGTTTCTTCCTGCAGATCTGGTCAGGCTGCAAAACAAAACGACGACGATTGTTTCACGGGAAACATTCGCAACGGCGCCGCGCCGCCCGCTTTACGCGCGAAGCCGCGCGACGGCCGCCACGCCTCCGGTCGCACCCGCAATAGCTGCGACGACATGCAGCCAGAGAGAGGACGACACGCCGAGCGCCAGCCAGAAATTGAGCATGGTGCTGTAGCCGGCGAAGATTGCGGGGATTCCCAAAATCGGCGCCGCGAACCAGCGGACGATTGGCCGGCGCACCATCGCGCACACGCGCGAGAACAGGTCGGGATCGGACCGTTTCTCGAGACCGGAGAGGAACCGGAATTCGTCGGAGCCCTCGCAGATCACCACCACGTATTTCATGCGAGCCTCCCGCCGTGGCAGGCACCACGGTCAGTGTCTGCACGACCCAAGGACGCGGCAGCCTGCGCGAATCCGACAGGCCGGCGGACAAATAGGGATGCGCCCCAGTCCCCCCTGATCTCGTTGTGAATTTAACAAAAGCCCTTCTTGCTGCGGCAGCAGGTCGTAGTCGACCGGTGGCCACGATTCGGCATGAACGTGGTCATTTTGGAACGGTGAAAACACCGAGCACTGCTATACTTGTTGCGGATCGAATCGAACGACACCGGGACGTGCGGGACACATGAGCAAAGTTTCCAAACGAGGCACGCGGAATTCGCGCTCGAACAAGACGATGAAAATAACATACCTGTATCGAGACGCGAGCAATTACAAATTTTGGGGAGAGTTCTGCGTTCTTGGAGAACTCTCCCTCGAAGATCTCCGCCCGTATCTATTTGACCATGAGTGGTTTGTGCCGGAAAAAGTTGGAATCCCTAGCCTCGTGCCCGAAGCCCGGAACGACGATGATCATGTGCTCCACGAATTCTTCAGCATTGATCCTAGCGAACCTGCTCTATGCTCATTCAGCGCCGAGGAACTGATCGAGCGCGTCCGCATCGCTGACGCTTCTGATTGGTTTTCAGGCTTGGTTTGATGGTACGACGGTCCTGAATATGGGATGAGTTGTTGCAAGTCATGAGGCTCGATTATCTGACGCCGCTCGATCGCATTCACTCTCGCAATTCAGGAATACGGAGCGACCGCTCTCAGTGTAATAGGCTTATTCCAATGTGCAAAAATTGACACGGTAGACAATGTTATGACTAAGGCCGTGTTCACCACTAAGAGCGACCCGACCTACGACGATCTTCCCGAATTTCGCTACCACTTTCCGCGAACCTACCTCCGCCAAGCTGAGGCAGCAGTGGGCGACTGGATCGTCTACTACGAACCGCGCCGCTCATCGGGCGATCTTGGCAGTCGGGGAGGACGGCAAGCTTACTTCGCGACCGCAAAGGTGAACTCCGTTCAGCCCGATCCAAAAACACGTGATCACTTTTATGCTTTTGTTTCCGACTTTCTGGAATTCGACAATGCTGTGCCGTTCCGAGACGGAGCGCATTATTTTGAGTCAAAACTTCAAAGAGCCGATGGCGAGACCAGCAAAGGCGCCTTTGGAAGATCGGTCCGATCCATTCCAGATAATGAATACGACCTCATTCTCACGCACGGTTTTGCAGCCATCCTCTCGCCGAAATATGCAGGCGATGGGGTTTCACGCGAAGCAGCCGAAGAGCCAGCGACGTTTGATCGCCCCATCGTAGAGCGGGTTATTTCACGCCCATTTCGTGATGCAGCCTTCGCCGCCGCCGTGAAAGCAGCCTATGCAGACACCTGCGCGATCACGGGATTGCGAATCATCAACGGCGGAGGACGTTCCGAAGTGCAGGCCGCGCACATTCGTCCGGTGGCCGATAAGGGACCCGATTCCGTACGAAACGGGCTCGCCTTGTCAGGAACCGTACACTGGATGTTTGACCGCGGGCTGCTGTCCGTCGATGACGACTATTCGATTCTTGTCGCGAAGGGGCCGGTACCCGACAACATTGAACGAATGATTGCGCCGGATCGCAAATTGCGCCTGCCACGCGGAAGGCCAGAACTAAACCCGCATCCGCAGTTTCTGCAGTTTCACCGAAAAGGATTCAAAGGCTAGGCGCACGGAACTGATATACAGAGACAGGACCAAC
>DASXMF010000035.1:0-2677 GCA_036495845.1 Rhizomicrobium sp.
GCGTACCTCGGCCCAGGCTTCACTGCCGTAGATGATCAGCCGCGCGTAGAAGGGGGTGGCGAGGATCGTACTGATGTAACCGGTTGCCCCGCAGGTGAAGCGAAGTTGGAGCGACAGCACGTCCGCACTGTTCGCAAAGGCTACGCGATTGGCGGGAAAGGCGGCGACAGAAGCAATGGGCCCCATCAGGTCGATGAACAGGTCCGTCAGGTGTATGCCCGTCGCCGTCATCGCGAGCGGCGGCTCGCCCGGTGCATCGATTCGCCAGTTGTCGCTGGGGAGGCCACGCAATCTGTCGTGGCTGAACGATGCCTCCACATGCATGATCGTGCCGAACTAGCCTTTCTCGAAGAGCTGCCGCAGTTCATCGATTGCGGGTTCGAAGCGGCGTTCGTGACCCACACCTACCCGCACCCCGGCCGCGCGACACGCATCGAGCGAGCGCCGCACCTCTTCGACGCTGAGGCCGATTGGCTTTTCGCAAAAGACGTGCTTGCCCGCCCGCGCGGCCGCCGCGATCTGTGCCGAGTGCAGGGCATGCGGCGTGGCCAATATGACGAGGTCAATCGACTGATCGGAAAGCAGCTGCTCGAATTCCGTGGTGAAGCCGATCCCATGTTCATCGGCAATAGACCGATGGGCCTCGCGATGTCCCACCGCCTGCGTGATCCGGATGACGTCCGAGCCGCGCAGGTGACGGAGAATCTGCTGGCCCCACCATCCAAGTCCAACGATTGCGGCCCGTTGCACCTCTTTCTCCTTCATGTCGACAGAACAGAACTCTTCAGAGCAGCAGGCTTTGGTTGAAGGAACCCGGTAAGGAAAAACGCCAGTGCAGCGATGGGCACCCCGAAACCGATCAAGACGCCAAGGACCAACCCCCCATCGCATAGGCCCGGACGCCCACGGTTGAACCCGCCGCCCCGTCATGGTTCAGGCTGCGATGGCCGCCAGATTTTCGAGGGTCGGGATGATATCTTCGGGTTCGGGCCGACGAGTATAGTCCGGGTTCACGTCCGCATAGAGGATCGCGCCGTCCCGGCCGATGGCGTAACGCGCGGGCATTGGAAGGGTCCAGCTTGGATCGCCGTTGAACGCCGGCAGGTCGGTCTTCAGCGTCTTATAGAGCTCGATGAGATAGTCCGGCAATCGGAAGCGCAGGCCGAAGGCGGCACCCACCTCGCCGTTCGTGTCGGACAGGATCGGGAAGGTCAGCATGTTCTGCCGCACCGATTTGCGGGTGTTGGGCGGGGTTTGCGGTGAGATCGCAACGAGAGAGGCGCCGCGCTTATCGAACTCCAGCTTCGCTGCCTCCAGAGCCTGCAGCTCCAAATTGCAGTAGGGGCACCATACGCCGCGATAGAAACTGACGATCAACGGCCCCTTTTTCAACAACTCGGCCGAACTGACGATGTTGCCTTCGGGATCTTTAAGAGAAAAGTCGGGTGCTTTATCGCCGACCTTCTTGGCGCGATTGGCGGCACCGGACGCGATGAGCTCGGCGGTGGCGCGATGCATCGCCTCGATGACGGAACGAGGAACGCTATAAGGGGGTTTTCCTGCCTCGAAATCGGCCTTGAACGCGTCCAGCTTGGCTTGCAGCGACATGTGAACTCTCCTTCTCAAACGATGGATGTGCAGCCCTGTTTTTGTGCTGGCTCGGCCGGATCCTACCGAGTTGTTTGAAACCGCGTGAGAGAGCTATGGCTCACAGCCGCGCCGAACTAGCGGCCTTGAGGGACTATTAATTATTCATTTTTGGAATGACCCAAAGCCTCAGTGGGACCCCTGCCAGAGGTGCCGATTGGAGCAACGATCCCGGATGATGTCGATGCTTGCACCAGAGCTGTGGTAAGCTAGTACCGGGCGTCGTCGTTAACGCGTGGTCAGCACCGCAGCCCAGCCTCGACGAACGCAACGAATGCGCGGGCTTTTGCGCTCGCGAGACGGCCCGCCGGGAACACCGCCCAAAGATCCATTTCCGGCAGGCGCCAGTCGTCCAAGGCGGTTTCTACGGCCCCGCTCGCGAGTTCGGGTGTGAACATCCACTCGGAAGAGATTGTGAGCCCGAGCCCGGCAAAAACGGCTTCCCTGACCCCTTCGGCGGCGCTGACCCGAACGCGTCCTCTCATGGTTACCTCCACCTCGCTCGCATCCTTGTGAAAGGTCCAGGTGGTTCCGCCAGCACGTTGGGCGTAGATGACAGTCTCATACTGACTCAGTTCTTGCGGCCTCGTCGGTTTGCCGAATTCCTGGAAATAGCGCGGCGTGGCGAGAACGACACGGCGGCACGAGCCGACCTTGCGAGCCGTCAAGGCGGAATCGACAAGAGATCCCATCCAAAGGGCCACATCGATCCCCTCCTCGATCACGTCAATCTCTCGGTCGTTGAGGACTATCTCTATATCCAACGCCGGATGCGCCCTCAGCAGGAGCCCGAGCTTTGGAACAATATGCAAGCGGGCAAACGTTACCGGCGCCGAAACCCGCAGCCGGCCCGACAAGCCTTTTCCTGAGCTGGAAGCTGCCAGCTCGGCCTGTTCAGCCTTTTCGATAATGGCCTTTGCTTCTTCGTAAAAGTTCCGGCCCGCTTCGGTGTGCGTCAATCCGCGGGTCGAACGCAATACGAGGCGCACGCCTAGCCGCTGTTCGAGCTGGGCGACTGCCTTCGAGACCG
>DASXMF010000036.1:0-3080 GCA_036495845.1 Rhizomicrobium sp.
CGGTCGCGGATGTCGTTGATGATCTTCTCGTCGAGTCCGCCCTTCAGCGCCAGCAGCCTGTGGGCGTACCATTCGTAATGCGAGCTCCAGTGCCGCGCGGTGACCAGGATCGCGATCTCGGTAATCGCGGGGGAAAATACCGTATCGAAGCGCAGGAAGCCGCCGAGCCGCGTGGCGTGCCGCGCCATTTCCGGACTGTTGAGCCAGGCCATCATCGGCGGCGGCGGCTTGCCGCGCTTGCCGGCGATCGATTCATCGTAGGTTTGTTTCTGGTCCGCGTTCATTTCGCCAGGCGAAAGCAGTTTCAGGCGCATGTCGGTTTCCTCTTGTTTTTCAAGCCTTATGACTTACGCGAATATACCGGATCGACGCCCGTGACCACATCCGCCGCCGCATGGCCGGACAGAGATATGTTGAATTCCACGTCATCGCGGCTAAGGTCGTTGCAATATTTCTGAGATGGAAACGCCGACATGACCGATCTGGATCAATTCCGCAAAGAGACCCGCGCCTGGCTCGAGGCCAATTGCCCGCCGGAGATGCGGCGTCCGCAGTCGACCGACGAAGATACCTTCTGGGGCGGCCGCAACACCAAATTCTCCTCCGAACCGCAGCGCGTCTGGTTCGAGCGAATGCGGGACAAGGGCTGGACCGTGCCGCATTGGCCAAAAGAATATGGCGGCGGGGGACTGGACGGCGAAGAGACCAAGATCGTGCGCCAGGAAATGGCGGCCCTCGGCGCGCGCCAGCCGCTGACCTCGTTCGGCATTTCCATGCTCGGGCCGGCGCTGCTGAAATACGGCACCGACGCGCAGAAGAAGGAGCATCTGCCCAAGATCGCCGCGGGCCTGATCCGCTGGTGCCAGGGCTATTCCGAGCCGAACGCGGGATCGGACCTCGCCTCGCTGCAGACCCGCGCCGAGAGCGACGGCGACGATTTTGTCATTAACGGCCAGAAGATCTGGACCTCCTATGCCAACTTCGCCGACTGGATCTTCTGCCTGGTACGGACCGATGGCTCCGCGAAGAAGCACGACGGCATTAGTTTCATTCTCTTCGACATGGGCTCGAAGGGCGTCTCCACAAAACCGATCCTGTTGATCTCCGGCCGCTCGCCGTTCTGCGAGACCTTCTTCGACAATGTGCGGGTGCCGAAATCGCATGTGGTCGGTACCGTCAACCGCGGCTGGGACGTCGCGAAATACCTTTTACAGCACGAGCGCGCGATGATCTCGGGGATGGGCGAGCGCGGCGTCGGCCGGCCACTCGGCCAGATCGCGGCCGATTCCGTCGGCACCGACGAACAGGGAAGGCTGGAAGATCCGATGCTGCGCGGCCAGATCGCGAGCTTCGAGATCGATGAGGCGGCGCTTTCGGCCGCCGCCGAGCGCGCGGTCGATCTCGCCAAGGCCGGCCAGTCGCATCCGGCGTTCTCCTCGGCGATGAAATATTACGGCACCGAGTTGAACAAGCGCCGCTACGAGATCCTGATGTCGGCGGGCGGCATCGACGCGCTGGAATGGGAAAGCGAGCGCTCCAGAGGAGGCGCCCGTCCGCGCGCCTGGCTGCGCACCAAGGCCAATTCGATCGAAGGCGGCACGTCGGAGGTGATGCTCGGCATCGTGGCAAAGCGGATTCTCGATTTGCCGGGGGCTTAGTAACGTCTCCGTCACAACAACCCCGTCGTTCCGGGGCGACGCGAAGCGTCGAACTACGATGTGCGATTGCACATCTGAGAATCTCGAGATTCCGGGTTCGCGTCTGCGACGCGCCCCGGAATGACGATCACAAAAGACTTCGTGCGTAACGTCTGAACCGGAAACCTCTCATGGCCCTCGTCCTCACCGAAGAACAATCGATGCTGCGCGACAGCGCGCGCGGCCTGATCAGCGACAAGGCGCCGGTGTCGCATCTGCGGCAGTTGCGCGACAGCAAGGACGCCGTCGGATTTTCCCGCGAGTTGTGGCGGGCATTCGCCGAAATGGGATTTTCCGGACTGCTGGTGCCGGAAGCCTTCGGCGGCAGCGAGCTCGGCTGCGTCGAGGCCGGCGTGGTGATGGAGGAGATCGGCCGCACCTTGATGCCGTCGCCGTTTCTGGCGACCGCCGTGCTCGCGGCTTCCGCGCTGACACGCGGCGGCAGCGATGCGCAAAAGTCGCAGCATTTGCCGAAAATCTCCGACGGCTCGTTATTGGCCGCGCTCGCGATCGACGAGGGCGCAAAACATCGCCCGCTGCACACCGATATGCAGGCGGTGCGCTCCGGCAACGGTTTTAAACTCAACGGTGAAAAGGCCTTTGTAGTTGATGGACACACCGCCGACCTCCTGATCGTCGCGGCCCGCACCGCGGGCGCCGCGGGCGAGCGGAACGGCCTGACGCTGTTCCTGGTCGACCCGAAGACAAAGGGCATTGCGACCGAGCGCACTGCAATGGTCGATGCGCACAACGCCGCCCGCATCGTGTTCGACAATGCCGAGGTCGATGCCGACAGCGTGCTCGGCGAGGTCGATCAGGGTGGGGCGCTGCTGGAAGGCGTGCTCAATATCGGCCGCGGCGCGGTGGCCTCCGAAATGGTCGGGCTCTCAGAGGAGGTGTTCGGCCGCACCGTCGGATATCTCAAAGAGCGCAAACAGTTCGGTAAATTGATCGGCGAATTCCAGGCGCTGCAGCATCGCGCCGCCCAGCTTTATATCGAGATCGAGATCACCCGGGCCGCGGTGCTGAAGGCGCTGCAGGCGCTCGACGGCAATTTCGAAAAAGCGGGCGACGCGGTCGCAGTGGCGAAAGCGCGCGCCGGCTCAACCGCGACGCTGGCGGTGCAGGAAGGCGTGCAGATGCATGGCGGCATGGGCATGACCGACCAGTTCGACATCGGCTTCTTCATGAAGCGCGCGCAGGTCTGCCAGGAATTGTTCGGCGATACCAACTTCCACGCCGACCAATTGGCGCAGATGAAGAATTATTGATTTTCGTCATTCCGGGATGCGCCTCTTGGCGCAGGCCCGGAATCTATAGCCCCTGCGCCTGTGTTCGGCACGAGACGACATCCCTGCAAAAACATCAATACTGGGCGTATGG
>DASXMF010000037.1:0-1500 GCA_036495845.1 Rhizomicrobium sp.
CACTCTCGAAGACACCATGACCATGTTCGCCACCACTCAGCGCTCGCGCATTCCGGTGTACGAAGGCTCGCTCGATCACATCCTCGGCTTCGTCCATATAAAAGACATGATCTGGATCCTTCTCGACCGCGCCCGCCGCGCCGAAGATCATCAGCCTCTCGCCGAATTTAATCTGCGCACCGTCCTGCGAGACGCGCTCATCGTCCCCGAAACCAAGCCCGTCAGCGAGCTGCTCCTGGAATTCCGCGCGCGCCGCACCGGCCTGGCCATGATCGTGGACGAATTCGGCAGCATCCTCGGCCTGGCGACTCTCGAAGACATCCTCGAGCAAATGGTCGGCGAGATTCACGACGAGTTCGACGTCGTCGAGCGCCCGCTCACCCTTCCGGACGGCGGCATGATCTTCGACGCCGCCATAAAAATCCGCGAGCTCGCCGCGCGCTACAACATCATCCTTCCCGAAGATCCCTCATACGAAACGGTCGGCGGATTCGTCCTCACGCGCCTTGGATTTATTCCCCGTGGCAGCGAAAGTTTTGAAGCCGATGGCTATCGCTTCACCGTAATGGAAATGGACCATCGCCGCGTCTCGCGCGTGAAAATCAAGCAGCTGCCGCCAGCGATCGTTCCGTCGCCCACGCAAGATCCCGCTCCGCCGCAGTCCGCAGAAGTCGCGCACTCCGAACAGAAAGATTTAAGCGCGGAGCACCATGCGCCCGCCGAAGTGTTGCAAATGCCGCTGCAAATCTCCGCGGCGGATTCACGCAGGGCCAAAAAAACCCGCCGCACCGCGCGCAAGAAATCCGCCAAAGCTCGCGACACAACTGATGTACCCTCTCCCGACGAGCCCGCCCCGGATTCGCCATCCTCAGGGCCGGCCCATAAATGATTCGCTACATCTCAATCCGCTTGCTCTTCGCGCTGCCGGCGCTGTGGCTAATCCTCACCATGGTTTTCCTTCTCGCGCACATCGTTCCCGGCGATCCCGTCGCGCAAATGCTCGGCGAAGGCGCCCGCGCCGAAGACCTCACGCAACTTCGCCACGCGCTAGGGCTGGACCTGCCGCTTCCCGTGCAATACGGCCGTTATCTCTCTGGCGTTCTGCACGGAAATCTGGGCGAATCTTTCCGTTTCCAGCAACCGGTGCTGAAAGTTGTTGCCGAACACTATCCCGCCACGCTGGAACTTGCCGCAGTCGCGCTCTTGATCTGCGCGCTCATCGGAATTCCTGCCGGCGTCTTGGCCGCGCATAAACGCGGCGAAAGAACCGATCACACCGTCGCAGTACTCACTCTCTTCGGCCTCTCCGTCCCGAATTTCGCGCTCGGACCGGTACTAATCCTCCTGTTTTCAGTCGTCCTCGGCTGGCTCCCGGTTTCCGGACGGGGCGGCATCTCGCATCTCATCCTTCCTGCGTTCACACTTGGTGCCGCGCTGGCCGCCATCCTCACTCGCATGGTGCGCACCTCGGTGATCGAAGAGCTTTCCGCCGACTATATC
>DASXMF010000038.1:0-1540 GCA_036495845.1 Rhizomicrobium sp.
CTCTTTGACGCTCGAGAAGAACGGCGACTTCACGCTCACTATCGGCACCCAATCGAACGGGCAGTGGCATGAGACCGCCTATGCTCAGGCCGTTTCGCAATATCTCGACGTGCCGCTCGAGCGCATCAAGGTCGTGCAGGGCGACACCGATCGGGTCGCGACCGGCTTCGGCACGGGCGGGTCGCGCTCCATTCCGATTGGCGCGGTGATGGTGACGCGCGCATCGGAAACCTTGGCCGGTTCGTTGAAGGAATTGGCGGCCGACAAGCTCGAGGCCGCGGTCGCGGATTTGGAGATCGCCGACGGCAAAGTGCGCATCGCCTGGACCGATCGCGCCATCTCCTATTCCGAGATCGCGGCGCTTCCGGGCGCCACGGCGGCGAAATTGAAGGCGACCGAATCGTTCGCGCCGTCGAACGCCACCTATCCGAACGGCACCCACGCATGCGAGGTCGAGATCGATCCCGACACGGGCGTAACCACAATCGTCCGCTACTCGGTTGTCGACGACTTTGGGTTCACCCTGAACCCGTTGCTGCTTGCGGGGCAGGTCCATGGCGGCATCGCCCAGGGCGCGGGCCAGGCGCTGATGGAGCGCGCGGTGTTCGATGAAGACGGGCAGCTCCTGACCGCAAGCTTCCTCGACTATTGCATGCCGCGCGCCGACAACCTGCCTGCGTTCGATTTCGAGACGCGCAACGTGCCGTCGACGACCAATCCGATGGGCCTCAAAGGCGCCGGCGAAGCAGGCTCGATCGGGTCGACGCCGGCGGTGATGAACGCGGTCGCCGATGCGCTCTGGCGCGCCTATCGCATCGAGCATATCGACATGCCCGCGACGCCGTTCGCCGTGTACGACGCAATCCGGCGTTCGCGCGCTCACGCCTGAGAGCGCTGACGCGCGCTTGACCTCGGTCAATGGATCAGGCGCGCGCCTCGAGCGTCAACGTGGTCTGATCCGGGTTCGCCGAACAGCGACAGATTCAACTGGAATGCGCCCCTAAGCGCGTCTTGCATTGGCGCGCCTATAAATGTTTGATAATGTTCTTTTTCCGGTAAACATTTTCGGGAGACTGCTATGCCCGAGGACTTCTGGAGGGCGGTCACCGCTCTCTCTGGAGCCGCTGCCGTTATCATAGGCGCAGTGATCGCGTATGCTGGGGTAACATCAGCGAACGCGCTGAAGAAGCTTGAGCAAGAAACGAGGAATCGTGAGCTGGTTAAAAGTTGCTTAGAATTTCTTACCGGTGGTACACAGAACAGAACTGTCGGTATAGCGTTGCTTAAAGATCGAGTTGATGATGGTTCGATAAGCCGAGTGACGGCAAGATCAATCTTGGAAGGCCAGGCTGAGCACTTGAAAGATTCAAAAAACGAGGATGCAAAGCGGCCGATTGAGCAGCACAATCTTCGGACTATCAATCAATTGCTGGCTGAGTGGTCGAAGCCGATTTCAGGCCCAGCCTCCTTGCGCTAAGCCATGGGGGTGCTAGACTGGCTGAACCTGGGGACCAGGACGGAGGTACTCATGCGCTCCAAG
>DASXMF010000039.1:0-4159 GCA_036495845.1 Rhizomicrobium sp.
CGTCGAGATCAAGCTTTAAGGAGCGCGTATGCGCACAGGTGTCATAACGCAGAAAGTCGGCATGACCCGCCTCTTCCTGGAGGATGGGCGGCACGTTCCTGTCACGGTTCTGAAGCTGGACGGCTGTCAGGTCGTGGCGAAGCGGACGGAAGACAAGGACGGATACTGCGCCGTCCAGCTGGGGGCGGGTTTCGCCAAGACCAAACGCCTCACCCAGGCGGATCGCGGAAGATTCGCGAAAGCGCAGGTCGAGCCCAAGAAGAAGCTTGCGGAGTTTCGCGTGGACGGCGCCAATCTGCTGGAAGTCGGCGACGTAATCCTCGCTGATCATTTTGTGCCCGGACAGAAAGTCGACGTGACAGGCGTCACGATCGGCCGCGGCTTCACCGGCGCGATGAAGAGGTGGAACTTCCGTGGCCTCGAAGCGACACACGGCGTGTCGATTTCGCACCGCTCGCTCGGAGGCACAGGCGGAAGGCAGGACCCCGGCAAGACCTTCAAGAACAAGAAGATGCACGGGCATTACGGTGATGAACGCGTCACGACGCAGAATCTCGAAATTGCCAAAGTCGATGTCGAGCGCGGCCTGATCATGATCAAGGGCGCGGTGCCGGGACACAAGGGAGGTTGGGTCATGGTGCGCGATGCTGCCAAGCGCCCCCTTCCGGACAAGGCGCCGATGCCGGCCTCCGTGAAAAAAGCCGAACACAATGGCGCGGGCGCCCAAGCTGCGGAGGGGACGACGTGAAAGCGCAAGTCCTCAATCTCGATGCGGATTCGACGAGCGAGATCGAACTCAAGGATTCGATCTTCGGACTCGAGCCGCGCGCCGACCTCATCCAACGCGTCGTGGTCTGGCAATTGGCGAAGCGTCGCGCGGGCACCCACAAGGTGCTGACGCGCGGCGAGATCAATCGCACGAAGAAAAAGGTCTATCGACAGAAGGGAACGGGACAGGCGCGTCACGGCGCGCGTTCGGCCCCCCTCTTCGTGGGCGGTGCCAAGGCCATGGGTCCGGTGCAGCACAGCCATGCCTTCGACCTGCCGAAAAAGGTGCGTGCGCTGGGGCTCAGGCATGCCCTCTCGGCGAAGGCGCGCGACGGATCGCTCATCGTGATCGAAAGCGCAAAGTCCGAAAACATGAAGACGAAGGACCTTGCCCGGCGCCTTGGGCGCATCGGCGTCGGCAATGCACTGATCGTGGACGGCGAACTCGACGGAAACTTCGTGCTCGGCGCCCGCAATCTTGCCGACGTAGGATTGCTGCCGACTGCCGGTCTCAACGTCTACGACATCCTGCGGCGCGACAAGCTGGTGTTGACCACCGCGGCGGTGAAGGCGATCGAGGAGCGTCTGTCATGAGCCACTACGACGTCATACTCTCGCCGGTGATCACGGAAAAGGCGACACAGCTCAGCGAACGAAATCAGGTCGTGTTTCGCGTCGCCCTGACCGCGACCAAGCCCGATATCGCCAAGGCGGTCGAAGCCCTGTTCAAGGTCAAAGTGAAGGCCGTCAACGTCATCCGGCAGAAAGGCAAGCCGAAGCTTTTTCGCGGAAAACCATTCGTCCGCAGCGACGCCAAAAAGGCGATCGTGACCCTCAAAGAGGGTTACCAGATCGACATTACGACGGGGCTCTGACATGGCGCTCAAACAGTACAAACCGACCACCCCGGGTCAGCGCCAATTGGTGCTGGTGGACCGGTCGCAGCTTCACAAAGGTGCCCCGGTGAAAAATCTCACCGAGGGCCAGACGCGCAACGGCGGGCGCAACAACACCGGTCGCGTGACGGTGCGATGGCAGGGAGGCGGCCACAAGCAGCGTTATCGCATCATCGATTTCAAGCGCCGCAAATTCGACATTCCCGGCCGCATCGAGCGCCTCGAATACGATCCCAATCGAACATCGTTCATTGCCCTCGTGAAATACCGCGACGGCGAACTCGCCTATATTCTCGCGCCGCAACGTCTTGCGGTCGGCGACACGGTGATCGCCGGCGATCGGGTCGATGTGAAACCGGGCAACGCCATGCGGCTCGCGGCCATGCCGGTCGGCACGATCGTGCACAACGTGGAAATGAAACCCGCAAAGGGCGGCCAGATCGCTCGCTCAGCTGGAACCTACGCGCAATACCTCGGACGCGACGCCGGCTATGCGATGTTGCGTCTCAATTCGGGCGAAGTGCGACGCGTGCAGCTCGAATGCATGGCGACGGTTGGAGCCGTCTCCAATCCCGACCACATGAACGAGATCATCGGCAAGGCGGGCCGCAATGTGTGGAAGGGCAAACGGCCCAATGTGCGCGGAACCGCGATGAATCCGATCGATCATCCCCATGGCGGCGGCGAGGGGCGCACCAAGGGCGGGCGCCATCCGGTCACCCCCTGGGGCAAGCCGACCAAAGGTGCCAGAACCCGCAAAAACAAGCGCACGACGAAATTCATCATGCGCTCCCGACACGCGAAGAGGACGCAAGGTTAATCGAGATGGCTCGCTCAGTCTGGAAAGGTCCGTTTGTCGATGGCTACCTGCTCAAGAAGGCCGAAACCGCGCGCGGTTCGGGGCGCAAGGATGTGATCAAGACCTGGTCGCGGCGTTCGACGATTTTGCCTCAATTTGTCGGGCTGACGTTCGGCGTTCATAACGGCCACAAGCACATTCCCGTGCTGGTTACTGAGGACATGGTCGGCCACAAACTCGGCGAATTTGCGCCCACGCGCACCTTCTACGGTCATTCCGCCGACAAGAAGGCGAAAAGGACGGCATAGATGGGCAAGAAAGCTCGAGCACGCATTCTTCCCGAATCGAAGGCTTTGGCGATCGGTCGCACGATCCGCACGAGCCCGCGCAAGCTCAACCTGGTTGCGCAGTCGATTCGCGGCAAGACGGCGGAGCAGGCGCTCAACGAACTTACGTTTTCGCCCAAGCGGGTCGCGAAGGACGTCAAGAAGGTCCTGCAGTCTGCAATCGCGAACGCAGAAAACAATCACGACCTCGACGTCGACGATCTCGTCGTCAGCGAGGCGAGCGTGGGCAAGAATCTCGTGCTCAAGCGGTTCCATGCACGCGCGCGCGGCCGCGGCGCACGAATCGAGAAGCCGTTTTCGCAGGTAACGATCATCGTCGAACAGACGAAGAGCGAGGAACGGACGAAAAAGCGCGGCGGACGCGGCAAATCCACAACGGCAAGGGAGACGGCGTGATGGGCCAGAAGGTCAATCCTACGGGCCTGCGTCTGGGCATCAACCGTACCTGGGACTCGCGCTGGTACGCGGGCAAGAAGGATTATGGAAGGCTGCTGCAGGAAGATATCAAGATTCGTAGTCATCTGAGCGAGAGGCTCAAGCAGGCGGGCGTCTCGCGCATCGTCATCGAGCGGCCCCACAAGAAGTGCCGCATTACAATTCATTCTGCGCGGCCCGGCGTCGTGATCGGAAAGAAGGGCGCGGACATCGAAAAGCTCAAGAACGATGTTCAGCGGTTCACCGGCGATGAGGTCCATCTCAACATCGTGGAGATCCGCAAGCCCGAGATCGACGCCAAACTCGTCGCTGAAAACATCGCCCAGCAGCTCGAGCGGCGCGTTGCCTTTCGTCGCGTGATGAAACGGGCGGTGCAGTCCGCCATGCGTCTTGGAGCACAGGGCATTCGCATCAATTGCGGCGGCCGGCTTGGCGGCGCCGAGATCGCGCGTGTGGAATGGTACCGCGAAGGACGCGTGCCGTTGCACACATTGCGCGCGGACGTCGATTATGGCGTCGCCACTGCCAAGACGACCTACGGCACGTGCGGCGTCAAGGTCTGGATATTCAAGGGCGAGATCATGGAACACGATCCGATGGCGACCGAAAAGCGTCTGGCGGAGGCTTCCGATCCCAATCGCTCTGCCGGCGCTGGTCCGGGGCGCGCCCACCCCCCTGCGGCTCACTGACGGACGGCTTCGATGCTTCAACCCACCCGCACAAAATTTCGCAAGCAGCATAAGGGTCGCATTCACGGTGCGGCCAAGGCCGGAACGTCTCTCAATTTCGGCGCCTACGGGCTGAAGGCAACGGAGCCCGAGCGAATCACGGCCCGGGAGATTGAAGCCGCGCGCCGGGCCATCACGCGTCACATGAAACGTGCAGGGCACGTGTGGATTCGGGTGTTCCCGGAT
>DASXMF010000040.1:0-2807 GCA_036495845.1 Rhizomicrobium sp.
AATCCGGCAATCTCACACTTCTCTATGATTGGCCGGTGTCGACCGGGCGCGAACGCGTCGAGTCCAATCCGGAAGGGCGCAAACTCCCGAGCTTTACGCCGGCCGGATTGTACGAACTCGATCCCAGGCGGTTTTACCGGCATCACTATTCCACGCAATGGCATCAACCCATGCCCTATGCGATGTTTTTCAACTGGGTCAAAAACGGCGCTCTGACCGGTCTTGCGATCCACAGTGCAACTGGAAGCGACGTGACTCTCCTCGGCACCCGCGCAAGCGCGGGCTGCGTGCGTCTGTCGCCGCTGGCTGCGCGCACGCTGTTCAACCTGATACGCGATCAATACCGGGGTCTCGCGCCGCGCTTCGCGCTGGACGCGCATACCTGGACAATGAGCAATGCAGGAATCGTCGCGCGCAACGCCGATGGGCAGCCGAGATTCGCTCAGGGCTACAGGGTTCTCGTTTTCATCGAGAATTATGGCGGCGCGAACGAGGTCGCCGCGCTCTACTGATGGAGAATTTGCCCGATATCATGCGTGGCCGGTGATCAGCCAAAGCAGAATGATGATGGGGATCGGCACGCCGATCAGCCACAACAAACAGGAGCGCATCTCAACCTCTCAAGGTAAACTTGCCGCCGCGTCCGGCGCCCGGCGGCATTCGTAAAGCGCAATCGCGGCCGCGTTGGAAACGTTCAGGCTTTCCATCCGGTCGCAAATGGGAATGTAGGCGCTCGTGTCGCAATGCGCCCGGACGAGATGGCGAAGTCCGGTACCCTCGGAGCCCAGCACGAGCGCCATATCGCCGTTCGACCGCGCCTGCGCCAAGGGCTCGTTGCCATCGCCGACCAGGGCGATGCGCCAGAACCCCGCCCTGCCCAGCTGTTCCAGCGTGCGGGCGATATTGACCACTTTGAGATAGGGCAGCATGTCGAGGCCGCCGGACGCCGCCTTGGCGAGGGGGCCGGTTTCGGGCGGAGCGTGGCGGTCCTGAACGATGACGGCTGCCGCGTCCAAAGCGGCTGCGGACCGCAAGATGGCCCCCACATTCTGCGGGTCCGTGATCTGGTCGAGCACCAGCACGATCTTCCGGCCCGGCGCGCCAAGAATCTCCTCGAGATCACGGCGCGGGAGCGGGTCGCACAGCAACGCGGCCCCCTGATGCACCGCGCCGGGCGGCAGCAGGCGCCCGACCCGCTCCGCATCCGCCGTTTCAACGTCGGCGCGCCTGAGAAGCGTGGCCCCGATTTCCTCGGCGGCCCGGGCCGTAAGAACGCATCGGCGGCTCGTCCGCAGCGGATTGGCGAGGGCAGCCTTCACGGCATGCAGACCGTAGAGCCATAGTCCCCCCGTGCCCGGTGCGCCGCGGTGGCGTGAATGCGGTTTCGTCATCGTCTTCGTATTAAGCCTGCTCAAGAGCGAAAGCGGAAGAGCGAAGAGCGCCAAAATTCGCGTGATGGCGATGGCCAGGTTCGCCGTGACTGGTGGGGGAAGTAGGACTCGAACCTACGAAGGCTTAGCCAGCGGATTTACAGTCCGCCCCCTTTGCCACTCGGGACATTCCCCCAGTCCAGGAATTCCGCGGAGTGCGGACGCACCGCGGCGCGCGGATATCAGCCAAACGCCCGAATGTGTCAATAGAATCGGGGGGCGACGGCTCGTTTTTGACAACGGGACCGGGTGCTGGTTGAAGTTCTGCCGCGGGCAACGCCCGCCGCGAGCGTGCGGGTGTAGCTCAATGGTAGAGCAACAGCCTTCCAAGCTGATGACGAGGGTTCGATTCCCTTCACCCGCTCCAACGCCCGAATAGGTCGAGTGCGCTTTTGACCTGCTCGTGAGCGTTCGCCAACCGATCCAACCACGCGAGGCCACGTCCAATTTCAGTCGCGTGGCGAAGCCGGCCTTCGGCGAGGACCGAGCGGCGCAATGCGCCGTCATAGGCAAATTCCGGCGCCTTCGAGTAGGTTTTCATTTCCAGTCCGGAGAGGATCTGTTCCACGCCCCGTTGCTCGATAGCGACCCCGAAATGAGCGAATACGCGCTTCAGAGCGGTATGGGGGCCGGCCAGGAACTCATCGAAATTGAGCACATAAGTGCGCGGTGCGGCCTGCTGCACCGCTTCGGCGAGAGCCGATGCTTCGGTGGCCCAGCCGAGCGCGACGATCTCGCCTTCGCTCATGTCGCTGAGCCGCCAGTGGCCACCGAGACGATTTGCGAGCCGGGCCAATCGTGAGGGCGCCAGCATTCTGGCTTCCATGGGTGCGTTCGCGCCGCCGAAAATCGTGGCCAGATAGGTTTCCGGGGCCACGCCCATGAACAGTGCGCGAGGCGCGCAGGCGCGCGCGAGGAGCGGGCATGAGATTTCGGATACGAAGCTTGTCGCCTTCACCAGCGCATGAGCATCAGGGTCAAAGGTGCGCGACCACAATTTGAGGAACGTCGGGAGATAGGTCTCGCGCCGTTCGTCGTCTGCCATCTGCGCCAACGTTCGAAGAATTTGCGGTTCCCGCAGAGAAAAGAGCCCTTGATGTTTTCCGAGCAGTCGCGACAGCAGGGTCGAGCCCACATGACCGATATGGAAGATGAAATGGCAGCTCTCGCGGAGGCTCGTCTGTTCGACGGCCCAAGCAAGCGTCGGCCACGCGAGGTCGATGTTCGGCCGCATAGGACCGGCAATTCTGGCGTCGAGGAAACTGGCGCGCTCGTAGTCCGCGCGGGACAAGCGCAGCAGGGCGACCATGTTCCGGCCCGGGTCGAGCGCATGGGGGAACAGTTCGGGGGAGGCGGCGAGCGATGCGGCCAGGGAGT
>DASXMF010000041.1:0-4791 GCA_036495845.1 Rhizomicrobium sp.
TGGGGCCTTCGGAATATCCGAAACACACCAGCGTCGATCATGCGGTTGAGCGGCCGGCGCGTTTTGTCCGACCAGCGACCGGTCACCGCGAGAGGAATTTGAGAGCATGGCGAACACGACCTCTGCCAAGAAAGCGACGCGCAAGATTGCCCGTCGTACCATCGTCAACAAGGCGCGCCGCACGCAGATGCGTAGCGCCGTCCGTAACGTCGAAGAAGCGATCAAGAGTGGCGACCGTGATGCGGCGCTGAAGGCAATGGCTCACGCCGAGCCGCAATTGATGCGCGCAGCTCAGAACAAGATCGTTCACAAGAACAATGCGAGCCGAAAGGTGTCGCGACTTGCGCACCAGATCGCCAAGCTCGCGAAGTGAACTGAACGAAAAAGAAATTCATCAAAGAGCCCGGCAGTGCCGGGCTCTTTTGTTTTGCGCTGATGCAATTCGCAGTCATCAATGCACACGCATCAAATACATCGAAGATCTCCGCGCCTCTACTTGGTGCAGATTTGCCTCAGGTGAAACACGGCGCTGGTCGCAAGAAATGCCTGTGCCCCAGCGCTAAGTGGCGCAGCCATGTGCCTTTTTGCTGTGCAGCGCGGACGGGAGTTACCCTGAAAAACAATCTCGAAAAGCTTCGGCGCGCTAATCACTTACTGCCATAGCAAGTTCAAGCGCTCGAAAAATCAGTGTTCGCCGCCTGCGATTGTAAAGAAATTATTAAAAATTTTCGGCGGCGTGACGGCATTTGTGACGGCGACAGCCACGCACGAATCTACGCGGTGATTCAAAAACTTGCTTTGCCGCTTCGCAACTGTTGCAGCGCACGCGAACACGTCGCGGATGCTCTCGCCTCGAATCAAGCCATTGCGGGAAATCACGCTTCGTGTATTTCTTTAATCGTTCGCGGCGCCCACGGTTCTCCAGATCAGCGCGGTTTGAAAACCAGGGGCGGACGTGCAAATCGGCGGCGGTGTGCGCGTAAGCGACGCTTTCCAAGCGTTCGATGGGTTGTGACTCATAGCAATATGAGCACGGTAGTTCTGTGTCGAAATTTCTCAGGCGAGGCACTCATGTCTCGTTCGCTTCGAACAAGAGAAATAGGCACATGCTACGGGGTCCTCCGGGCGATGGGTGCGTTGCCTGCGGACGGAAGAGGGCAAGACGGGCGGTATACGACTGAACGAATTTGAGTGTCAGGCGTTTGCAGCAACGAATTGAGATAGTTTTAGTCGGACAGCTTGCTCGCGAGTAATCGCGGCGAGGGGGGAGGTTGTTATGTTTAATGAAACTATCGCGGCGGTCGATCGAATTTCATTTTCAAACGATACTGCAATCAATTTGCCCTGCGCCGAAGATGCGCAGTCACGCTCGCGGGCTCCAGACACCCCGTTGAGTACTCGCTGACCTCGCGGAGCTTTCGTCTTCCAATCATTGATCTGTCGCGGTGCGTTTCGCCGAACGGGTGATCTATGTCTGGAAGAGTTCCGCTCGAGGTCGGCCGCACGGAACTCCTGTGCGGCGAGTTCGTCACCCCAGAAATTATCCCTTGCAGAGAAGTCGTCAGGCAATGTCAAACATGGAACAGGATCGTTGGTCGCGCGTGAAGGGTCGGCTGCGCTCGAGCGTCGGAGAAGACGTCTATACGAGCTGGTTCGCACGCATGGATCTCGAAAGCGTACACGACGAAAGCGTTCGCTTGTCGGTTCCGACGCGGTTCCTCAAGAGCTGGATCCAGGCCCACTATGCCGAGCGCGTGCTGTCGTGCTGGCAGGCCGAGATGCCTGGCGTACATCGGATCGATCTCACCGTGCGCACCGCATTGCGGCCGGCAGCCCCGCCGAAGGAAGCGCCCGCTGCGGTCGATGTACGCCGCGTCGTCGAGCGCGTTGACAACCGCCCGGCACCCGAGCTGCGCGCCACCGCGACGGTGCCGGTTTCCGCCAATCACGATGCGCTCGGCGGCTCGCCGCTCGATCCGCGCCTGACCTTTGCAAGCTTTGTCGTCGGCCGCTCCAACACGCTGGCCCATGCGGCTGCGCGTCAGGTCGCCGAAGGCCGGCGCGGCGATCCCGTGATGTTCAACCCACTCTACATTCACGCCGGCGTCGGCTTGGGCAAAACCCATCTGCTGCAGGCGGTGACCTGGGCCGGCAATTCCGGCAACGAACGCAAGGTGCTCTATCTCACCGCAGAGAAGTTCATGTACGGCTTCGTCGCGGCGCTGAAGACGCAGACGTCGCTCGCCTTCAAGGAAGCGCTGCGCGGCATCGACGTGCTCGTTATCGACGACATGCAATTCCTGCAGGGTAAATCGACGCAGGCTGAGTTCTGCCACACGCTGAACGCGCTGATCGATGCCGGCCGTCAGGTCGTGATCGCGGCCGATCGTCCGCCATCCGATCTCGAAACCCTCGACGATCGCGTGCGCTCGCGGCTTGCCGGCGGCCTCGTGGTGGAGATGGGATCGCTCGGCGAAGAATTGCGGCTTGGCATCCTGAAGTCGCGCGTTGCCGCGGCCCGGGCCCATCACGCCGCGTTCAACGTGCCGGATCAGGTGCTCGACTATCTCGCGCGCACCATCACCCATAATGGCCGAGATCTCGAAGGCGCGATCAACCGGCTGCTCGCGCACAGCAAGCTCAACGCCCAGCCGGTGACGCTTGATATGGCCGAGCGCGAAGTGCGCGATCTGATCCGCCCGCAGGAGCCCAAGCGCATCAAGATCGAGGACATCCAGCGCGTTGTGGCGCGGCAATACAATGTGAGCCGCTCCGACCTGTTGTCGTCGCGCCGTACCGCGAACGTGGTACGCCCCCGTCAGGTGGCGATGTATCTCGCCAAGACGCTGACGCTGCGTTCGCTGCCCGAGATCGGCCGCCGCTTCGGCGGACGCGACCACACCACGGTGCTGCACGCCGTGCGCAAGATCGAGGCGCTGGTCGTCAAGGACGTGACGCTGTCCGAAGAGGTGGAGTCGCTGAAGCGGCAGTTGCAGCAGGAGTGAGCGGCAGCCGCGCGAAGAAAGCGGGCTAGAACCAAAAGCGGGATCCCGGTTCTGAATCCGCTAGATCCGAGAGATCCGGGACGACGCCGCCTCCCCCGTCAAGGCGGGGGAGGAACAGGCGAAACCGCGCCAAAACGTGGGAAAGCGCCCTGCGGTCTCTTGCGCTCGCGCGCTATCCGCGCCACCTTGCGGTCCCCCCGCAGGTTCGATCAAATCCAGCTTTGATCGGGCTGTTCGGGTTTCAAAATGCCCGGCGCGCCCTTTGGGCTGCCCGGCTCTCCCAATTCGGATCAGGCGGGTATAACAATGAAGGTCACCGTCGAACGCGCGCAACTCCTGAAATCGCTGGGGCACGTCCACCGCGTGGTGGAACGGCGCAATACCATCCCGATCCTCGGCAACATTCTCGTCCGCGCCGAAAGCTCCCGGCTGTCGCTGAAGGCCACCGACCTCGATCTCGAGGTGACGGAGACGCTGGCGGCGGAGACCGCGACCGGCGGCTCGACCACGGTGCCCGCCCATATGTTCTACGATATCGTCCGCAAGCTGCCGGATGGCGCGCAGGTCGTGCTCGAAGGCGACGGCGACCGCTCCGTGCTGGCGATCCGCGCCGGCCGCTCGCGATTCACGCTGCAGACCTTGCCGGAAAATGATTTTCCCGACCTCGCCGCCGGCGATATGGCGCATTCGTTCACGCTTGCCGCCTCCGACGTGAAGCGGCTGATCGATCGCACCCAGTTTGCGATCTCCACCGAGGAGACCCGCTACTACCTCAACGGCATCTATCTGCATTCCGCAGGCAGCGCCCAGGGCGCTACGCTGCGCGCGGTCGCCACCGACGGGCACCGTCTAGCCCAGCTCGATCTGCCGCTGCCGTCGGGCGCCAGCGGCATGCCCGGCGTCATAGTGCCGCGCAAGACCGTCGGCGAGGTGCAGCGCCTGATCGAGGACAATGATGCGGAAATCCGCATCGAACTGTCGCAGGGCAAGATCCGCTTCACCATCGGCAATGTGGTGCTGACCTCGAAGCTGATCGACGGCACCTTCCCGGACTACGGCCGCGTCATTCCACAGAACAACGACAAGCAGTTGACCGTCGACAAGAAGGATTTCGAGGCCGCGGTCGACCGCGTCTCGACGATCTCGAGCGAGCGCGGCCGCGCCGTAAAGCTTTCGCTGTCCGCCGGCAAGCTCGTGCTCTCGGTGACCAATCCGGATTCCGGCAGCGCCACCGAAGAGCTCGAAGTGGACTATGCCTCCGATGCGCTCGATATCGGCTTCAACTCGCGCTACCTGCTCGACATCGCAGCCCAGATCGAAGGCGAAGCCGCGGTGTTGCGGCTGGCCGATCCCGGCTCGCCGACACTGGTCCAGGACCGCGATGCCAAGGGCGCGCTCTACGTGCTGATGCCGATGCGGGTTTAGTCGCCTGAAGCGGCGTGAACTTCCCTCGCCCCTTGTGGGAGAGGGTGGCGCCGAACGAAGTTCGGCGACGGGTGAGGGGTACGTGCAGCAACCACCGCGCCATCGTCCGACCGCGCAGCGCATCCGCAATTTCGCAAAGAAGATGCGCCATGAACCAACCGACGCCGAAGCAGCGATGTGGAGCTTGCTGCGTGACCGACGGCTGGAGCGTTTCAAATTTCGCCGACAGGTGCCGTTTCAGAGCTATATTCTCGATTTCGTTTGCTTCGAAAAGCGCTTCATCATTGAAATCGATGGCAGCCAGCACGCATCGTCCGAGCGAGATCAAGCACGTGAAGCTGCCCTGATCGGCGAAGGTTTT
>DASXMF010000042.1:0-6966 GCA_036495845.1 Rhizomicrobium sp.
GCTGTGGTGCCCTTGTCGAGCAGCGCGATGTTGCCCCACGGGCCTTTGATGTTGCCGCCTGTCCAGGCGGTGACGATCTGACCATTGGGATCCAGGACGAAGAGACAGCCATCGCCCCTGGTCATTGTCGAGCCGTCGCTGCTCGGTGTGCTGCCGACGATGATCCAGCCGCTCGTCAGCATGGTCATCGCCGTGGTCAAGCCCGTTCCTCCCGGGCAATGCGGCGCGTGTTGCGGCAGATTGGCGAGCAGGCTCGCCGTTTTCGTCGCGGGATTGTAGTCGAGGATGGTCGTGCCCGTGCCCTGCAGGTTGGAGAGATTGTTGAAATTGTCGATCAGCACGTCGTCCTTGCGAATTCGCCCTGCCGACACGGGCGCCACAACGACGGCATAGGGATTGAGATCGCCATTTTCGGGCACCGTGGAGGTGAGCATGACGTGACGGTGGATTCCCTCCAG
Source organism: Rhizomicrobium sp. (assembly GCA_036495845.1). GTDB lineage: Bacteria > Pseudomonadota > Alphaproteobacteria > Micropepsales > Micropepsaceae > Rhizomicrobium. The sequence goes on from DASXMF010000042.1 coordinate 459, forward strand.
AAATCCGTCTGATGCATTCGCCGCACCAATCTGCATCACAAGAAGCGCACCGGTGGCGATGCAGGTGAACCGGCGCACGATCGCGAGTTGAAATGCAACGAAGAAACGATGAACCGCCAAGGCGCCAAGTCGCCAAGGTGTTGAAGATGAACGACTGAAGGGCAGAGAGCACTGAGAGAGCTTATGCGCGGATTCGCGCGCAAACCATTTTTTCAGAGACCTTGGTGCTTCCGTGGTGGGACCATTTTCTTTTGGCGTCTTGGCGTCTTGGCGGTTTTCTCTGCACTTCCGCGCGCATATGCGATAGCCCTGCATGTGAGGAGAGGTCGGCGAGCCGGTCGAGCGACGCAATCGCGAATGCATTTCTCGCCCCTTCACAGAACGATGTTGGTACGTACGCCGATCACCGCCTCGTCCTCGAGGACGCGGCCGGGATCCAGCGGATCGGGCACGCCCCCGCCCGGATGAAAAACATACTGGAAATCGGGCTGAATCTGCCACCAGGGCGTGACTTCGTATTGATAGGTTGCTTCGACATAGGTTTCGAAGCCGCGCACCGGAAACCCGGCGTGATTGAAGAATGCCGTGTCGGCATCGAGTTGCGCCGCGCCTCCGCTCACATGGGCCACGCCAATTCCGATCCCCAGCGTGTCGTCGTCGCGGTTGAGGATCGGTTCGTGCAATGTGAGACCGGCGTTGAGGCTGAAATCGATCGGGTTGCGGTCGGTTTGCGGCGTCCCCATGGCGCGCAGGAACAGGTTGAGCGTGCGATCCGCTTCCGCCGGCGCCTGCCACAGCATCTGATCGAGCACGGCATAGATGCTCCAATCGCCGCGATGCGGGCGCGGATGACTGCTCGACGCCGGATCGGCGAGCGAAACTCCGTTGGTCGCGATGTCCTGATCGGGAAAATTCTCGCTGTCGTACCAGGCTCCGATCTTCAAGACTCGCGGCAGCGCCGCCGATTCGCCCGCGTGAACCATCGCGCCCAATGCCGGATGGGCAAATTGCAGTTCGGCGATGGCAAGCGCGCCGCCATTCAGCGGAAAGAGCGTCCCGGATGCGTTCTGCTCCTGCGGATCGTCCTGGTTGCCGTTGGCGGGGCTGCCGTTGAACAATCCGGCGAGAAGAGTGACACCGTCGAGAACGCGCCAGCGCGCACGCGCGCCCAACGCCGACAGCGGATAGGCGGGTCCGCCGCCCGGAAGATCGGCGGAAGGCACCATCGGCCAGCCGAACATCGTGTTGACGAAGAATCCCGCGTTCTGGCTGCTCATGAATTCCTGATCGAGGCTCTGCTGGCCCAGCCGCAGGTCGAGGCGATCCTCATCGAGAAATTTCTGCTGCACCCACAACTCCCACAGACGCGTGGAACGGTCCGCCTCGATGCCGCTAGTGGTCTGCAACGAACCCAGATTGTCGTTGCTGAGATTGTGCCCGTGAATCTGCAGCGCGCTCACTTCGAACAGGCCGCCATGCCAGCCCATTGCGCGCCCGGTATCGAGTAGCAGCACCATCTGGGTGAGACCGTAAAACATCGTCGCGCAGCCTTGTTGCGAAACATCACATTCGTCCGGGGAGGGTCGCCCCATCGGAAGGCTTTATAGCCGGGCCGAAGGGAACTGACAATGAGAATTAGTCGCAATCTTAACTGGAGCCGATCAGCGCTGCTTCATCCAGCGGAGCGACATGCAGGACAGGCCGGCGTCGAGCTTGCCGATCTCCATCACCGGCAGGGCATGAACAGCGAAGCCCGCTTGGGCAACGAGATCGATCGTCCGTGGAAAGCAATCGCCAACGAAAATGGTTTCGTTGACCCGCAGCGCATTGGCCGCGTGCTCTTCGCCCTCGGGAACCACAACGATTCTGAAACCCGAGAATATTCCCGTGTCGGCCATCTGTCTCGTGGCCAGCACGGTATCTTCGCTCAGCAGCGAAACGGCCGTCTTGAGATGCAGGATGGAGTCGGGGGTCGCGACGATGCGTGACTTGCGGCCAAGCCGGTCGAGTTTCGAGCGGAGCGCTTCGGCTCCGCGATCGTTGGTCCGCCGGGACCTTCCGACAAGGATGACGTCCGGCATGACCAGGACGTCGCCGCCATCGACAAACTCTTCGCCCTCCAGTTCGAGTATCTGATCGAAGTGTCGATTCAGTGCGCCGCGAATTTCGGCGCTCTCGCCCAGGCGGGCTGGCGCTCCCGGCCGCAACAGGATGGCGCCTTTCGGGAGAACGAGAGCCGGATCTTCGACGAACACAGAGTCGGGATAACGCTCGAGCGCCGGAAGTACTTCCACTCTCGCGCCGGCCGCCCGCAGCGCCGCGACATAGGAAGAGTGCTCGCGCAGGATTCCGCTGAAGTGTACCTCGGCTTCGGGATTGCTGCGAATTCCGTTGATCACGCTGCGGGCGGGTTCCCGCACGATCGCATGGTCGAAATCGAAAACGCTCATGCTTGCGGCTCCATGGGTCTGGAACGGGACTCTGATGCATGAGCCAGTACCCAAATGCGAAGTCAAATGGTACACAGCACCGGTCCTGACGGTTCGACCTGCCTGCGCGAAGCCTGAAGCTTCGCTTCGGCGAAGGCAGGCCGGCTCACCATGAGGATGAAAGAGTGGTCCTCACCCTGAGCTTTTCGAAGGGTGAGCGTACCGGTTTAGGGAAAAGGGGGCTTTCCGATGTTATCCAACACAATCCGCACAACGCTAATGGTTTTAACCGCCATTGCGGCATCGAACAGCGTAGTATCGGCGCAGGACGCATTACCGCTGGCTGCCGCAAAAATTCTCACCATCACACTCGATGGCACGCTGGGGCCCGTGTTGTCGGGCAGCGATCCCGCCGGTCTCGATGGCCGGAGCGCGACGGTCACGGCAATGGCAAGCGAATCGTTGGTCCCATACAAACACACGACCAATTCGGCCAGCTACCATCTTCCCGCGGGAGCCATTGTCGTCGATGTGAATGGCACGGATTACACCTCGACTTCGCGATCCAGCATGACTGTCAAGCTGACCGCAAAGGCAGATATTCTCACCTTCAAATCGTCGGTGACAATCGACGGCTACAAGGTAATGATTACGGACACCAGCTCTCTGCAGCCAGGCAGCTGGACGAGTGCCGTACTCGAACACCCTGCTGTCTTCACGCCTACGCCGCAGGACCTGACTTCGCCAACCTCCAAGTTCAAATACACGGTCTTCGGCGAGACGACGGTTCTTGGCGTCACCGGCACGGCGTCCAACAGCGACGCGGCGGATTCCGCGATATATTAGGCTCCGGATTTACGACGGGCGGCATATTGCGCGACCGTGACGCCGCCAGGTGCAATTGAATCGGCGCATCGACCATTGCACAATGGCTTCGAGCGGTTCACGTCGCTTTGCGCAATGAGGGTTCGCTTTAATGTCAACCCCCCGCATTCTGTTAGCGACCTGGGACAAAGGGTTGTTCACAGTTGACGGAAAAACGATCCAGCAGGAACTCGCCGATCGATCGGTTCGCAGTCTCGTTGCCGATGAATTTGGAAGAGTGCTCGCAATCGTTGCCGGTCATTCGCTCTATCGACGGTCCACCGACGGCGAATGGTCTGTGCTAGCAGAAAGCGAAATCGAAATTTCATGCTGCGTGCCGATCGGAAACCTCGTTTTTGTTGGAACCGACGACGCACAGGTCCTGCGCATCGATCCCGACGGCGCGCAGCAGCGCTTGACCGGTTTTGACATCGTGGAGGGCCGCGACAGATGGTATGCGGGATCGGTGATCGTCAACGGCAAGCGGGTCGGGCCTCCGCTTGGGATCCGTTCAATGGCGGCGACCTGCGATGGTTCTGTGCTTCTGGCCAATGTCCATGTCGGTGGAATTCCGCGATCGACCGATTCCGGCCTGACGTGGCGGCCCACCATCGATATCGAGAGCGATGTTCACCAGGTTTGCGCCCATCCGACCCGCCCCGACCTCGTGACCGCCGCGGCGGCAGCGGGTCTTTGCGTCAGCCGCGATGCCGGGGCGACCTGGTCCATCGAACAGCGGGGACTTCACGCCCTTCATTGTTCTGCCGTCGCATTCGGAAGAAACGACATTTTCGTATCGGCATCCACAGATCCTTTTGCGGCGCAGGGCGCGGTTTATCGGCGCCCGATCGACGGTGATTGTCCACTGCACCTCCTGGGCGCAGGATTTCCAGAGTGGATCGAAGGCAGAGCAGATACCGATTGCATCGCGACGCGGGATTCGATGGTTGCGGTGATCGACGGGTCAGGACGCCTTTACGTGTCGCTTGACGACGGGGCCGCCTGGCTGGATCCATTGGACTGTGCAGTTGCTCCGAGCGGGATTCACATCTGTTGATCTCGCTACGTCGCGGCAAACGGCTCAAAAAACGTACGCCTGACGCAGCGGCTGAAAGCATCCAGGGTGCTGCCTGCTTCAATCCCAGATCGGAGGGTGCCGGTCGCGCCAGGGGCGCGCATCTTCGAGTTGCGCGGCGAGCCGGAAGAGCGTCGCCTCGTCGGCGTATCGCGCGGTGAACATCATGCCGATGGGAAGCCCGTCTGCGGACATTCCGAGCGGCAGCGACAATGAAGGCTGGCCGGTCACGTTGTAGGGCGGCGTGAAATTGAACACGCGGCCCTGGCGATGGTTGAATTCGCGCGGCTCCACATTGACCGGATCGAGATGGCCGATCGGGGGCGCCGGCGTGATGGTGACCGGCGTCAGCAGAACGTCGAATTCCCGCCACAGAGCGAGTATCTCGCGCGTGAGCAGACGCAGAGTCCGCAGGCCTTCGCCCACTTCCGCGGCCGTGCGTTCCTTGCCCGCGCGATAGGTCGCCCAGGCGAGAGGCTCCAGCTCGTCTTCATGCGGCGCGTGACCGATCCTCTCCGCCCAAGAGTCTATATTGGCCGCGAACATGGCGCCCGAGACGGCGGCCTGCGCGCGATAGAGTGCGCGCCAATCGATGCCGAGAGTTGTCTTCTCCATCACGAGATGACCGAGCTCGTGAAGCAGAGCGGCCGTGGAGTCGAGAACCGCCTGCACGTCCTTGTGCAGGAACCCGCCATGCGTGGTTGCGCCCGTGACCGCGATTTTCAGTTTGCCAGGCGGAGTGGCGATTTCGTCCGTATACGGACGCGCTTTGGGAACCGGCGCATAGGGCGCATCGTCTTCCGGATAGCCGGTCCAGTCGAGCACGCCCGCGCAATCGCGCACGCTACGCGTCAGCACGTGGTCGACGACAAGCCCGTTCGCGCGGCTGCGGTCGTCGGGGCCGCCGGGATTGCGGTATTGCGTGGGCTTCAGTCCCACCAGTCCGCATTGCGCGGCGGGAATGCGGATGCTGCCGAGCCCGTCGCTGCCATGGGCCATCGCCACCATGCCCGAAGCGACCGCGGCCGCGGAGCCGCCCGAGGACCCGCCGGAACTGTGATCGGGGTTCCACGGATTGCGGCAGACGCCGTAATGGCGGCCCTCGGTGGTGCCCGGAATTCCAAACTCCGGCACGTTGGTCTTGCCCATGAGCACCAGACCCGCCGCGCGATAACGGCGCACGAGCTCCGAATCGTCCGTCGAGCGATGGTCCCGCAGAAATGCCGAACCGTTTGCGAGCGGCCAGCCGGCGACGGGAACATCCATGTCCTTGATGAGGAACGGTACGCCCTTGAACGCTCCGTCCGGCAAAGTTCCGTCGGCAGCGGCGCGCGCCTCATCGAAAGCTTTGTACACGACCGCATTGAGTCTTGGATTGTGGCGCTCGATCCGCGCAATCGATTCCTCGAGAATTTCGCGCGGGGCTATCTCGCGCCGGCGCACCAGCTGCGCGAGCCCGGTCGCATCGTAGCGGGCATATTCCGCAAACCCCACGTCAGACCTTGATCTGCGCGTAGCGATGTGCCCAGGGCGACGTGCGCTCGAGTTCCGCCGCAAGCTGGAGAAGCGTCAGCTCGTCCCCGTACGGACCGGCGAATTGTACGCCGATCGGCAGTCCGTCGTCGTTCCAGAACAGCGGAAGATTGATCGCTGGCTGGCCGGTGACGTTCTGCATCGCCGTGAACGGCACGTAGTCGAACAGCGGCATGAATCCCTTGCCGATGTCGCGCTCGTCGATATCGAAGGTGCCAATCTTCATCGGTGGCGTGCCTAGCGTCGCCGCGAGCCAGAGGTCGTGGGATTCGTGAAACTTTGCGGCTCGACGGCTTGCCTGCTGCAGCGCCGCCTTCGCGATAAGATATTCGCTCCCCGCGACGCGCTTGCCCGCTTCATACATGCCCCAGGTCAGGCCCTCGAAGACATCGGCGCTCGGGGTCTGGCCAGTGAGCATCGCGACGAAATCGATCGCTGCTGCCAGATTTGCGGTCCATACCGACAGAAAGGCGGGAACCAGCGCCGCCAGATCGAAGGCCGGAGTCGCTTCCTCGATGATGTGGCCGTTGGCCTCGCAAAGCGTGGCCGCATGTTTTACGGCGGCGACGCAGTCGTCATGCAGGGCGCCGCCATCGAGCTTGCGCGT
>DASXMF010000043.1:0-11556 GCA_036495845.1 Rhizomicrobium sp.
ACAAGACCGAGTCGGCGTAATACTGTCCGCCATTCGGGAGCTTCCAGACGCCAGCGTCGTGCGTCGCCCGCGTACGCATGTCCTTGACGAGGGCGATCTGGCGATCGAGCGCGGGATAGACGGATTGCGCAACGATCTTCGCAGCCTGCGCGCCGTAGTCGCCGGCCAGATTCTTTTCCTTCGTGCGCCTCGCGAGAGATTGCGCCACGACCGATTTGTCCGCATCGACCTCGCGCAATGTCTTGAGCTGCGTCAGCGTCTTGTCGAGGGCGAAATCGGGCGGGACGACGCCGAGGGCGGAATCGTGGCGCGCAACCTCGGAATCGTTGTCGAGCAGCGTGCTGACCTTTTCGAGCCGCGACAGATAGGCGTCGGCGTCGGATTTGTTCTCGACCGGCTGCTGGCTGTCGAGGAAATCCGGGAACTGCGAATAGATGCCGGAGAGCTGGCTGATGGCGTAGGGGTTGCCCGCGCCCCCCGGTCCGAAATCGTATCTCTTGTTGGCATCGTCACCGGTCTGCAGTTTGAAGAGTTCGATATCGTAGTTGAGCCGGTCGATTCCGGCGAGGGAACTGCGGTCGAACGCCTTGAGGCGGCGAAGCTGGTCGCTGTCGAGCGCCTTGTCGCCGGCAATGCCCTTGAGCGAGTTGTCGTCCACTTCGGCGCGCTGGTGGGCGCGGGCGCCGGTATCGAGCCCAAGCGACGTCGCGAAGATCGGTGAGCGGTCAAGATTCTCGCTCATGAACTGGTCGAACAGCTTGTCGAGTGCGGCGGCGCCCGCGTCGTTCGCCGCGGGCGTCGCGGCGCAAAGCGGCTCGGCAAGTGCAAGGGCGCTGGCTGCCGTAGCGGACAAGAGAATTTCGCGGCGATCGATCATGGCGGGTTCCCCCTTCGAATGGCGTCAAACAAGTAAGTCGCGCGCGCGCCGTGGGCAACGCGTGAGCACGGCCGTTGCGCGCCGCGTAACGAAGAATTGAGCGCTAATGGGAAGGCACAACTTCCCCGCATGGGGGTAATGCCAGCGGCGCAGGGCGAGTGCGCGGCGTGGCGAATGCACTGGCCCGCCGCCACTCCCGCACGCTATATCCCGCGCGATGACCGGTGAATCTCCGCATGTCCGCCGCAAAAGGCTGCGATTTCGCGCAGCGCGGCGCGGATTCAAGGAAACCGACGCAATTTTCGGGACATTTGCCGAAACGTATCTCGCCGACCTCGACGAGGGCGATCTGGATCGCTTTGAGTCGCTTCTGAACGTTCCGGACCAGGAAATCTATGACTGGCTGCGCGGTCATGCGCCGGTGCCGCTCGCGCACGACACGCCGGTTTTCCATCAACTGAAGGCGATCTGCTACCGGCAAAATCCGACATGGAACGTCTGAATTACATCGCCCGGGCGCAGGGCCGCTTCGCGCTCACGGGTGCGCCGGGCGGCTATGACGCCTTTCTCGCGGTGGAGGCTGCGCAGAGGCGGAAAGGTCTCGTGCTGTTCGTCGCTGCCGACGATCTGACGGCGCAGGCGATCGCGGACGCCGCGGCCTTCTTCGCGCCCGGTCTCGCCGCGTTGCCGTTTCCGGCCTGGGATTGTTTGCCCTACGACCGCGTATCTCCCAAACCGGACATCGAGAGCCGCAGGCTGGCGACGCTGGCGGCTCTGGCGGCGCGTACGAAGGGCGCGGGCCCCGCCCTCGTGATCACGACCGTCAGTGCCCTTCTTCAGCGCGTGCCGCCGCGTTCGACGATCGCCAAGGCAAGCTTTCTCGCCCGCTCGGGAGAAGCGGTCGAACATGACGCGCTTCTAAATTTTCTGGTGAAGAACGGCTATGCCCGCGCGAGCACGGTGAGAGAACCCGGCGATTTTGCGTTGCGCGGCGGCATCGTGGATTTGTGGCCGCCCGGCACGGACGAGCCGCTTCGTCTTGATTTTTTCGGGACCACGCTCGAAGCGATCCGCCGCTTCGATGCCGAGACACAACTCTCGAGCGAAGGGATTTCCTCGATCGACCTTTTGCCGGCGAGCGAAGCGCCACTCGATTCTGCATCGATCAGCCGCTTCCGCTCGGGCTACGTGGCCATGTTCGGGCCAGCGGGTCCCGACGACATGCTTTACGAAGCGGTCAGCGCGGGCCGCAAGCATCAGGGCATGGAACATTGGCTGCCGCTGTTTCATCCGGAACTCGATACGCTCTTCGACTATCTCGACGGGCCGCTCGTTTTTCTCTCGCATCAGGCAGAGGAGGCGCGGGCGGCGCGTCACGAACTGATCGCGGACTATTATGCGACGCGCCGCCAGTTTCTCGCCGGCGGGAGCGAAAAGACATCGTCGCCGCCCTACAGGCCGCTTCCGCCGGAGACTCTCTATCTGACGGAGCAGGAATGGAACGCCGCGCTCGCGCACCGACCGGTGCGCGATCTTTCGCCTTTCCAGGCTCCGGAATCGATCCACTCCACCGACGCCGGCGGAAGGCTCGGCCGCGATTTCGCGCCTGAACGGGCGCAAGGCCGCGTGAATGTGTTCGAGGCCGCAGCCAAACACGTCAAGACGCTGCAGCTGGCCAATAAGCGCGTCGTGCTCGCAGCGTGGAGCGAGGGATCGGCAGAGCGGCTGGGCGGCGTGCTCTCCGATCATGGGCTTGGTGCAATGCGCCCGATCGCGGGCTGGCCCGACGCCTTGTCGATGCACGAGAACGCGGTCGGCGTCGCAGTCCTCGGCATCGAGCACGGTTTCGAAGCGCCCGACATGGCGATCCTCGCCGAACAGGACATTCTGGGCGATCGCATGGTGCGCCCGCGCGCAAGAGCGCGACGCGCGCAGCATTTCCTCGCCGAAGCCTCGAGTCTCGCCGTCGGCGATCTGGTCACCCACATCGAGCATGGCATCGCCCGCTATGCCGGACTTCAGACGATCGACGCGGCAGGCGCGCCGCACGATTGCCTGGAACTGCAGTATGACGGGAGCAAGCTCTTCCTGCCGGTCGAGAACATCGAGCTCCTGACGCGCTACGGCAGCGACGAGGGCACCGTCCAGCTTGACCGGCTCGGAGGCGCGGGCTGGCAGCAGCGCAAATCGCGCATGAAAGCGCGCGTGCGCGAAATTGCCGCTGAGCTGATCCGCATCGCCGCCGCGCGGCAGTTGAGGTCGTTGCCGGCCGCCGATCCGCCGCAGGGCCTCTACGACGAATTCTGCGCCCGCTTTCCCTGGCAGGAAACCGACGACCAGGAGCGGGCGATCGCCGAGACGATCGAAGATCTGGCGAAGGGCCGCCCGATGGACCGACTCGTCTGCGGTGATGTCGGCTTCGGCAAGACGGAAGTCGCATTGCGCGCCGCGTTTGTCGAAGCGATGTCGGGCATGCAGGTCGCGGTCGTGGTGCCAACGACATTGCTTGCACGCCAGCACTTCAAGACGTTCGTCGAGCGCTTCCGCGGATTCCCGGTGAAGGTGCGCCAGCTGTCGCGCTTCGTGGAGGCAAAGGAAGCACGCGAAACCAGGGCAGCCGCGGCATCGGGCGATGTCGACATCGTCATCGGAACGCACGCACTGCTTGCCAAATCGATCACCTTCAAGCGGCTTGGCCTTGTCGTGATCGACGAGGAGCAGCATTTCGGCGTCACCCACAAAGAGAAGCTCAAAGCGCTGAAAGCCGATGTGCATGTGCTCACGCTGACGGCCACGCCCATTCCGCGCACCTTGCAGCTGGCCCTCTCAGGCGTGCGCGATCTCTCCCTGATCACGACGGCGCCCATCGACCGTCTCGCTGTGAGAACCTTCGTCACGCCGTTCGACGGATTGACTTTGCGCGAGGCGCTGCTGCGCGAACACTATCGTGGCGGACAGAGCTTCTATGTCTGCCCGCGAATTGTCGATCTTGCCGATGCGATGGACTTTCTCCGGCACACTGTGCCCGAGGTAAAGGCTGCGATCGGCCATGGACAGATGCCGGCCACCACGCTCGAGGACGTGATGACCGCGTTCTACGACGGCAAGATCGACGTTCTGGTCTCGACCAACATCGTCGAGAGCGGGCTGGACATTCCGAGCGCCAACACCCTTGTCGTGCATCGCGCCGACATGTTCGGGCTTTCGCAGCTCTATCAACTGCGCGGCCGCATCGGCCGTTCCAAGCAGCGCGCCTATGCCTTTCTGACGACGCCCGCAGACAGGAAGCTGACCGACACCGCCGAACGAAGACTTCAGGTGCTGCAGTCGCTCGACCAGTTGGGCGCCGGCTTTTCCGTCGCCAGCCACGATCTCGATATTCGCGGCGCGGGAAATCTGCTCGGCGAAGAACAGTCAGGCCATGTGCGCGAAGTCGGTATCGAGCTCTATCAGGAAATGCTGGAGGAAGCGGTTTCTCAGCTGCGCCTGGGCGGCGATGCCGAACCGGACGAGCAATGGTCGCCTCAGATCAATATCGGCACGGCGGTTCTGATTCCCGAAGGCTACGTGCCCGATCTGGACCTGCGCATGGCGCTCTATCGCCGACTCGCCGGCATCGAGGGCGCGGCTGAGATCGACCGCTTCGCCGCCGAGCTGATCGACCGATTCGGCACGCTCCCCGACGAAGTCGCCCATCTGCTCGACATCGTCGCCATCAAGGCCTTGTGCCGCCAGGCGCAGGTGGAAAAGATCGAGGCAGGCCCCAAGGGCGCCACGCTCTCCTTCCGCAACAACGCGTTCCCCAATCCCGCGGGGCTTGTGCGCCTGATCGCCGAACACCAATCCACGATGCGCGTCCGCCCCGATCAGAAAGTCGTCGTCGCGCGCGACTGGCCGACTCCCGAGTTGCGACTCAAGGGCGTGCAGTCGATGCTCGGCCAACTCGTGCGCCTGGCCGAGCGCAAGGCGGCGTGACAGGGAGCGGCTCAATGAACATCTTCGTCACGGGGGCCTCGGGGTTTGTCGGCAGCGCATTTGTGCGCAATGCCGCGCCCCGCCATGCAATCTCGGCGATGTCGCGCTCCGAGGCGAGCGATGCGAAAATTCACTCCGACGGCGCCAGACCCGTGCGCTGCTCACTCGATGACCTGAAAACCGCGGATCTGACGGGCGCCGAAGTTGTCGTTCACTGCGCGGCGCATGTCGAGGATTGGGGACCGTGGAAGGACTATTGGCGGTTCAACGTCGAGGGCACAAAGCGCGTGCTGGCCGCAGCGAAAGACGCGGGGGTGAAGCGATTTGTGCATATCGGCACGGAAGCCGCCCTGTTCTATGGCCAGCATATGCGCGACGTGGACGAGACCTATCCGCTGGCGCTTCAATCGCCCTTTCCCTACTCGCGCACGAAGGCTTATGCGGAGAAAGCCGTCCGCGAGGCGAACGCGCCGGGCTTCGAGACCATCGTGATCCGCCCGCGCTTCGTGTGGGGGCCACGCGATCAGACCATTTTACCATCGATCCGCGAGATGGCAGCACGCGGGCAGTTCGCCTGGATTGACGGCGGCCGCAATCGCACATCCACGACCTATATCGGCAATCTCGCCTGCGCGATCGATCTGGCTCTGACCAGGGGCCGCGCAGGCGAAGCGTATTTCGTGCTCGACGGTCCGGCGGTCGAATTTCGCGATTTCCTCACGCGCATGACAAAAGCCGCAGGAATCATCCTGCCGGATCGCGAAGTTCCCGGATGGCTTGTGCGCGGTATTGGCTTTGCAGGCGAAACGGCCTGGCGCACGTTGCCGCTCAAGGGCCGGCCGCCGTTGACGCGCTTCGCCGCAAACATCATGTCGCGCGATTGCATTCTCGTCGATGCCAGGGCGCGCCGCGAAATGGGCTACGCGCCGCCCTTCACGATCGAGCAGGGACTCGCGGCGTTGGCGGCAGAAACGCGCGCATGACTCTCCTCCGCCGCGAATTGCGAAGGAGAAAATCTATTTCGCGTCGCGGTCCGCCTAGTGCGAGCCGAGCAGATTGCCGTCGGGGTCCTTGATGTAGGCCTGATAGCCCACGCCAGGAATCGTCATCTTGGGCAGCGCGATCGTTGCGCCCGCCTTCACCGCCCGTTCGACGCAATCATCCACGGAATCGATGCCGAGCGAGCACACATAGGCATTGACCGGCGCATCGGGTCCGGGCGCGGGTCCGCGGCGCTGCATCATGCCGCCGTTGATACCGTCGCCGCTGCCGCTGTCGATCAGCCAATAATCGAATTGCGGCATATGCGTGATCTTCCAGCCGAAGACGTCGACGTAGAACTTCACCAGCGCTTCGGGATTGGTCGCGTGAATTTCGAAATGGACGGGCCGCGCCATGTAGTCTCCTATTGCGTTGCTTCGAACGCCATCAGCGTTGCGCTGCCCGCCTCGATGCGCTCGAGCAGCATGGGGCATTCCGGCATCATGCGCTCCATCCAGTAGCGCGCCGAGATCATTTTTTCCTGGTAGAAGGCTGAATTTGCGGGGTTCGCGGCAAGCTGCGCATGCGCGAGCTTTGCGATGCGCGCCCACATCCAGCCCGTCACCACGACTCCCATCAGGCGAAGATAGTCGACCGCGCCCGCGCCGGCGTCGTTCGGGTTGGCGACGCCGTGCTGCGCAAGCCACATCGTTGCAGCCTGCAGGTTTTCGAGTCCGCGCTGTACGGGTTTGACGAGGGGCGAAAGGGTCTCGTCGCCGGAATTTTCATTCAGAAAGTTGTTGATCGCGGCGAAAAGCGCCAACGGTGCAGCGCCGCCCTTTCGTCCAAGCTTGCGTCCCACGAGATCCATTGCCTGCACGCCGTTTGCGCCCTCGTAGGTCTGGTTGATGCGGCCATCGCGCACGAATTGTTCAACTCCGTTGTCGCGGATATAGCCGTGGCCGCCATAGCATTGCATCGCCATGTTCGCCGCCTCGAACCCCATGTCGGTGAAGAAGGCCTTGATCACCGGCGTCATGAGATCGGCGATAAGACCCGCGGTATCCCGCTCGGGACGTGCGGAATGCGCGATCGACATGTTGAGCGCCGTCCACAGCGCGACCGCGCGCGCGCCTTCCACGAAGGAGCGGCAATGCAGCAGCATCCGCCTGATGTCCGGATGCACGATGATCAGGTCCGCCGGCTTGTCGCGATCTTTTGGTCCCGTCAAAGCGTGCCCGGCGCGCCGTTCGTACGCATAGGCGAGCGCATTCTGCCGGGCCACTTCCGCGATCGAGATTCCCTGCACGCCCACGCCCAGCCGCGCGGCGTTCATCATCCCGAACATGCCTTTCATGCCTTCGGAGGCCGAACGCTTTTCGCCGGGCTTCGGTGCAGCAGGCTTGGGCCCGAGGCGCCAGGCGATCGCATCGTCGAAATTGAGGACGCAGGTTGCGTTCGCCTTGATGCCCATCTTGTGCTCGATGCCGCCGCAGAACACTCCGTTGCGCGCGCCCATGGCGCCGTCGTCCTTCACCAGGAATTTCGGCACCATGAAGAAATTGACGGTCGAAAGGTCGTCGTGAATCTGGCCGTCCCCGTCGGGAATCTTCGCAATCACCATGTGAATGATGTTGTCGGCGAGATCGTGTTCGCCGCCGGAGATGAAGATCTTCGTCCCGTTCATGCGGTAGGTGCCGTCGTCCTGCTCGACGGCGCGCGTCTTCATCAGCCTGAGATCGGTGCCGCAATTGGGCTCGGTCAGGCACATGGTGCCGGTCCATTCGCCCGCCACCATTTTCGGCACGATCTGTTGCTTCATCCATGGCGCGCCGGTCGCGATCAGCGCCGAATAGGCGGCCATCGAGAGGCCGGGATACATGGCGAAGGACTGGTTCGCAGATTGCGACATCTCGCTCACCAGCAGGGTAAGCAACAGCGGCAGATTGGAACCCCCGAATTCGGCGGGCGCGCCGAGCCCGCTCCAGCCCGCTTTCGCATATTCCCGGTAGGCGTCCCTGAATCCTTTCGGCGTGCGCACGACGCCGTTCTCGAAATGACAGCCTTCCTCGTCGCCCGATTGGTTCAGCGGTTGCAGCACCTCTTCGCAGAACTTGCCGGCGTTGGCGAGGATGTCGTCGACGATATCCGTGGTGATGTCGCCGCATTGCGGCAGATCGGTCTGCTTTTCGATCTCGAACAGCTCGTGCAACAGGAAGCGGTAGTCCTGAAGCGGCGCGCGATAGATGGGCATGGCGGGATTCCGGGGCGGCGCGATGCTCTATAGTCGGAAAGCGCGCCTCGTGTCGAACAGGTCCAGATTGTGTGCTCAGGCGCCGAAGAGCATTATTTAGACGGCTCGTTGGCGAGTTTCGTCAAACTCTGCCCGCGCGATATCTGTATCGGTGCGACGTGCACTGTCTTTGCCGATGCAGGATGACCGGTGCGCCCGCCTATTGCGGACTCGTTCCGCCGCCCGAAGTGGCGCCTCCGGATGTAGGCCCGCTGGGCGCCGGGTTTGACGGCGGCATCGGCTGAGGCGGCGGTGTCTCGGGTGGCGGATAATATGGCGCCGGCGCCGGTTCCATTGCCATCGGCGGTGGCGGCGGCGGGAACATGTAGAATCTTACGCCCCCCATCACCACGTTTTCGGTGATGTTATGAGTTGCGACCGGGCCGAGCGTCGGAGAGAAGCTCTCCACATTCGCGTTCACGTGGCGATAACGGTAATCGGCGAACAGATCGACATCCGGCGCGATTTCGAAGGACGCGCCCCCAAGCACCTGCCACATGAATCCCCAATGATCTGTATGGGCGATATTGTCGCCGGTATCCGCGAAGTTGGGCGCGAACCAGACATGTCCCACGCCGAGCCCCGCACCACCGTAAAGGTTGAAGGCCGGCGCGACGGGAAAATCATAGACCGCGTTGAAAAGTTCCGAGGCGATATTGGCGTGTCCAGAACCGGCGAAGGTTTGATTGCCGCTCTGGACCGTAGAGACGCTGTGCCAATCATATCCCGACTCGAATTCGAGCCTGATCGGCCATTCGGGAAGCTTGAACCCCAGCGTGCCCGCGATGATCACGCCGTCCTTGGTCGAAACCTCGCCGGAGCCGGGGGGCGGTGTAAGCTGGTCGACCCGGATGTTGCTCTGGTTGTCCCAGCCGGCGCCCAGGCCGACGTAAAAACCTTCTCCGGCCGAGGCCGGTTGGGCGAGGGCGAACAGACATGCTCCCGCCAATGCAAGGTATTGCGTTTTCATGAGAATCCCGCTTCATCCCGTTGCCAGCGGTTCAACGCGCGGATTCGGGAAAGTATCCCGCCGTCTCGATTTACGCGTGTAGGACGATTTCCTACAGTCAAGCGAGATGGCCGCTCGCGCGGCAAGGTGCCCCGCGAAATCGTTCGGGGAGAGGAATAGTTTCCCACGATGGGCAGTCTCTGACGGCATGAGCGCGCATCTCCGTTCTCTGGCCTTCGTTCTTGCGACGAGCGCAATGCTCTTGCGCGCGATGCTGCCTGCCGGATGGATGCCCGAGGCGAACGCCGGCACGCTGGTGATTTGCACAGCCCAGGGTCCGTTGCGCGTGTCCCCCGCGCGGCACGGACAGCATGGTTCGCCGGATCGCGGTGCGCAGGCCTGTCCTTTTGCGGCGGCTGCGCAGCTTGCCAGGCCGCTCGCGGCGATTTTGGCGCCGGCTCCCAACCTCAACATGGCGAGCACGGCGCAAGGAGCCGTCGTGCCCCTTGTTCTTCCCGCGCTCGCGCACCGAATCCATTCCCCGCGCGCTCCGCCCGTCCTCGCCTGAATTCGTGACATTCGCCGCGCGGCGATACCCGTCGCGCACTCATTGTCCCGTCTTTGCGAGGAAATCATGCATCCCGATCTTGCGGGCTTACGACGCGTGCACACGGCGTTGGCCTATTCCCTGCTTGTCCTGCTCCTGCCCGCGCCGGCGCTCGCCTGCGCCTGCGGTTGCGGCGTGTTCGGCGTCGGTACCCTGCCGTTGCTGCCCGGGAACGAAGGCGGCACGGCTTTTTTCGAATACGATTTCATGGACCAGAACCGCAATTGGAGCGGAACATCGCCCGCGCCCGCTTCGCAAAACGCGGACAAGGATCTGCGCACCAGCTTCTTCACAGCCGGCGCGCAATACATGTGGAGTGGTGGTTGGGGTGCGATGGTCGAAATGCCGTTCTGGGACCGGAGCCTCACCACTGCGGAGACACCCTCGGATATCGACACGTTCAAGCATTCCACACTGGGCGACATCCGTCTCATGGGAGTCTATTCCGGGTTCTCGCCGGACCAGTCGAGCGGCATCGTATTCGGCGCAAAATTGCCTACGGGCGATTCGACGTTCCGGGGCTTCGATCGCGACACGGAAATCGGTTCCGGCTCGACCGACCTGCTGCTCGGCGCCTATCACGCAGGCGCCATCACACCGGATAATGCCTGGGGCTGGTTCGCCGAGGCCATCGGACAGCACGCGGTTGCCGAGCGCGGAGATTATCGTCCCGGCGACGAAGTGGATGCCGCTGTCGGCATCGAATACGCGAAGGGCTTTGCCGTCGGGACCGCTGCGTTCATGCCGTCGCTGCAACTGGTCGATTCGTTCCGCCTGCATGACAGCGGCGCTGCGGCCGCTCCGCCGAACTCGGGTTATGAGCGGCTGTTCGCGGCGCCCGGTGCTGAGATCGATGTCGACGCGTGGAAAATCTACGGCGCCGTCGAACTCCCCGTCTATCAGCGCTTCAACGGCAATCAGCTCGCTGCGAGCGCGCTGGTCAAGTTCACCGTGGGGTATCAGTTTTGAAAGAAATCAATTTTCACAATGAGCCACGCGGTTCAACCGGGTGGGAGGCCGTGAGAATTTCTTGCGCGCTTTGCGCGCGACCTTCGGCTCACTGTCTCATTGTGCATTCTTCTTTCTCTACTCGGCTTTGAAATTTCCGCATCCGCTTTTCTTACTCGGCAGGTTTCAGTACACGCCGGGAACAAGACGCCAGGTTCGCGCGATGTACCTCCCGTATTCCGGAAAAGTCGCACGCAGCACCTGCTCCTCGTAGCTCATGCGCGCAATCTGAAACCCGAGAGCGGCAAGCACGATCAGCAACGCCCATGGCTGCCGGTACTGAAGCATCGCTCCCAGCGAACCGACCAGACCGGCCAGGTAAAGCGGGTGACGAATTCGACGGTAGGGTCCGGTCGTGACAAGCCTGCGCGCCTCCGGAAGCAGGCTGAAGGAGCGCCCCAGCCAGAGCAGGATCAAGATTTCGACCACCGTTCCTCCGCCGGCCAGTACGGTCGAAAGGGCGGCGCGCAGCGGCGTCAGCGGGATTTTCGGCAAGGCCAGGAGCGCAACCAGCAGGTTGGCGCCCACGAGTGCCACCACCCGCGGCCATGGACCCTTCGACTTGGCTGCCGGCATCCGGCGCAGGAAGATCAGCGCGATCACCAGCGCGAAGTAGGACATGTTGCTCGCAAGCGCCGAAATTTGAAGTGCGGAGTTCCAGGAAGGCCAGGCGCGCGACGCGGCTGCGAATTGCGGAAGAAGCCCGCCCATGCTGAAACCGTAGAACAGGATCAGCGGGGCCGCGATCAGCACGTCGTAGGCTTTGGTGGTCTGAAATTTCGCGGGCGATGCATCCGGCATGGCTGGAATCTCGTTCGGATCGGATGAGGAGGCAACCGAAATGTCGAAGAAGAAGCATATCCCGG
>DASXMF010000044.1:0-2998 GCA_036495845.1 Rhizomicrobium sp.
GTTGTGCGACGGCTCCGCCTTCACGCGCAATAAAATTCCAGAGCGCGCGCACTGCATTCTGCTGCAGGGCGCGTCGCGTCGTGGCGACATAATAGGCGCCGGGCATCCGGTAGCTTTGTGGCCCGACGATACGGAGCCTCCCGTCCGTCAGGAAAGGATCGACGGCCGGGTTGAAGCCGAGCGCGAGACCGAGCCCGGCGGATGCCGCCTGATACATGGCTTCAATCGAATCGAAGAGGAGGCGTGTATGCGCCTCGCAACCCGCACAGCCGAAAGCCCGCAGCCACTCCGGCCATATCACGCCGGGGTCAGTCAGATCGAGTAAAGGATAGCTCGCGAGATCGCGGAGGTGCGGCAACGGCCGATCGAGCATTTTCGGTGCGGCGACGATGAAGGCGTCGACGCCGAACAGGGGCGCCGCCGCCAGACTATCGAGCGGATCGCGGCTGAAGAACACGCCAATGTCGACGAGGCCTCTTTCCAGTGCCTCGGGCGTGCCGACACTTTGCACTTGCAGATCGATGTCAGGATATTTGTCGCAAAAGACAGGCAGCAGCGGCGTGAGCCAGAGATTGGCGAGCGAATGGGAAATGCGTAAACGCAAAGGTCGTAAATGCGCGTCCGGCCGCATCTCCGACATCGCTGCACGGAGGCTTTCGAATCCGGGTCGCAGACGATCGAAATAATGCTGGCCCGCGGTCGTCAGAAGCGCGCGCCTCGCCTTGCGATCGAACAATCTCACCCCGACATGATGTTCAAGCGTCTGAATACGACGCGTCAAGGCGGGGGCGCTGAGATTCAAGGCTTCCGCAGCCTGTTTGAAGCTGCCGCTTCGCGCCGCAGCCAGAAAGGCTTCGAGTGCCGGCCAAGGCGGCATGTCGCGGCCCATGTCGTGTAACTCCCCGCTTGCAATTGCTTATGCAACAACTGTTGCCGGAATTGCAATTTACTTCATCGAGGGGCTGCGTAATCTCGCGCGAGGCGACGGCTTCGAACAGGAGTGGCGAATGCCGGAGATTTGCGATTTCCTCGTCGATCGGAATGACATCGGATGCCGGCGCTGGTATTGTACTACGCTTGACCTCGACCTCCAAGCAGGCGAAATCAGCGTCATTCACGAGCGCTTCGCCTTCACCGCCAACAATATCACTTATGCGCATTGCGGCGAAACATTCGGCTATTGGGATTATTTCCCGGTGCCCGAGCCTTGGGGATCGATTCCGGTGTGGGGTCGCGGCCGTGTGGATCGGTCACGCTGCGCAGATATCGCGGAAGGAGAAAGAATCTACGGCTTTTTTCCAATGTCGAATAGGCTCCTCCTTCGGCCTGCGCGGATAAAGCCGCACCGCTTCGTCGATGCCAGACCTCACCGCGCCAGTCTTCCGCGCACCTATAACGAATATATCCGCATCGATCATGATCCGGATTATGACGATGACTTGGCCGATCTCCATCTCGCTCTGCTGCCCCTGTTCAACCTGTCGTTCTTTCTCGCCCACTTTCTCGCCGAAGCGAGATTTTCCGAAGCGAGGACCGTGATCGTGTCCAGCGCTTCGAGCAAAGCGGCGATGGGGTTTGCTTTCGAGTTGCGGCGGGTCACGCCGGCCGGTCCGAAGATCGTCGCTCTGACGAGTCCGCCGAAAGCCAAATTTCTCACGGATTGCGGTTATTACGATCGCATCGTCGCTTATGACGGGATCGCCGCTGCGCTCGCGAATTGCGGACCGTCGCTTTACGTCGATATTTCCGGCGATGACCGCATCCTCGAAGCCGTGCACCATACGCTCCGTGGCGATCTACGCGGGTCCTGGCGCGCCGGCATGGCTCGTAGACGTCCGCAGCGCGACACCTATGACGATCTGCCCGGACCGAAGCCCGAACTCTTTTTCACGCCGCATCATATTCTCGCCCGGCGAGAAAGCTGGGGCCCCGTCGAACTGCGCCAGCGCCTGTCATGCGAATGGCGGGCCTTCACGGCCGAAGTCCGAACGCGCCTGGCTTTCGTCCGTCACGAGGGCCGCGACGCCATCGAAGCCGTCTATGATCAGGTTCTCGCGGGGCGGAGGCCGCCCAATTGCGCCGATATTCTCAGCCTGGACGGGGCTTGAACCGGGAGGTTTCCGTTGTCCGCGAGGCACGTTACCCGAAGAGGCGGATAATCGACATGGGCCGGATCTATCTTCTCCGCCACGGACAGGCTCATCTCTTTAGCGACGACTACGATCGCCTGTCCGATCTCGGACGACATCAGGCCGAGCGCGCCGGCGCCGCGCTCGCCGCTCAGGGCGTCACGCCTGTCCTGGTCTTGTCGGGCGCGCTGCGCCGCCAAATCGACACCGCGCGGCATGCGTCGCATGCTGCGAACTGGCGAGCGAAGCCGAAGATCGATCCCGAGTTTGACGAGTATCGCCACGAGGATCTCTTCGCGCCGACCTATCCACATCTCGCTGCACAAGCAGCGATCTCGGCCTATGTGTCCGCGCAACCGCATCCGCGTCGCGCCTACCAGGATCTCTTCGAGCGCGCCTTCACGGGCTGGCTCGCGGGCGCAACACGCGAAGGCGGGCTGAGCTGGAGCGATTTCCGCGCCAGGGTCGTCAAAGCCCTGCAGCGGACGGCGAGCCAGTGCGGCGCGGGGGAGAGCGCAGTCATCTTCACTTCCGGGGGCGTCATCGCGGCGATCGCGCAGGCTCTCATAGGCCTGCCGGACTCCCAGACACTGAAGCTTCACAATCCGCTCTATAACGCCTCCATCACCAGGCTCATGACCCGCGGCGACGCCATAGCGCTGAGCGGCTTCAACGATATTTCGCATCTGACAAACAGCGGCGACGACGCGCTCGTCACCTACAGATGACCGCTCGCTGGAGCGCGGGCTACCGCGACAACCTTGGCTCAGGCACGCCGCCACAATCAATTGTTGGTCCGGGAAGCCGAGGAACTCCGGTTTCGCCGGGGACGTCCTTGTCAAGGAGACCAATGCCGTCAGAGGCTATTG
>DASXMF010000045.1:0-2012 GCA_036495845.1 Rhizomicrobium sp.
TGCACTACCCCTCCCCGAAATTCTTCTTCTCGCTTTGCTCGAAAAAGAATTTCGACCCTCCCTCAAGGGGAGGGTTGGCGCGACGCGGCGCGCCGCCAGAAACTTCCCCGGCTCGACGCCTATCATATCCCGTATCGGTTCACTTGTAAACCGGTTATGTATCGCCCGGAAACTCGCCCTCCATCATCTTCTTCTTCCGCCCCGGCCGCTCCCACATCACGCCCGGAAAGCCCTTGAGCGGCACCAGTCTCTCGCCGCGCCACGCCCATTCGGGCGCCTCGGCGAGACCGAGGTGATAGCGCGGCTCCCGCCCCGTCCGCGTCGAAAAGATGGCGCGCGGGATATTGACCATCTTCGGCGCCCGCGGCCGCTCGTAGAACAGCGGCGTGCCGCAACGCATGCAGAAGCTGCGCGCGGTCCGCGTTCCCGCGTCTTCGAAGCGCGAGATGCTGGCCTTGCCCTTGAGGATGCGCACGCGGCTCTTCCAGCAGCCGACGAAGGTGGCATAGGCGCAGCCCTGCGCCTGGCGGCTCATGAGCGAATGGTCGTGCCACGCCCACACGGCGGGAACGTCGATCTCGATCCGCACCACGCCGCAGACGCATTGCCCCTGGGCCTGCGTATTGGATCGCTTCGCCTGTCTGGTTTCGGTCTTGCGCAAATTCCGTTCTCCGCTGCTCGTTATATCAAACGGCTCATGGACGGAAGCAACCGGGCGGCTCTCGGCTCTTCTCGCCCGGACAATGAGACGATCGCGGCGGGGCCGCGACGGAATCATGTATGCTTGCGGCCGCAGTTGAGGTTTCGACCATGCGCGGCCGCAATTCGTCTCCCGGGGTTTCGGAGCCTGCCCTTCCGCCCGTCACCTATGACGCAACGCTCAGCTTCGCGCATCCGGCGCTGGTGAAGGCCTTTGCCTATTGGAATTCCAGGCGCGGCGAGCGCGCAATGCCGGCGCGCGCGGATATTCGACCGCAGGACATGCGCGGCTTCCTCCCCCATGTCGCGCTGATCGAGGTGCAGCCCGGCCCCGGGGACAAACGGGATTATTTCGTCCGTCTCGCCGGCACGTCCGTCGAGGAGGTGCTGGGGCGGAGGAGCGGCCGCCCGCTCACCGAAGGCCTCGATGCCGCTTTGGCCGAACGCTGGCGCGCGCAATTCGATGTGGTGCTCGCGTCGCGCCAGCCGCTGCGCGCCACGGGCCGCGTCGCCTACGACAACAAGAGCTGGCTCGAGGCGGAAATTCTCTACGCTCCGCTGAGCGAAGACGGCGCGACGGTCGGCATGGTGTTCATCGCCTTCGCCGCCACGGTGCCGAAGCCGCGGTAGGGGCGAAGCACTTTGGCGCCGCGTGGTCTGCGCGAGGACGGCGACATACGCGGAAAGTAAAAGCGTGTCATCCCGGAAGCGTGCGGCAGCACGCTATCCGGGACCCAGGAATCGACATCCAGCGCGGCGCGGTCTTGCATTGTTGTCATATTTGACTACATTCTCGTTTTATGGTGCGCAAGACGCGACCGATTTCCTGGATCAAGGCGGCTCTGAAGGATTTCGGCCGTTTTCCGGAGGACGCGCAAGCGCGCGCACTTGCGGCGCTGACAGTGGTGGCCGACGGCGCAACTCCGGACATCGCCAAGCCGCTGGCAGGACTTGGAAGCGGCGTTTGGGAATTGGCGATCAAGTCCCGAGGCGACGCCTTTCGTGTGGTCTATGCGCTTCGGCTTGCGGATGAGATCTGGGTGATTCATTCATTCCAGGAAAAATCCAGGAAGGGCATCGCTACGCCAAAGATGGAAATCGATCTCGTCCGAGAACGCCTCAAACGGTTGAAGGAGCAATTGCCATGACAAAGCTGAAAACGGTCCGCGGTTCCGGAAATGTATTTCGCGATCTCAAGAAGTCCGATGCCGACGTCTTGCAACTCAAGGCGCTGCTTGCTGCCGAAATCATTCGCGCGCTCGACGAAGGAGAATTGACCGTGCGCCGGGCCGGCAGCCTTACCGCCATCGCCG
>DASXMF010000046.1:0-2063 GCA_036495845.1 Rhizomicrobium sp.
CTCATCACGTGGAAAATTCCTTTCGAAACGTTCGAACCTCATGGTGGGCCTATTGCAAATGCATTGAACGGCAGCACGGCTCTAGCGCCCGCCGCCTGCTTGAAATACAACTCCTCCCGGGCAGCGAGCCGTACGTGAACGACTCCTGGGCATTGTTTGTGCGCGCCAGCAGCTAGGCTCGCGCCTTCCTAAATATGAGACCGATGTCAAGGCCAGGCGTCTCCAGATTGGCGAGCAAGGCCTGCCTCAGGGCTTTGTGCCAACTGTTTCAGTCCCGATCGAAGTACCTGTTTCAGCGAATGCAATGCCGTCGCTGAGCTTAGGAACCGATATGCCGCGACGCGAATTTATCAGTAATACGGCGCAGCACGCGCGGTTGCAGCGCACGCGCAGCCTCCGACTAGAAGCTGCAACGTCGGACTGCTCCATCCTACTAATCGACCTTAAAAGCGATCGGCCGGCGAGCGGCTTGGGTGTCGCGTTGAGAGGTGAAGTCATGAAGATCGTGGTTATCGTCGTTGCCGATGTGGCGCTCGCGTCGCCGCGAAGCAGCATCGTCGAGATCGCCGGCGCGGAACGAGCGCGGTTCAACGAAATCGTCGCGCGCTATTTGAAGGCGATCGGCGACCCGCGTAAGGTCGTGAGCGATCCCGAGGCCCCGATACTGGGGCGGGCGGGTCGAGGAGCGCTCGCTCGTGCCGTTGGGCGAGGCGCACCTCGGCCGCATCGCCTTCGGCGAATGGCTTCGCCGCTCACGCCCAGCGGTCTGATCCCATGAGAATCCTGCTGGCGGGGGCGACCGGGGCTATTGGACGCCCATTAATTCGCGGTCTGAAACAACACGGGCACAGTGTATTTGGCTTGGCGCGTTCGGCGGAATCGGCGCGCACGCTGGCTGAGATGACCGCCGAGGCTTTGATTGGCGATGCCCTCGATACAGCCGCGGTCCGGGCCGCGATTGCGCGCGTTCGCCCTGATGCCGTCGTTAATGAGCTGACCTCACTGCCCCGGCATTACACTCCGGCGGAGATGAAGGCTGCCGCGCAACGCGACGGTAGGGTCCGCATGGAAGGAAACGTCAACCTTTTAGCAGGAATCCGCGAGAGCGGTGTGGGCCGCTACGTCCTGCAGGCTTCGGGATTCTTGTATGCACCCGGCCCAGGGTTGGCTGACGAATCGTCACCCCTGGCTGTTGATGCTTCACCCCGCGTCGCCGCCAGCGCTCGGACCTACGTTGAACTCGAATCGGCCGCCTTTCGGGCATCGGAAATAGACTGCGTCGCGATGCGGTACGGATTCTTTTACGGACCGGGCACCTGGTACACTAACGCCAGTGATATGGGCGAGCAGGTGCGCCGGCAGAAGGTGCCGGTGATCGGCGCCGGCCAGGGCGTGTCGAGTTTCGTCCATATCGAGGACGCGGCATCCGCTACAATCGCGGCGCTCGAATGTGCTCCG
The DNA here is from genome assembly GCA_036495845.1 of Rhizomicrobium sp. Lineage (GTDB taxonomy): Bacteria > Pseudomonadota > Alphaproteobacteria > Micropepsales > Micropepsaceae > Rhizomicrobium. The sequence goes on from DASXMF010000046.1 coordinate 1,459, forward strand.
GGCGTCTACAACATTGTTGACGACAACCCGAGCAGGCAGCGCGTATGGCTGCCGGCGTTCGCGCGCGCTTGCGGTGCGCCGGAACCGCTTCAAATCAGCGAACAGGAAGCTCTGGCGACTTCTGGCGCCGACAGTGTCTATTACGCGACGCGCCTGCGTGGCGCCTCCAACGAGAAGGCCCGTCACGAACTCAATTTCCGCCCGCGTCCGCTCGAATGGCTCCAGGAGTGAGCCGTCCCTCTTGAGGCCGCTCGTGCAGTCGACAAAGCTCGAACCGGCAATCGACCTGAAGACGGCTAAGGTGGCTCCGCTTGCTCCTTTCGTTCTGGTGGCGCGCCGAAATGTGCTGCACTGCATATGTCCGCTCCTGTGCAGGTTTTCAGACGCCGACCGTGACAAACATTCCCACACCGACGGCGGCCAACGTTTGAAAACCTCCAGGGACGAAACCGCGGGAAGGGGCACGTCTTGGGCGGTGCCCGCGCGCTTGCTATGGGGGATTTGTCCGTGGACGGGCCACAGCTGATGGATCAGCAGCGAGGGTCGGTGGAGCGGTGACGATGGCGATGCAGGTCGTGGGCGATGATCTCCGGGCCGGTGTGTCG
>DASXMF010000047.1:0-9034 GCA_036495845.1 Rhizomicrobium sp.
CTTTTTTGACCACCGATGCGAGGAGCCAGTTGAGCATTTCCAAGCTTCCCCCTCTACCGCCCCAAATTAAAACAAGGAAATTGCGGAAAGAAAACAAGGTTCCCTGCCCATCTTGTCGCCCCCTCCTTTTGAGAGTTCCACGCGGAGGGACAGATTTCTGGAACACGCCCGCCGGCATCTGCCGCCCTGGAGGAAACCGCATGCCGCTCAACGGTTTGGCAGGATTTTTGCGCGAACCTTCGAAATGGCTGGCAATTCGGTCCGGCTCTGCGTAGGCATGACTGGGGCCCGCTGGCGGCGGGGTTGGAGGAGCAGCAGATCGCATGAGCCTGACAGCCGAACTGATACGATTGGGCAGTCGCATTTTCTTAAAGCCGCGCATGCTTCCCGGAATCGACATCGGCGAGCGTCGCAAACGCCTGAGGAACTTCGAGCGCTGGGTTTTCGGGCCGGCCGCGGGGACCGAAACCACGGAGCTCGTGCTGGGCGGCGTGCAGGCGGTTCGCATCGCGCGACCAGAATCCGATCCGGAGCGACAGATTCTGTTTCTGCACGGTGGCGGCTATGTCACCGGTTCGCCCGGCCTGTACCGCCACATTACGTGGCGCTTCGCGGCAGCCGCCCGTGCCCGGCTCATTGCCGTCGACTATCGACTTGCCCCGGAACATCCGTTTCCTGCGGCGCTCGACGATGCCGCCGCCGCCTGGCGTGCGCTGCTGGCCGAAGGCGCGGACCCGAAATGTAGCGCCATCATGGGAGATTCGGCCGGCGGCGGCCTTGCGCTCGCGCTGGCACTCAGGCTGCGCGACGAAGGAGGACCGCAGCCGGCGGCGGTCGTGGCGCTTTCGCCATGGACCGATCTCGCGATCACGGGCGATTCGTGCCGTGACGATGAGGCCGATCCAATGCTGCCGTCCGTCTGTCTCGAGCCCTTCGCCGCCCAGTATCTGGCGGGCACGGATTCCCGCCATCCCTACGCCTCACCCCTCTATGGAGATCCGACCGGGCTGCCACCGACACTGATCCAGGTGGGCGGCGACGAGATTCTGCGCGATGACTCGACGCGTATGGCCGAACGCATGCGCCAGGCGGGTTGCCAAGTCACGCTCGAGGTGTGGCCTCGCATGCCGCATGTCTGGCACGCGTTTGCGCCGCTGATGCCGGAGGCGCGACGGGCGATCAAGCGCGTCGGCGCCTTCATACATCAATGGACGGCCAAGCAGACTGTTGTCCGCGCTAGACCAGTTGGTAGCGAATTGTGGAACCGTCACTTCCTTTCAGCTCGACCTGCACCAGCCGGTGATTTTCATCGTACCAGACATCCTGCGGAAAGGTCGTGGTGATCTCGTAGTGGTGCGTGCGCAGGGGCCGGCCATGAATCACCAGTTCGTCGTCGCCGCGGTCGGCCACCTTGAGGGAAACGATGGTGCCGTCGCGGGGATCGATCACCGTGCTCTGCTCGGTAACCGCCGAATTCCATAGGCTGAGGGGTATCAGCGTCGGCGCCAGTTCTTTCGCCGCGCCCTCGCCTTTCACGACGAGTTTGTCATCGCGAGCGACCGCGTTCGAGCGGTGCACCGTGCCATTGTCGTCGGTCGTCGAATTCATCTTCACCAGGCGGCCGTCTGTCCATAGTTCGGTCTCGCTCTGGTCGAATTTGTAGATCGTCAGAAATCCGAATCCGATCGCTACATGCGTTTCGGTCTGGACCGTCTCGTCCGGACCACGCTTCCCGAAGCTGATGGAGTTGGTGCCGATCTTCGCGCCGTTGCGCATGACGGCGAAGTTGAGTGTCGTCATGTCGTCGCCGGCACGGGCAACGCCCCCGAAAATCCCGATCGAAACTGCCAAGGGAACCACAGCGGCATAGCTAACCTGCATTCCAAACCTCCCAACACCCTTTGGCATCGTCGGGGCGCATAGTTGCGACTCGGGCGGCTGTCCGGCCGCAGCCGACCCCCGCATATAGCGCCAAACCCGCCCGTGTTCCTTTGCAAATGACGATTTCGCGGAACCGAGGGGCTTCGCCGCGGATTTCGGTCTAGGGACGAACTGCACAAATGCTGAAATCATCCATTGTCCGCATAGTCGAACTCTCCACGCGATTTGCCTGGGTGGTTATCTTTCTCGCCGCGATTTTGGCGGGATTTTGCGCGCAATACGCGGCAGGGCACTTTTCGGTCGAGACCGATGTTCGACAATTGTTCCCTGCCGATCTGCCATGGACCGTGCGCGCCAACCGGTTCATGGCCTCTTTTCCCCAATATAACGTTCTTGCGGTCGTCGAGGCGCCAAGCCCGGAACTGACGGAACGGGCCAGCGCGAGCCTCGTCGCGTCCCTGAAAATGGATCCCAAACACATCGCCGCGGTCGAAGAACCGGAAGGAGGAAGTTTCTTCGTGCGGAACGGCCTGGTTTTTCTGCCGTTGGGGCAACTCGCGCAGATGACGTCGGGCATGCAGAATTCGGGACCGCTGATCGGTTCTCTTGCCTCGGACCCAAGCTTGAGAGGCGCGCTCAACGCGCTTTCCGGCGGACTGTCGGGCGTCGCAAACGGAATGATAGGGCTCGATTCTCTCGCCCGGCCCATGACGGCGGCAGCCGACACGACCGGCGACGTTCTGGCGCGTCGCCCCGCACATTTTTCCTGGCGCTGGCTTCTCGTCAGCGAACCGCAGCAACGCTCACAGCTGCGCCGCTTCATCCAGATTGCACCGGTGCTGGACTTCAAGGCGCTCGAGCCGGGCCGCGCCGCTACCGACGCGATCATGAGTATCGCGCGGAGCCTCAATCTCGCTGGCAACTATCAGGCGCATGTGCGCATTACGGGCCTCGTCCCGATGAACGACGCCCAATTCGCGACACTCAAGGAGAACGCCGCACCGAACGCCGCGGTTTCGATCGGCGCCGTGCTGCTGATCCTGTGGTTGGCGTTGCGGTCCTGGCGCATCATCCTGCCAACGCTCATCAGCGTGATTTGCGGTCTTTGCTACTCGGCGGCGCTTGGGCTGTTTCTGGTCAAATCGCTCAACCTGATATCTGTTGCGTTCTTTGTCCTGTTCGTCGGACTGGCCGTCGATTTTGGCATACAGTTCAGCGTCCGCTATCGCGCCGAACGCCACGAAACCGACGACCTCGCGCGTTCGCTGTCGATCGCTGCGCGAAAGGCGGGCTGGCCGCTGGCGCTTGCGGCGGCCGCCACCGCGCTCGGCTTTTCCTCGTTCCTGCCCACGAATTATCGCGGGCTTTCGGAGCTTGGCGAAGTCGCAGGGCCGGGAATGATCGTCGCATTTTTAACCACCATCACCTTGCTGCCGGCGTTGCTGCGGGTTCTCAAGCCTCCCCCCGAACCACTTCCAATGGGTTTTGTTGCACTCGCTCCGGTCGATCGATTTCTGCAGCGCCACCGTTACGGCGTTCTGATCGGCACGCTTGCTCTTGTCTGGCTCGCCTCGCCATTGCTCGTATTGCTGCGATTCGACTTCAATACGCTTCACCTGGAGAATCCGCGCGCCGCGCCCGTTGCGACATTCCTTGAATTGAGACGGGATGCCGCAGCGGCGGCCAATGCGGTCGAACTGATCGCGCCCAACCTTGACGCTGCGAAAGCAGATTCTGCCAAATTTGCGCGTTTGCCGCAGGTGTCATCGACACGAACGCTGGCAAGCCTCGTTCCGGACGATCAACGGGCCAAACTGTCGTTGATCCGCCAGCTCGCGTCACGGCTCGGGCCGGCGCTCAAATCGCCGCGAATGCGGCCGCCGCCGACGGACGCGGAAAATGTTGCGGCGTTGCGCGCGACATCTCTCGAATTGTCGCGCTACGCCCCGCAAGGAGGCGTGGGAGGAAAAGCCGCCCATCGCCTCTCCGGACTGCTCGAGAAGCTGGCGAACGCCGATCCGTCGGCGCGCCAGCGCGCGTCAGAAGCTGTAGTCGTGCCGCTGGAGATCTCGCTGGACGATTTCCGGCAGAGTCTGCGCCCGCAGCCCGTTACGGTCGCCGACATTCCGCCAGATCTGAAACGCGAATGGATGACTCCGGACGGACAAGCGCGCGTACAGATTCTTCCGAGCGGCGATCCCGACGACACCGATGCCATGCGGGGCTTCGTGCGCGCGGTGCTGGCAATCGAGCCGGCCGCGACCGGGCCCGCCGTCATGCTCTACGAAGCAGGCAACACGATCATACACTCCTTCGTGGTGGCGGGCGCCTTTGCCATCGGTGCAATCGCCCTTCTGCTATGGGCCGCGCTGCGCCGTGTGACGGACGTGTTGTTGACCCTGATTCCATTGCTTCTCGCGGCGCTTCTGACGCTCGAATTCTGCGTCATCTTGAACATACCGCTGAACTTCACCAACATCATCGCCTTCCCGCTGCTGCTCGGCGTCGGAGTGGCCTTCAAGATCTATTACATCATGGCGTGGCGACGCGGCCGCACGGCGCTCGTCCAATCGACGCTGACGCGCGCCGTGGTCTTCAGCGCTCTGACCACGGCAACAGCCTTCGGAACGCTGTGGCTGTCGCACCATCCCGGCACGTCGAGCATGGGCCGGTTGATGGCGCTGGAGCTGGTTTGCACCATGATGGCGGCGGTGCTGTTCCAGCCCGTCCTGATGGGTCCGCCGCGCCAAGTAGTCACGGACAAACCGGCTTCGAAAGCGGCCGCCGCTCGCAAGCCGCCGATTCTGGTGACGCATGCAATGGAACGCGTCGATGAACGCTCCTGAACGTCTGGCCGCGACGGACGCGCCGCGCATCAGTATCGCGATCAACAATTTGCGCGGCATCGTCGTTCTTCTCGTGGTCGCGGTTCATTCCGTTCTGGCCTATCTGTGGACGCTTCCACCCGAACCCTATGCGTTCGACAAGCCGCCCTTCGCCTGGCGCACCTTCGCCATCGTCGATCCGCACCATTTCATCGGCTTCGACATCCTTTGCGCCTGGGCGAACGTCTTTCTGATGCCGCTCTTCTTTCTGATCTCGGGTCTGTTTGTCTGGCAGAGTCTCGAGCGCAACGGACCTATTGATTTCGTCTACCGCCGCTGGCTGCGGCTTGGCTTGCCATTCCTGTTTGGCGTGCTGGTGCTCATGCCGCTCGCGGTCTTTCCGACCTATCTGCAGACCGCCGCACATCCCGGGATCGCCGATTTCTGGCATCACTGGTTCGCATTGCCGTTCTGGCCCGCCGGCCCGATGTGGTTTTTATGGGTGCTGCTGATCGGCGATGTCGCAGCCGCGATGTGCTTTGGCCTGTTCTCCGGGTTGCGCGAGCGGGTCTTCCGGCTGTCGGGATACGCTCAGCGCCGCCCTGTTCAATCTTTCGGCGGCATTCTGCTTGTTTCCGCGCTCGCCTATATCCCGATGGGCGTCGCTTTCGACCCGATGGCGTGGTTTCACAAGGGGCCGTTCTCCTTTCAGCTGAGTTTTCCCGGACTCTACGCCGCATATTTTTGCGCCGGAATTGTCGTCGGCGCCCGCGCGCTTGATGGAAGCTCCATCGCAGGATCACTCGCCCGGCATTGGAAGTCCTGGACAGCCGCCAGTGCCGTGTCGTTTCCAATCTGGCTGCTCGTCTCCGCGAAAGCCTTCGTGAATCCCGCCACGGCCTCGCCGGAATGGAATCTCGCCAGCGCCGTCGCCCTGGTTCCGGCCTGCCTCGCCAGCAGCTGCTGTGTGCTCGCTCTCACCTTGCGCTTCGCGCGAAGCCGCACGCCGGCCATGGACAGTCTGCAGCGCAATTCCTATGCGATTTATCTCACGCACTGCGTATTCGTCATCTGGGCGCAGTTCGCGTTGCTGGAGCTTGCGTGGCCCGCCGTCGTCAAGGCTCCGATCGTTTTCGTGATGACCTTGATGCTGAGCTGGATGAGCGCGGTAGCACTGCGGCGCCTGCCGCTGCTCGAAACCATCATCGGCGTGGGGCCGCGCGTGCGGGCATCGATCTTGCCGCCGTTACGCTCCCGCCCCGTCCTGCCCGTGCCGGACTGATCGCTGCGGGTCCGCGCCGTCCGCAATGCGTCGATCGTCAGCCCCTCGTCAACACGACATGCGTCGCTTGCTCGCTCGATGCATGCTCCGTCACCGAGAAGCCGAGGGCACACAGGTCGATACCGTCCAGGAGCTTTTCGCCGCGCCCCAGGATGACCGGGGAGAATGCGAGGTGCATCTCGTCGATCATCCCGGCTTTCAAATACTGGCGGATCGTCGAGGCCCCGCCGCCGATCTTTACGTTCCGGTCGCCCGCGGCCGCCTTCGCCTGTTCGAGCGCTGCATGGATCCCGTCGGTAACGAAATGGAAAATCGTTCCCCCTTTCAACTCGATCGGCGCGCGCGCATGGTGGGTCAACACGAACACCGGCGTATGATAGGGAGGATTATCGCCCCACCACCCTTTCCAGGATTCGTCCGGCCAGGGGCCGCGAATCGGGCCGAACATGTTTCGCCCAAGGATGAAGGCGCCGAAACCCTCCATCGAACGCGCGGCGTAGTGTTCGTCGGTGACGGACGACGATCCTCCTTCTCCGCCGTGCATGCTTTGAAACGCCTTCGTCGCGAAGAACCATTCGAACAACTCTTTGCCGCGCCTCCCGAGCGGATCGTCGAGGCTCTGCTCGACTCCCGCTCCGAAGCCGTCGAGCGACACAGAAAACCCTCTAACCGTCACCTTTGGCATGACATTCTCCGTATTGTTGGACGCGAAAAAAAAGGACGGTCGAGCCGCTATCGATCGCTCTTGGTCGCGGTTTGTGGGGTCCTTACAAGTCTCAGTCACCGCGGTCCGCCGCCCGCGATGGTGGGCAGATCAAGCGCGGACCGCAACCGCCCGAGCCCGCGCTCATAGCCTTCGCATAGCTCGCCGGTGCCAAAAGATTTGCCTGCGGCTCGAATTCCGCGATGCGCCTACACCGGGAATCCCGGCCGAATTCGATTCGGCCGGGATTGCCGTCTTCAGCTGCCCGGTATGGGCAGGACCGGCATCACCTCCACGGATTCTCCCGGAAAGTTCGTGAAGTGCGGGTGATTTTCGAAGAGCTTCGCGGCGGCATCATGCGAATCTGCGTGAACGACCATGTAGGCGCCGATCTCGTTGCTGACATCTTCGATGCCGCGTCCGGTGACCTTCTTGGTCTTGCCGAGAGGTCCGCCCATGCCAACGATCGCGTGCTGATGCTTCTCGATCCATGCCTTCCATGCGGCCATTCCTTCCCGTTCCTTTGCCTTCCGCTCCGCTTCGGGAAGGGTTGTCCACGCCGTCATTTTCGGACTGGTCTTGCTGCCGAGAAAAACAGCGAGATACGTGTCATTCGTGCTCATGATGTTTCCTTTTTCCAACGTTTAGCGAATGCCCGCGAGAGTCTCGACCAGGCCTCCGGCAAATACCATCAAAATTTTCGTGAAGGCGTTCGGCACGGACAGGTGGGAAATGATATGCCGATATACCTCGACACACGAAGGCCCATCTTCGCTGGCTAGAATGAGCCATCGGTCACCTGAAAATTCTTCTGGTGTGCGCTTGCCTGCCGCCGCGGCGATGCACGCGATCAATGAATCGGTCATGTCCAGGAGAACCTCCGGGTCCGACTCGGGATTGTGCACGAAGCCGATGACGTTCGACATTCCGCTCGATGCACCGTTCACGAAGCGAACCCGGACCTGATTTGAGTAAATCGTGTCCTTGATCTCCCTCTGCGCGGACCGGCGCGCAAGGCAAGTCCGAATCCTGTCTTCCAGCGCGGCAGCCGTTTTCGCTGGAAGCCGTATGGGAGCTGTAACGGTCAGTAGTACCGCCTGGCCGTCAGGAACGAACTCGCTCAAAGCGGCCTGCAAACTTCCAACAAGCCTCAGCGCGACCCGGTCGAACCGCAAGCGAGGCTTCGGCGCGCCCTGTTGTGAAATCCTCCGCTTGATCGCCGTGATTTCGAGGGCAATTTACTTTCCGGCGATCGTGACATATGCGTTGGGCGAGCCTTCCTCATCCATTTCCCAACTCGCCGAGAAATGCCGGACGACGGCCTCGATCGCGGCCTGCTTCTGCGTTCTCGACTCACGCATTCCCATTCCCACGCGCCCTCTCGCTAGAATTCGCCAGTCGCCCTTGTCGGTTCACTTCCTCCACGCGCGTCCTTGGTGAGAAAGGCGACTTGCACATATCGGTTTGCGCCTCCGGCCTGCCTAACCATCGAGGAGAATAATCATGTCTGGAAACATCGTCGTTACGGAATTCATCTCGCTGGACGGCGTGATCGAAGACCCGGTGGGAATGGAAGGCTCCGGTCTTGGCAACTGGACCGGACCGTTTCACCGCGGTCCGCAGGGCGACGAGTTCAAGATGGACGAATTGCTTGGAGCCTCCGCGCTTCTGTTCGGCCGCAAGACCTACGACGCGTTCGCGTCCCACTGGCCGCATGCGAAGGACAATTTTGCGGAACGGATGAACAAACTGCCCAAATATCTCGCCAGCCATCGGCGCGATGCGACTTGGACCAACACGACGCTGATCGAAGGCGACCTCGCAGCGGCAGCCAGAAAGCTCAAGACGCAGATCGACGGCGACATCCTGGTGTACGGCAGCGCATCCATTGTCCATCAACTGGCGCCACTCGGACTGATCGATGAATTTCGGCTGATGATCTACCCGACCGTGCTTGGGCGCGGAAAAAAGATGCTGCCGGATGGCCACGCTGCGGTCTTCAGGACGGAAGAGATACGGCAACTCGGCGACGGCATCGCGCTCGCCCGTTACCGTGCGATCTGAACCACTCCCGCTCGATTGTTCCAAGCGATCACGTTACTTCGATTCAATAACACAGTCTCGCTGGTCGCCTGGAATTTTGCGCTTCCGCATTCACGCGGGCCAAGGGCGTGCCTCATTTGTGGACCACGTCCCGCAGGGCGCACGCAGGTCGCTGCCGAGTTATTGATCGATTTCGGGCTCCACGAGCTTTGCGAGGTTGCGCAGCGATTCCTGCCAGCCGAGATAACAGGCTTCCGGCGGAATGACGTCGGGCAGGCCCTCCTGCACGATACTGAGCTC
>DASXMF010000048.1:0-14717 GCA_036495845.1 Rhizomicrobium sp.
CCGGTCGGCGGCGGCCCGTCATCGAACACGTGGCCGAGATGGGCGTCGCATCGCTTGCACGAGACTTGCGTGCGTTGCATTCCCAGGCTGTCGTCGGACTTCTCGACGACGTTATCGTGCGAGATGGGACGCGTGAAACTCGGCCAACCGGTCCCCGAATCGTACTTGTTACGCGAATCGAACAATGCCGTCGCGCAGCAGATGCAGCGAAAAAGCCCGTCCTTGTGGAGATTCCAGTACGCGCCGGTAAAGGCCCTCTCCGTTCCGGCATGGCGGGCTACCTCGAAGGATTCTGGCGTAAGCATCTTTTGCCATTCGGCATCGCTCTTTGCGAGTTTCGGCATCCGCACGCGCCCCACGCTCCGCCCTACGGCGTCGAAATTCTCGATTTCCACCATCTCGGCCGCATCGCCGGATCGGGGAAAGCCCGCCAGGCCCACAAATGCGGAAATCGACATGGTGAGGATGGAGCGACGGCAGTGAAGCCGCTCGCGGGATGTCATTACCGACACGTCGTTTACCTCCATCCGATCCGGCGCAAGCGCACCGAATGTACCCCTAATTCGCCCGCAGCGCCGAGATGGTTACGGCTCTGCCTGGCTGCCAGAACGGGTCCCTCGGCCGCGGAATGGAAGTCGCCTGAAGGTCGGGCAACAAGCTCTTGACGTAATGCCGGAAAACTCGATATCGCTGATGGTGTCAAGAGGCTCAATATATGCTCTCGCAGAAAGCTCGCTACGCGCTGCATGCCCTGATCGTGCTTGCCGAGCATGGCGACGATGAGCCGATGATGATAGCCGACGTCGCCGAAAAGGCTCGCGTGCCCAGAAAGTTTCTCGAGCAGATTTTGCTCGATCTCAAGAGGCGCGGCATCGTGCGCAGCCTGCGCGGACGCTCGGGCGGATATCTGCTGGGCAGATTGCCAAAGAACATTACCTTCGCCGAGATCATCCGCACGATCGACGGACCGCTTGCGCTCAGCCCCTGCGTCAGCGCGACCGCCTACTACAAATGCGAGGACTGCGTAGACGAGGAAACCTGCGCCATTCGCAAGGTGCTCCTCGCAGCCCGGGACGCGACCGCCGCGATTCTCGAAGAGCGTACGCTGGCAGGCGCCCTTTCCCCCTCCAGACGCCGCGCCCGCGCCAGCGCCTAAGACTACCCGCCAGACACACCGCGTGCCGCGCCGGACCGACTAATTTAATTATACTCTATTGACTCTGTCGATTTTACATATGTAGTGTTTATTTGAATTTCAGCGCTGCCCTGGGGGATTTTCATGCACGGACGAACTGTGGCGCTGGCCATTGCCGCCGCGTTGCTTCTTTGCTGCGGCGCGTCCGCTGCCGAGATCAAGCTCCTCAATGTCAGCTATGACCCCACCCGCGAGCTTTATCAGGACATCAATGCGGCGTTCGCGGCAAAATGGAAGGCGAAGACCGGCGACGATGTGACGATCAATCAGTCGCATGGCGGCTCGGGCGCGCAGTCGCGCGCGGTGATCGACGGGCTCGACGCCGACGTGGTCACGCTGGGCCTCGCCTACGATATCGACGCCATCGCCGACAAGGCACAATTGCTTCCGGAGAACTGGCAGACGAGGCTGCCCGAAAACAGCACCCCCTACACCTCGACCATCGTGTTGCTGGTCCGCAAGGGCAATCCAAAACACATCCGTGACTGGTCCGATCTGATAAGGCCGGGCGTCGAAGTGATCACGCCCAACCCCAAGACGTCGGGTGGCGCCCGCTGGGCCTACCTCGCCGCGTGGACCTACGCCCTGAAGGCGCCGGGCGGCAATCCGGAGAAAGCCAAAGCCTTTGTCGCGCGGGTCTACGCACATGTGCCCGTTCTTGACGCCGGCGCGCGCGGCTCGACAACCACCTTCGTCGAGCGCGGGATCGGCGATGTCCTGCTCGCCTGGGAAAACGAAGCGCACCTCGCCCTCAAGGAGCAGGGCAGCGACAAATTCGCGATCGTCTATCCTTCCGTTTCGATTCTGGCCGAACCACCCGTGGCGCTGCTCGACAAGAATGTCGACCGTCACGGTACCCGCAAAGTCGCCGAGGCCTATCTGAATTTCCTCTACTCGAAAGAAGGCCAGGAAATCGAAGCGAGGGATTTCTACCGGCCGCGAAACCTCCCGATTCTCGCCGCGCATTCGAATACCTTTCCCAATCTCCCGCTGCATACGATCGACGAGATATTCGGCGGATGGCGAAAGGCCCAGGCGGTCCATTTCTCGGACGGCGGCGTGTTCGATCAAATCTACAAGCCTGGAAAATGAGTGTTGCATCGGCTTCCATCGCCGGCTGGCGCGCCCGGAGCGCCCTTCCCGGCTTTGGCATGACCCTTGGCTTCACGCTTTTCTATCTGTCCGCGATCGTTCTTGTTCCGCTCACGGCTCTCTTGATTCGTCCGTGGTCGCTCGGGCTGCGCGGCTTTCTCGCCGAGATCCTGGCGCCGCGCGTTCTCCACGCGCTTGGACTCTCGTTCGGAGCGTCCGCGATCGCGGCGGCGATCAACAGCACGGCGGGTCTGCTCATCGCCTGGGTGCTTGTACGTTATCGCTTCCCTTTGCATCGTCTCGTTGACGCGCTTGTCGATTTGCCTTTCGCCCTGCCGACGGCCGTCGCGGGCATCGCTCTCTCCGCGCTCTACGCACAGAGCGGGTGGATCGGCGCGCCTCTCGCACGTGCCGGCATCAAGGTCGCCTACACGCCGCTTGGCGTGATCGTGGCGCTCGTGTTCATCGGTCTGCCGTTCGTCGTCCGCACACTTCAGCCTGTGTTGGCCGACACTGGCCTGGAACCCGAAGAAGCCGCGGCCACGCTTGGTGCGACGCGTTTCCAAGTGTTCCGTCGCGTTGTTTTACCGGCGCTCGCCCCCGCCCTCATTACGGGAACCGCGCTCGCCTTCGCGCGCGCGGTCGGCGAATACGGGTCTGTCATCTTCATCGCCGGAAACATTCCGATGCGTTCGGAGATCGCTCCGCTTCTCATCGTCATCAAACTCGAGGAATACGACTATGCCGGCGCGGCTTCGGTCGGCGTCGTCATGCTTGGCATCTCGTTCCTGATGCTATTCGCCCTCAACGGGCTGCAGGCCTGGATGGCGGTGCGAAGATGAGCGCAGTGGCTGTCGTTGGCGCGCCGCCAACGCAAGAGAGTCGTGCGGCGCGGCTTGCACTGACCTCCCTTGCCATTGGATTCGTGGGAGTGTTTCTCGTGCTGCCGCTCCTCAGCGTGTTCACGAGCGCCCTCGCAGACGGCATCCCCCGCGCGCTTGGCGCACTCTCCGATCCCGACACCGTGTCGTCCATCCGCCTGACGCTGATTGTGGCTGCGATCGCCGTGCCCTCGAACACGATCTTTGGCGTCGCCGCCGCCTGGGCAATCGCAAAGTTCGACTTTCGGGGCAAAAGCGTTCTCACCGCACTGATCGATATTCCGTTTTCCGTTTCTCCGGTCGTTTCGGGGCTCGTCTACGTCCTGATGTTCGGCCTGCAGGGCTGGCTGGGACCCTGGCTGCGCGATCACGACATTCGGATCATCTTCGCGTTGCCGGGCATCGTTCTCGCGACGATGTTCGTCACCTTTCCGTTCGTCGCGCGCGAGCTCGTTCCGCTCATGATTGACCAGGGTCGCGACGAGGAGGAAGCCGCGATATCGCTGGGCGCGACCGGTCTGAAGACGTTTTTGCGCGTGACGCTGCCGAACATCAAGTGGGGCTTGTTATACGGAGTGCTTCTCTGCAACGCGCGCGCGATGGGCGAGTTCGGCGCGGTGTCGGTTGTTTCCGGCCATATTCGCGGCCTCACCGACACCATGCCCCTTCATGTCGAGGTCCTCTACAACGACTACCGTTACGCGGCCGCCTTTGCCGTGGCATCGCTGCTCGCCATGCTGGCGCTCCTCACGCTCGTCCTGAAGTCCTTTCTCGAATGGCGTTACGCCGGCGAGATCGCCGCAACCCACCGCCACTGAGGCTCGCGATGTCGCTTGTGATTGAATGCGTCGCCAAGAAATTCGAGCGCTATCCCGCGCTCAGGGGCGTGAACCTCGATGTGCCCAGAGGTGCATTCCTTGCGTTGCTTGGTCCCTCTGGCTCCGGCAAGACGACGCTGCTGCGAATCCTGGGCGGTCTCGAATTCGCCGATCTCGGGCAGATCACGTTTGAAGAGGAAGATTGGCTCGCAATTCCCGCGCGCGAACGGCGCGCCGGTTTCGTCTTTCAGCATTACGCCCTGTTCCGTCACATGACAGTGGCCCGGAACATCGCTTTCGGGCTCGACGTGCGGCCACACCGCACGAGGCCCTCCCGCGCCGAAATCCGTCGACGCGTCGACGAACTTCTGACCCTTGTGCAACTCAACGGCTATGGCGACAGGTACCCAAGCCGTCTCTCCGGAGGCCAACGCCAGCGCGTGGCGCTCGCTCGCGCGCTCGCCATCGAGCCGCGCCTGCTGCTCCTCGACGAGCCCTTCGGCGCACTTGACGCAAAGGTGCGCAAGGAGCTGCGCGTCTGGCTTCGCGGGCTGCACAGCCGGCTCGGCCTTACCTCCGTCTTTGTCACGCACGACCAGGAAGAGGCTCTCGAGATGGCCGATGTCGTCGCCGTGATGAATGAGGGCAGGATCGAACAGGTCGGCACGCCCGACGAATTGCGCCGTGAACCCGCAACAGAGTTCGTTGCCGATTTCCTCAACTCGGGGCGATCGCAGGGCATGGACCGCCCGCGCCTGAGCGTCGTGAATCTCAGAAGTCCCTAAAGCTCTGCCGCTACAACAAACTTAGGCTTGCCGCGGTCAGCGTATTTGTCGGGCGGATTTCCAGCCTGTCGCGAAGATCGTCGAGGGCTGCCGGGGCATGGCACGGAGGTTCAGGCCGCGCCCGTCCCGTCGTCTTCGATAGGTTATCAGATTTCCGTAGCCCGCCGTCGATCCGGAACGGCGACTTGTGGCGCAAAGACGGACATAGACGATCTCGCCCACTCAATACCGGGCGTATAGACTACATCATCAGCTTTAGCGGGCTGCCGGGCATCATCAGCCTATTGGGACACCCTTGACGCCCCCGGTGCGGCGTCCTGCGACGAATGCTCCAGTGCACCGACCCATTGCCGATATATGGACATCTGTTAGGCTCACATTTTGTCGTGGGCGGCGGCTGCACATGCATTTCCATCTGCCTAAGCCGCTGCACGGCTGGCGAGCGTTCATCGGCGAAGTCGGTATCATCGTGATCGGTGTGCTGATCGCGCTCGGCGCGGAGCAGGTCGTCGAGAGGTTTCACGAACGATCCGTTGCGGAAGGCGCGCGCTCTGCGATCAAGGCCGAGTTCAATAATGATCTGGCGGCTCTCGCCGTTCGCGAGCGCGCCGAGGGCTGTATTGATCGACGCCTTGGCGAGCTTCAGGGCTTGCTCGCCACCTGGGCCAGGACCGGGCGGTTCATAACGCCGGGATGGATCGGAGCTCCGCTGGCTACGGTTATCGAGCTAACTCGGTACGATGCCGCGGTCTCGGCTGGTCGGCTGGCGTTGCTTGACAGCGATGAGCAATATCGGATGGGAGCAATCGCGCACCAACTGCGCTTTTTTTCGGATACTCAAGTCGAGGAGCGACAGGTCTGGGGGCGTCTTCGGGCCCTACACGCAGGGTCTGATGCTTTGTCCACCACCGATCGTGCACAACTGCGTATCGCTCTACAGGATGCACTGACCCTCGACTACGTGGCCCGCCTGGAGATACAGCAAACAATCCCGCGCGCACGGGACTTCGGGTTCCGACCGGATTTCGCGATTTATCACCAGACTTCCAGCCGCGTCATGAAAGACAGAAATGGCGCTGCGTTGATCTGCTCTCCAATTCAGACGCCTGCCGCTCAAGCCGAGAAAATTTTGGTCACGCCCATGCCGCTCTAGTGCGATGGGGGAATGTCCGCTTTGGCGCAAGCGGCCATAGCATGGTGCCACTCAATTACCGGGCATATGGACTACAACATCAGCATGTTGTGGCCGCCGCGCTCGGACGGGCAAACGTTCCCGATTCAAATCTCTACGAAGGTGGCCAAGCAGCGGTGATCCTGCCGATAGGGCCGCCCTATTTCCTCACCGCGCGTCACTTGCTGCCGTTTACGCGACCCGCCGCACACTCCTCGTTTAGAAAATCCATCCGCGGAGGCAGCGCAGAGGGTGCGGAACTAGAAGAGTCGCGAGCCCTTCGGCGCGCAATTTTCCTCTGCGTACTCTGCGTTAAAAATTTTCTGGAATCCGAGTCACTCAACATCAAAAATACGCACTAGGCGGGCTTGCGGAAACGCAACGTCATCCGGTCGCTTTCGCCGATCGCGTCGTATTTGCTGTGGTCGAACGATGGATTCGGCGGCTGGCCCGATGGAGAGCTGCGCCGCGTCGGCGGCAGCGTCCACACGCCGAACGGATGGTCCTTGGTATCCCTGGGATTAGCATTGATTTCCGATTGCGCTTCAAGCTTGAACCCCGCTTTTTCCGCGAGGCTCACGACATAGGCCGTCGACATGTATCCGTCGCTCGCATCCTTCAGCATCGGCCGCGGGTCGGAGCGATGCTGCTCCACTGCCAAAATTCCGCCAGGCTTCAACGCCGCATAAAAATCCTTCATGGCCTTCTCGGGCATGCCGGGCGTGGCCATCCAGTCATGGATGTTGCGCGCGGTCAGCACGAAATCCACAATCCCCGGCGCCACCAGCGGTCCGGAATCCTTGTTGAAAACCGTCGTCGCGATTTCGCCGTAGACGGACTTGTCGCCGAATTTTGCGGGAAGCGGTCGCGACGGATTTGGAACAGCGGCTGAGTAACTGCCGCCGGTCGCCTTGACATAGGGGGCGAGAATCTCCGTCCAGTAGCCTTGCGACGGCCAGATTTCGAGCACGCTCATGCGGGGCTTGAGTCCCCAAAAGGAGAGGCTTTCGCGCGGATGGCGGAAGCGGTCGCGCACGGTATTCTCCGGCGACCGCTGCGAGCCTCGCACCGCAATTGCAAGCGAGGCGTCGGCAAAGATGCCGCCCCCCGCGGCACCAGCAGGTACAGCCGCGTTCGCCCATGCCGTCGCACCGAACGTTGTCAGACAAGCGAACGCGAAAGCAGTTGTGATCTTCATGATTGTTCTCCCGGTGCAGGCTGCAAGAGCGTCGCCTTTTGACCGTCTATACCACAATCCCGGCAAGGCTTGCGCACCGGCCATTCCGCGAAAAGCCGACGGCTTTCATCCCCGCCGTAGAATCGTGCCAGTCTGGTCGACAAAGAGCCCGCAGCAGATCGGCGCCAACCGAATCTCGATTCGAAGGGGCAATGCATGAGCGAGATTGTGCAGGCCTCAAGCCTCGAAGCCTTTGGCTACAAGCAGGAGCTGAAGGG
This sequence comes from Rhizomicrobium sp., assembly GCA_036495845.1. Classification (GTDB taxonomy): domain Bacteria; phylum Pseudomonadota; class Alphaproteobacteria; order Micropepsales; family Micropepsaceae; genus Rhizomicrobium. The sequence goes on from DASXMF010000048.1 coordinate 7,398, forward strand.
GTCGCTCAGCCTGACGGTCCTTCTCGTCTACGGGCTGGTCTTCATCATGCCCGGTGCTCCCATCGCGGTCTTCGGCATCGTCTTCAACGCGAGCCGCGGAATGGTTCCGCCTCTCTATCTGATCGGCCTCATTGCCATGCTCTTCACGACGCTCAGCTATAGGGAGACGAGCCGCGCCTTTCCCGTCGCCGCCTCGGTCTAGAGAGCGCGCCCGGTTCCTATCTTTTCGCGAACGCCACCAACTCGCCGTTCTTCCTGCACGTGGGAGACAAGAGCTGGAGAACGAGCGGGCAGACCGCTTCCGGCGGATCGAGCATCGCCGGATCCTCTCCGGGCATCGCCTTCTGGCGCATGCGGGTGCGCAAAGGCCCCGGGTTGAGCAGATTGGCTGCGACAGAGGTGCCCGCACATTCCTCGGCATAGGTAAGGACAATGGTTTCGAGCGCCGCTTTGCTCATCGCGTAGCCGCCCCAATAGGCCCTGAAGCGGCGGGCCGCGCCCGAAGTGATGAAGAGCGCCCGTCCCGCATCGGATCTCTTGAGCAGCGGGTCGAGCGAACGGATCAGCCGCCAATTCGCCGTCACGTTCACATCGAGACATTCGGCAAAGGTCTTCGGATCCAGATGCGCAAGCGGCGTCAATGTCCCGAGCACGCCCGCATTGCCCAGCAACGCATCGAGCCTGCCCCAGCGCTCGAAGATCGTGGCTCCCAAACGGTCGAGCGCGGGGAAATCCCTGAGATCGAGCGGCACGAGCGTAGCCGTTCCGCCGTCTTTGCGGATTTCATCGTCCGCCTCCTCCAGACCGCCGACCGTGCGCGCTACAAGAATGACGTGCGCGCCCTGTGCCGCCAGCGCCGTTGCCGCCGCCCGGCCGATCCCGCGGGATGCGCCGGTCACAAGCGCAATGCGTCCGGAAAACTCAGCCATTGCTCAGTGCAAGACCGCGTTCACGCGACCTCGGCGAGGAGGGAAAGCTGCCCATCCTTGCGTCCGCCCGCCAGATCGGTGAGCTCGATGGGGTATTCTCCCGAGAAGCAGGCATCGCAAAATTGCGGTCGCGTCGGATTGCGTGCCGCCTCTCCTGTCGCACGATAAAGCCCGTCGATCGACACGAAGGCGAGGCTGTCGGCGTGGATGTGAAGGCGCATGTCCTCGACCGTCATGCTGTGAGCGAGGAGTTCCTCCCGGTTGGGGGTGTCGACTCCGTAGAAGCAGGAATTCGTGGTCGGCGGACTCGCAATCCGGAAGTGCACTTCGGCAGCTCCCGCGTCGCGCACCATCTCCACGATCTTCTTCGAAGTCGTTCCACGCACGATGGAATCGTCGACCAGCACCACGCGTTTGCCCTTGAGCATGGCGGCATTGGCGTTGTGCTTGAGCCGGACGCCCAGATGACGGATGCGCTCCGAAGGTTCAATGAAGGTTCGTCCCACATAGTGGTTGCGGATGATGCCGAGCTCAAAGGGAATGCCGGATTCAGCGGCAAAGCCGAGCGCGGCGGGAACGCCCGAATCGGGAACCGGAATCACCATGTCGGCCGAGACCGGAGCTTCGCGCGCGAGTTCTTCGCCGATCCTTCTGCGGGCCTCATAGACGTTGCGGCCCGCTACCGTCGAATCCGGCCTTGCAAAGTAGACATATTCGAAAATGCAGAAGCGGTCCGGCCGTGCCGCGAACGGATGATAGGATTCGATCCCATCCTTCGTCGCCACCACGATCTCGCCGCGCCCCACATCCCGCACAAAATCCGCGCCGATAATGTCGAGGGCGCAGGTCTCCGACGCCAGGATCGGCGCACCGTCGAGTTGCCCCAGCACCAGCGGCCTCACGCCGAACGGATCGCGCGCGCCGATCAGTTTCCTGGCAGTGAGCGCAACAAGCGAGTAGGCGCCTTCGACCTGCTTGAGCGCGTCCACGAGCCGATCGACGACCGGGTTGTAGTGACTGCGCGCCATCAGGTGGATGATCTTCTCGGTGTCGGATGTGGACTGGAATATCGCACCCTCGCGAACGAGATCGGCGTGCAGGGCGCGTGCATTGGTGAGGTTGCCGTTATGGGCAATGGCGATGCCCCCGCCGGCGAGGTCGGCGAACATGGGCTGGATATTGCGCGCGCCCGAACCGCCCGTGGTCGAATAGCGCGTATGGCCGACGGCCTGCCGGCCCCTCAGTTTCTGCACATGGGCGCTGTTCTTGCCGAACACGTCGCCGACCAGGCCTGGATGGCGCTCGGCGATGAATTGCATGCCATCATAGGTGACGATACCTGCCGCTTCCTGTCCGCGGTGTTGCAATGCGTGCAGGCCGAGGACCGTCAACGCACCCGCATCGGCGTGGCCGAAAACGCCGAACACGGCGCATTCCTCGTGAAACCCGTCGTCGAAAGGCATGTTCACCGCTTTCCGTCTCCCGTAATTGTCGCAGCATCGACGAAGGTTGCAGCGGCGTGTTCCGGAGAATCCGTCTTTTGCAGGTCGTTCGCCGCCCGCGCAATCCGACGCACCGACGCACGGACCGGCAAATTATCGGCCGAGGTTTGGGCGGGCTTCGCCTCGTCGTGCCGATCATGCGAAGGGACGAGCGACAACAATACGTCTCTCGAACCCTGGATCAGCGGAAGCAATCTTGCCTCCTTCACCCATGCAGGTTGTGCCGGAAGCGGGACGAGAAGGGAAAATGCGAGATAGACAAATCCGACGAGTGCCAGGCCGCGCAGGATTCCGAACGGAATGCCGAGCGAGCGGTCGAGTGTCCCGATGGCCGAACGTCTGACTCTCTCGGAAAGCCGGTGGCTGAAAAACGACAGGGGAACAAGCAGGACAAGGAATATTCCCGCGTAGGCGAGGACGGGAGCAAGCATGGGCGTGGAGATGTGGCCCCGCAGAAGCGTGGTCGCTCCCGGGCCGAAATAAAGCGCCGCAAGCCCCGCGACCACCCAGGAGAAGATGGAGAGCGTTTCGCGCACGAAGCCGCGAATGACGGCGAGAATCGTCGAAATAGCGACGATGCCTATCACCGCCAGATCGACCCAGGTACCGTTGATCGCATGCATCGATTCGACTCTATCACGGGCACGCTCAGCGTGCTCGGCCGCCTCCCGCCAATTGGACCAGTTCGCCGACGTTGCGGACCTCGCGAAGTTGGAGGCCGGAATTCGGCGCCTTGATGCCCGCCGGCACGACCGCGGAGGTAAAACCGAGCTTTGCCGCTTCCTTGAGCCGGAGCTCGGGTTGCGGAGCGGGACGGACCTCGCCCGACAGGCTGATTTCTCCAAAGAAAACGCTGCCCTTGGGCACCGCATGTCCGCTCAGAGAAGAAACCAGTGCTGCTGCCGCCGCCAGATCGGCCGCCGGCTCGCCGATCTCGAGACCGCCGGCCACGTTCAGATAGATATCGTGGCCGCCCGCACCAAGCCCGGCGCGGGCATCGAGCACGGCAAGAATCATGGCGAGCCTGCCGCTGTCCCAGCCCACCACAGCACGCCGAGGCGTGCCGTAACTCGTCTGCGCGACAAGGGCTTGAACCTCGACCAGCAGAGGGCGCGTGCCTTCGAGGCCGGCAAAAACCGCGGCGCCTGGAGCGGTGCTGTCACGATCGCCCAGAAACAGAGCCGACGGATTGGCGATCTCCACGAGCCCGACACCCGTCATCTCGAACACACCGATTTCGTCGGTTGCGCCGAAGCGGTTCTTTACCGCGCGGAGTACTCGGAAATGATGGCCGCGCTCGCCTTCGAAATAGAGTACCGCGTCGACAAGATGTTCGATCGCCTTGGGTCCGGCGATCTGTCCGTCCTTGGTCACGTGGCCAACGAGCAAAATGGCCGCGCCGCTCGCCTTGGCGTAACGTACAAGGTCGAACGACGCCGTCCGTACCTGGGCGATGGTTCCGGGAGCCGCGTCAAGCGCCGAAGTCCAGATTGTCTGAATGGAATCGATGGCGACGAGGCCGGGCGTCGGTCCGGCCTCCAGAGTCGCAAGGACGTCTTCGACGCAGGTCGCCGCGCCCATTTCCACCGGCGATTCCGCAAGGTCCATACGCGCGGCGCGCAGGCGCACCTGCCCCATCGCCTCTTCGCCGGAAATGTAGACGGCGCGTCCGCCCCGACGGCCGAAGGATGCGAGCGCCTGAAGGATCAGCGTCGACTTGCCGACACCCGGATCGCCGCCAATGAGCAGGGCGGAGCCGGGAACCAGACCGCCGCCGCACACGCGGTCGAATTCCGCGATGCCGGTCGCGCGCCTCGGCGGCGCGTCTTCTTCCGTCTTGAGGTCCTCGAGAGCAAAAATCCGGCCCCGCGCGGGCTTGCGCGCGGAGGCGCCCAACGGAGCGATCGATTTTTCCTCCGCGATGGTGTTCCACGCACCACAGGCTTCGCAGCGGCCGGACCATTTGGCCGAGGCAACGCCACAGGACTGGCAAACGAAGTTGGCTTGAGTTCGGGCCATCAGTCTTTCAGCCGCGGATCTCCATTTTGATCGGGCCTTCGGCGCGGCCGTGGATGAATTGATCGACAAAGGGATTGCCACTCGAATCCATCTCGGAAGTCGGCCCGTGCCAGACGATTTTGCCCTTGTAGAGCATCGCGATGCGGCTCGAAATCTTGCGGGCGCTGGCGATGTCGTGGGTGATCGACAGCGTGGTGACACCGAGATCCTTCACTGTCGAAACGATGAGATCGTTGATGACGTCGGCCATGATGGGATCGAGCCCCGTGGTCGGCTCGTCGAAGAAGATGATGTCCGGCCCGGCGGCAATCGCGCGCGCCAGCCCGACACGCTTCTGCATTCCGCCCGACAGTTCCGCCGGCCACAGCGCAGCCACTTCCGGCCCGAGTCCGACTTTCGCGAGCTTGTCGATGGCGATCTCTTTCGCCTCCTTTCGCGCGACGCCGCGCCCCTGGATGAGGCCAAAGGCGACGTTCTCCCATACGGGAAGGCTGTCGAAGAGCGCCGACCCCTGGAAGAGCATGCCGAACTTGCGAAGAACTGCGTCGCGGCCGCTTCCGGAGAGATGCGTCACTTCCTGGCCGTCGACAAAGATCTGTCCGGCCTCAGGCCGCAGAATGCCGAGCACGCATTTGATCATGACCGATTTGCCGGTACCGGAGCCGCCAATGACCACCAGCGACTCGCCGGACTGAATGTCCAGATCGAGACCGTCGAGAACGATCTTCGAACCGAACCGCTTCTTGACGCCGCGCAGCTCTATCCTTGGCGTGCCGCCAGCCACTGCCGTCACCGTGAGAACAGGATGGAAGTGAGAAAATAATTGGCGGCGAGTATCAGGATCGACGAGGTGACCACCGCATTCGTCGTCGCCGTGCCGACGCCCTGCGCCCCACCCCTGGAATGAAATCCGTTGTAGCAACCCATCAGCGCGATGATGAACCCGAACACGGCCACCTTGATGACGCCGCTGCGAACGTCTCCGGTCGTCATGAAATCCATCGTGTTCTTGATGTAAATCGAGCCGTTGAAGCCGAGGCTTTGCGTCGAGACCACGTAGCCGCCGAACACTCCGATTGCGTCGGCGACCAGAACCAGCAGCGGCATGGTCACCACCGCCGCCACCAGACGCGGCACCACCAGGTAGCGCATGGGATTTGTGGACAGCGTGGTCAGGGCATCGATCTGTTCGGTCACGCGCATCGTGCCGATCTCGGCGGCGATGGCGGCCGCGACGCGGCCCGCCACCATCAGGCCCGCGATCACCGGTCCGAGTTCGCGCGTGATGCCGAGCACGACGATGTTGGGTACCACCGCTTCGGCGCCGAAGCGGTTGCCGCCGACATAGATCTGCAGCGCCAACGCGCCGCCGGTGAAGAAGGCCGTCAGGCCGACGACCGGCAGCGAGAAATAGCCGATGCGCAGCATCTGCTGGCCGATGAGATACCAGTAGATCGGCGGCCGCACGCAACTGACGAGTGCGGAGAAGGTGAACAGCGCCAGCCGGCCGGTCTGAGCGAGAAAGGCGATGAACACACGGCCGATGGCCGCCAGAATATTCACGACGCGCTCACATAAACACGCGGCACGCGTGCGCCGACGGCGGTGAGGGTTTCGTAATTCGCGGTCCGCGCGGACGCCGCCGCCACTTCGAGCGAAATCGTGTCGCCGAAGAACTCGACATCCATGCCTACGGCAACGGTTGGAATTTCGGTGACATCGAGCGTGACGAGATCCATGGAAACCCGGCCCGCGACTGGAGCCGTCCTGCCGTCGATTGCGCCCCTTCCCCGGTTGCCGATAGAGCGCATGAGACCGTCTGCGTATCCGAGGGCCACGGTCGCCAGCGTCGTCGGGCGCTCCGCATGGAACGAGGCTCCGTAGCCAACGGTTCCCCCCTTGTCAACGCGGAGGAGCTGCAGGACCCGGCCTGTCAAGCGTGCAACCGTCTTGAATGGATTCGGAGCCACTGGCTGCGGATTTCCGCCATAGAGGGCGATGCCCGGCCGCGCCAGATCGAACGCGTAATCTCTTCCGAGCATGATGCCGCCCGATGCGGCAAGACTCGCGGGCGCGGGTGGCAGCAACGCAAGTGCCGCACGAAAACGCCCGAGCTGTTCGCTATTCATCTGCGCCGACGGATCGTCCGAACAGGCGAGATGACTCATGATCAGTGCAAGATTCAGCGCTCGCAGGCGCTCGCGAACTTCAGAGGCAAGCGTCGTCAGTTCGTGAGCGGGAATGCCCAAGCGGCTCATGCCAGTATCGATGTGAATGGCCGCGTCGAGAACCCCGCCTTGTTTTTGTGCCGCAGCGGACCACACGGAGATTTCCTCGAGAGAATTCAATGTCGGGGTCAACCGGTGCGCGAGCAGCGCTTCCACATTTGTGGGCGATGCGCCGTCAAGCACGAAAATGCGCGCATTAGGTACAATCGGACGGAGCGCGACGCCTTCGTCCACGCGCGCGACGAAGAAGGTATCGCAGCCGGCTTCGCCAAGCGCGCGCGCCACCGGCTTCATACCGAGACCATACGCATTTGCCTTGACGACGCCCGCGATGCGCGTTCCCGAAAGGCGCGCACAGATACGGTAATTGTCCGCAATGGCGCCGAGCCGGACTGTCAGAGTTGAAGTTTCGAGTCCCGGATCGTTCATAGGTAATGCACAATGACGTGTTGGGGCCGGGCGGTCAAAAATTGCGCCCGCAAACCACAGGTGTGCCCCACAATAGACTCTGTGAGAGAAGGATCAGACTACGCCGCGCGCTCGGAAAGATCCTTGAAGCGCGTGAAACGGTCGTCGAAGAACAGCTCGATCTTGGTGGTCGGACCGTGACGATGCTTCTCGACCAAAAGATCGGCGAGATGA
>DASXMF010000049.1:0-2637 GCA_036495845.1 Rhizomicrobium sp.
TTCTCGACCAAAAGATCGGCGAGATGATTGACCCGCTCCATTTTCTCGCTCCATTTGGTGAATTCGGGATCATCTTCCTCCGGCTTGCGGGACTTAAGGTAATAGGCCTCGCGGAACACGAACATCACCACATCGGCGTCCTGCTCGATCGAACCCGACTCGCGCAAATCCGAAAGCACCGGCCGCTTGTCGTCGCGGCTGTCGACGCCGCGCGACAGCTGCGACAATGCCAACACGGGCACGTTCAACTCCTTGGCCAACGTCTTGAGACCCTTAGTGATTTCAGTGATCTCCTGCACGCGGCTCTCGACGCGGCGTGTCGGCTCGATGAGTTGAAGATAGTCGATGACCACGAGTCCGATCTGCTTCTCGCGGCGGAAGCGGCGTGCGCGCGCGGCGATCTGCGCGATTGAGATGCCGCCCGTGTCGTCGATAAAGAGAGGCAGCGTGCTCAGATCCTGCATTTTCAGAACGAAACGCTCCCATTCGGATTCTGCAAACCGGCCCGAGCGGATCTTCGACATCTCGATCTCTGTCTGTTCGGACAGAATGCGGGCGGAGAGCTGCTGTGCCGCCATTTCCAGCGAAAAGAAAAGAACCGGAGCGCCACGCGACACCGGGACGCCATCTGCCACATCCTGGGAGTGAAAGCGCGCCGCGTTGAAGGCAATGTTGGTCGCGAGTGCCGTTTTGCCCATGCCGGGCCGGCCCGCGAGTATCAACAGGTCCGATGGCTGCAATCCGCCCAACAGGGAGTCGATGTCGGCAAAGCCGCTCGACACGCCCGAGATGCGGCCACCTCGTTGCTGAGCCTTCTCGGCAATTTCGACTGCGCGCCGGAGCGCCTCGGCAAAATCCAGCGGACCTTCGCCGTAGCGCGACGTCTCCGAAATCCCGTAAAGCGCCTTTTCGGCTTCTTCGATCTGCGCCTGCGGCGGCTTTTCAAGCGGCGCTTCATAGGCCGTGTTGACGATATCCTCGCCGATATGAATCAACGCCCGGCGCACCGAGAGATCGTGAAGGATGCGGGCGTAATCGCGAACGTTCGGAAGTGCCGGCGCCGCCGCCGCGAGATTGGCGAGATAGGAGAGGCCACCCACTTCGACGAGCCCTGGATCGGCTTTCAACTGGGCGTGCAGGGTCAGCGGCGTAATGATGATGCCGCCGCGCTCGAACCCGGCGACGATCGCTTCGAACAGCCGCTGGTGAAGTGGATCGTAGAAGTGCTCGGGCCTGAGCAGCATCGACACGCGCTCGATCGCCCGGTTGTCGACAAAAATCGCGCCGAGCAGAGCTTGCTCGACATCGATGTCGTAAGGGACGTGGCGATAGACCTCTTGTTCCATTCCGGCTCTTGCCCGATTGAGCGAAAAGAGAGAGACGCACGAATCAAACGAGACTGCGTGCCCGCCGCAAGGCGGACCCGTCGTTGCCCACAGCTTAATTGCCGGTTCGCCGCTACGCCGCGCGGATCGGGCGCGGCATGGCTTCGGTTCCCGCGAAACGCATGGTTCGTTCGGATTCGAACATGTAGTCGCGGGTCAAGGGAAGCGTCTCGATGCGTTTGCTCAGCTGAATCTGATAGACGACCTGCCCATCGTGGCGAAACGCCATTTCCGCTCCCGCAAGATAGAACTCCCACATGCGACAGAAGCGCTCGTCGTAGAGTCTGGCCGCCGCGCTCCAATTCGCCTTGAAACGCCGCCGCCATTCTTTCAGCGTTTCGGCATAGTGCAGCCGGAGAACCTCAATGTCGGTGACGATCAGACCCGCGCGCTCGATCACCGGCATCACCTCGCTGAGCGCGGGCGTATAACCGCCTGGGAAAATGTATTTCGCGGTCCACGGACTGGTGACGCCCGGGCCATCGCTGCGGCCGATCGTGTGCAGGAGCGCTACGCCGTCGTCGGCCAGGAGCGCACGCAGCTTGCCGAAGAAGGCGCGATAATAGGGAACGCCGACATGCTCGAACATTCCCACCGAAACGATCCGGTCAAAGGTGCCGCTGAGCGCGCGATAATCCGCCAGTTCGAATCGGCAGCGTTCGGACAGCCCTGCGCTCTGCGCCCTGCTGCGGGAGAGCGCAATCTGCTCTTTCGAGAGCGTCACGCCGAGCACTCTGGCGCCGCTATCGCGGGCCAGGTCCAGCGCAAGGCCGCCCCAGCCCGACCCTATATCGAGCACGCGCAAGCCCGGCCGGTCGAGATTCAGCTTGGCGGCTATATGACGCTTCTTGCCGACCTGCGCCTCTTCGAGAGATTCCGCCGGCGCGGAATAATAGGCGCAGGAATATTGGCGGTCGCGATCGAGAAAGAGATCATAGAGCATTCCTGAAAGGTCATAATGATGGGCGACATTCCTGCGCGCGCGCGAGGAGTAGTTGAGCTGGGCGAGCCAGCGCGTCCAGCGCCGCCAAAGCCGCTCGAGTTTCAGAACCCCGCGCGGGGTGTGCACCGCAAGATTGCTCATCAGGAGACTGAGGAGATCGGCAATATCGCCGTTCTCCACCGTCAAACGTCCCTCCATGTAAAGTTCACCGAGCTTCAACTCGGGATTAAGGGCGAGTTCCATGAGCGCAAGACGGTCGTGCAACCGCATCCCAATTTCGGGCGCGCCAGTTCCAAAGAGCGTTCGGCG
>DASXMF010000050.1:0-44276 GCA_036495845.1 Rhizomicrobium sp.
CGCATTGGCCCTCTCCTATGCACCGATTCCCGACGGCAGCGTCGTCAGCTCGGCCAACGACGTGACCGATCTCTCCAACGCAGAGGCCCGCCTGCAGCAGCATCTCGATGCGCACGCCGACACGCTCGACAAGCTCGCCACCGCCGTCGCCATCTTCGACCGCGATCGCCGGCTTGCCTTTTACAATGGCGCGTTCGTGCGGCTCTGGAATTTGCCGGAGGCCTGGCTCGACATTCATCCCACCGACGAGGAAATCCTCGACCGGCTGCGCGAGACGCGCAAGTTGCCCGAGCAGCGCGACTACCAGGTCTGGAAGCGCCAGAGGCTCGCGCTCTATGCGAAGGCTGGGGACTATGTGCCCGACGACCTCTGGTATTTGCCAGGCGGAAAGACCTTGCGCGTCGTCGCCCAGCCGCATCCCTTCGGCGGCCTGACCTTCCTCTACGAGGACGTGACCGAGAAGCTGGCGCTTGAAAGTTCCTACAACACTCTGATCAAGGTGCAGTCAGCCACGCTGGATACGCTCAGCGAAGCCGTGGCCGTGTTCGGGCCCGATGCCAAGCTCAAGCTGCACAATGCGGCATTCGCCCGTTTATGGGAGCTGTCGGATTCCGACCTCGTCGGCGAACCTCACGTGCAAAAGATCGCCGAGCTCTGCATCGCCCGTTTCGGCGACGCTGCGATCTGGGAGAACCTCGCCGTCAGCATCGCCTCGGGGGCGGAGCGCAACCGTAATTGGGGACAATTCGAGCGTTCGGACAAGACGATGCTCGCGCTCGCATTTGCGCCGCTGCCCGACGGGGCGACGCTCATCACCTTCGCCAATGTGACGGACCGCTTCCGCATCGAGAGCGCGTTGCGCGATCGCGCGGAGGCGCTGGAAGCCGCCGACCGTCTCAAATCGGATTTCGTGCACCATGCCTCGTTCCTGTTCCGCGATCCGCTCAACGCCGTGCACGGCTTCGCCAGCCTGCTGGCCTCCGGCGCGGTGGGGACACTGACCCCGAAGCAAACGGATTATGTGAACGATATCCTCGCGGCGTCCGACAATTTGGCAGATGTGACGAGCGACATTCTCGATCTGGCTCTGATTGATTCCGGCACGATGCGGCTCGAATTGTCGCGCGTCGATCTCCATCAATTGCTGTCGCGCGTCGCCGAAGCCCTGCGCAAGCACGCCGAAAGCCTCGACATCGAATTTCGCCGGGAGTGGAACGAGCACATCGGCGAGATTACGGCCGACGGCCGGCGCCTGAGACAGGTCGTCTTCAATCTCCTGTCGAACGCATTCAAATATACGCCGCGCGAAGGGACCATCACGCTCTCGGCGGCGATCGTGGGCGACGACGTGCAGATAAGCGTCGCCGATTCCGGTCCGGGTATCGCTCCGGAAGTGAAGGCGAACGTGTTCGACCGGTTTGCGGCCAAGGGCCGCGCCGGCCAGCCCGCGGGCGCCGGCCTTGGGCTAGCGCTCGTCAACCGCTTCATCGAGCTGCATGGCGGCTGGGTGGAGATCGATAGCGCGGCGGATCGTGGCACCATCGTGCGCTGTCACATCCCGCGCCGTATCGAGGAGCAGGAACTGGCAAGCGCGGGGTGAAGTGATCGCCTCGCGATGATGTTGCTGCAACGAGCCCCCTCCGCCCGCTTCGCGGGCACCTCCCCCACGCAAGTGCGGGGGAGGAAAAAAAGGGGAGCGCGCTGCTCGTCAAATTTTTTCCTCCCCCAATTCATTGGGGGAGGTGCCGAGGGAGCCCGGCTTCAGCCGGGCGAACTGAGGCGGAGGGGGCCGTTACACGAGCGTCAATGCTGACTCTTCGGCATGCGCACCGTGAGGCCGTCGAGTTCCGTCACAACCTTGATCTGGCAAGAGAGTCGGCTGGTCGGTTCGAGCTCCTGCGCGAAATCGAGCATCGTTTCCTCCATGTCGGTCTTCGGCGGAATCTTCGCCGCCCATGCGGAGTCCACATGAACGTGACAGGTGGCGCAGGCGCAGGCGCCGCCGCAATCCGCATCGATGCCCGGGATGAGATTCTTTACCGCGCCTTCCATGACGGTCCAGCCGGCCGGCACCTCCACCACATGTTCGCGGCCATTGTGCTCGATGTACTTGATCTTTGGCATGCGTGCTCCCGAGTCAGGCCATAGATTTCATCGGTATCGACAGGTCGGCAAGCCTTGACGCGGCGATGGTCGCGCCATCCGCGATCAGCTTGCGGCCCACAATGTATTCCGGCGCCGCATTCACTGCCTCGACCGCGGCCACTTTGCCGTCGCGCAATCGGAAAACGGCAAATTTGCGCAACCCCGGATCGCCCCGCATGACAAGCTCGTCGCCGTCGCGGGCGAGGCCCGCGATCTGCAGCTTGAGATCGTATTGATCCGACCAGAACCACGGCACTTCGCGATAGGGCACGGGCCGGTCCAGCATCGCAAGCGCGGCATGTTTCGCCTGATCGATCGCGTTCTGCACCGATTCGAGCCGGATAAGGGCGCCGTCGCGCCCGACATGCCGCGTGCAATCGCCGGCCGCGAAGATCGCCGGATCGGCGGTGCGTGCACAATTGTCGACCACGACGCCGTCGTCGCAGGCCAGGCCCGCCCCTTTCGCGATCTCGACATTGGGAATAATGCCGATGCCGACCAGCGCGAGGTCCGCCGCGTGCCAATTTCCGCCTGCGCGTATGGACTCAAGCCTGCCGGCGCCCTCGAAGGATTCGACTGACGAATTCAATTTCAGATGCACGCCCGCCTCGCCGTGAACGCGCTCGTAGAAAGTCGAAATCTGCGGAGAGACAGCGCGCGCCATGACGCGCGGCAGCGACTCGAATACAGTCACGTCGAGCCCGTGCTTCGTAGCGACCGCGGCCACTTCGAGACCGATATAGCCGCCGCCGACGATGGCGAGGCGCGCTCCCCTGGCGAAGGCGTTGCGCAACGCGTCCACGTCCGCGATGCCGCGCAGATAGAAAACGCCCGGCAATCCGGCGCCCGCCGCCGCGATCGGCCGCACCCGAGAGCCCGTGGCGATCAGGAGCCTGTCGTAGGCAAGCGCGCGGCCATCCGCGAGCACAACCGTCCGCGCGCCACGATCGATCGCGGTGGCCGCTACGCCCTCGATTCGCTCGCAGCCAGATTCGACGTAGAACGACGGCGGTTTCAGGAAAAGACGCTCGCGCTCGAATGTGCCGGCGAGATAGGCCTTGGACAGCGGCTGGCGCTGATAGGGCGGAAACGGCTCGTCGCCGACAAGCGTGAGCGGGCCGTCAAAGCCTTCCGCCCGTAGCGTCGCTACGGCCTGCGCGCCCGCCTGCCCGGCGCCGACGATCACGATGCGATATGACATGATATTCGCACGTTCCCGAACATTCGGCCGCAGGGGCTAGCACGTTCGCCATCTCGACGGAAACCGTCTGGACCGCCGGTAGTGTCCTAATTTGAATTTGGCGATACGTCGTGCGTCGCCTGCGCATCTTGGGCGTCTCTGGAACCATCTCCATAAGCGAGCCAAATCAGCGCTGGGGCGCCCCTCATGAGAAATGCGCCAACCAGCACGTTAAAGACCATCATGCTGATGTCCTCTGGCACGGGGTAGCTGTTCGTGGGCGCGGTACCGACTGACTTTAGTAGGGCCAAAAATCCGTAGTAAACCGCTATTGTCCAAAACCAAACGGCAAGGAGACGCACGCCTACGCCGAATAGTTCGCGCGGTCGCATAATCATTTTGCCTTCCTTCTCGCGTCCGCCACGATAGCCGCCCTAACCGCGTCCGTAGGCGATTTGATCGCACCCATTTGCAGCATGGCATAGAAGCGGCGGTTCGCGCTTCCCTCGATTGGTGATGACCAAGCATATGCTCTCGTAGCCTTCGGATGCTCGGCAAGATCGAAAACTGCGACAGCGCCCTCCCATGCAGGTTGCCCGCCGTGCGTCTCTGTGACGGGCACAGATTGGACATATGAGGCTTTGCCGCCGTGCTGAAATTCGACAGCCTTTTTTTAGTTCTGAGGGTGCAACCTCTATCATACGGCCAAAGTGTAGCACGGTTTTTTCCTGCGTTCTTTACGCAGGCGACGGCCTCCTTCCTTTCGCACGATTATGCATTGATGCTTGTCGCTGGTTGTCGGCAAGACATTAATGCTGCGCCGATTCAGCCGGTCGGCTGCAATGCCGAGATTGCGTATTACGATGATACGGCAACAGGGAAGGCTCTCTGCGAGAAAGCCATCCCGATTGTGCGGTATTAGGTAGCAAGCTTCCAAAGTAATCCGATCGCCCGCGCCCTACGTTTCGGGCATGAGCGACCCAACCAAACCCCTCCCGCACGCTGTCACCGGCCTGATAGAGAAGCGGCGCGAGATCGCGGGGCAGATCGAAGACCTACAGCGCCAGATGCGCGAAGCGGTCTGCAACCTGGATCACGTCGAAGCGGCCATCCGACTTTTCAAACCCGACATAGACCTAGACGAGATCATGCCTCGCCCTGATGAAGCGGGCGATCAAGGCGTTACCGCGAACACCGTGCCGACCTCAGAGGCGCCGCCCCCAGCCGTTGTACCGTATAACGTGCCCTTCACATCGATCAGAGCCGCCGAGGGTAGCCATCCGTCCGTGCAATTCTTCCTACTGCAAAAGGAATACGCCACCGTCTCCTTTCCGGTGCTCGGGTCGAGTGCGAACACCGTGCCTCCGCGATAGGCGCCGCCCAATCCCGTTGTGCCGTAGAGCGTGCCCTTGACATCGATCAAACCAGCCTTGGGGAGGGCGCCGTCGGCGCACTTCCTCTGACTGCAGAAGGAATACAAAACCGTTTCCTCGCCGGTTGTCGGGTTGAGCGAGAACACTGTGCCGCAGCCTACGACGCCACCGCCATCGTCGCCGCAAAAGTTGGAGTTGCTGTTGGTGCCGCCATACCACGTTGTGCCGTACAGCGTGCCGTTCACATTGATCAGACCCGCCAAGGGCCATGCGCCATCCGCGCACTTCTTCTGACTGCAAAAAGAATAAAGAACCTTCTCAGCGCCTGTTGTGGGGTCGACGGAAAATGCGGTGCCGCAGCCATTGCCCTCAATGGGGTCGCAGCCTCTGTTGCGTCCCCCGGTTAGGGTCGTGCCGTATAACACGCCGTTGACTTCGATTAGACCGGCGGACGGTTCGTAGCCGTCCCTGCCGTTGTCCTGGAATGCGTGGAGCACCCTTTCCGCGTGGGTCTTCGGATCGATAACAAACACGGTGCCGCAGCCCAATGGGTATCCATTTGGACCATAACCACAGTTCTTGATGTAACTGCCACCGGAGCTCGTTGTACCGTAAAGTGTTCCATTCAGATCGATTAACGCGGCCACGGGCTTAGAGCCGTCCTTGCGATAGCTGGTGAAAGAATGCTGCACTGTCTCGGCGCCGGTCGTCGGGTTGAGCGAAAACGCGGTGCCGCAGGAATCCATGCCACCGAAGCTGCACTTCTTGCTGCGATTGGCCCCACCGTTGATCGTTGTCCCATACAGCGTGCCCTTCACATCGATCAGACCCGCTGAGGGTTCCCATCCGTCCGTGCAATTCTGCCCACTGCAAAAGGAATAGACGACTGCCTCCGCGCCGGTCGTCGGATCAACCGAGAACACCGTGCCGCAGCTTGTGCTGCCACAGATTGTGCTGGCACCGCCGTATATCGTTGTGCCATACAGCACGCCGTTCACGTCGATGAGGCCGGCTAAGGGCTCCGTGCCGTCTCCCGGCGGTCCGGCGAATGAGTGCAGGACCCTCTCGTTACTCGCGGCAATTGCCGTTGCCGAAAACTGCACGGCCAATGCGCAGCTAACCGCGCTGGCACACAGACTTAAGAACTGGTGTTTCACCGCAGTCTCCTTCGTCAATTAAGTGGCATACCAGCGCCACCCTGATCGAACGGCAAGACGCCCTTTTATCCCAGCGCGGCCAGGTTTGGCTGCAGCCGAAGGCTTGCGTTCATGCTATGCTTGTGCGGGATGCATTGGCGAGTGGCGGACGTGATTGCAGCCGTTGGTCTTGAGCCCCTTGGCGCGAGCGCTGCGCGCCTCACACTGGCAATCTCGCTTCTGCTCGGATCATCGGCACGCGCGGCGATCACGATTTCATCCAATCCGACCAGCAACATGAGCTGCGCTAGCGGCACGTGCCTGCCAACGGCCAAGGATGCTGTGCTCAATGTTACTGACCTTCAGAATCTCCTTGCCACTGGCAATGTCAAAGTCACAACGACCGGCGCCGGCGTGCAGGCGAACGACATCAAGACCTCTGCTGCGTTCTACTGGTCGAGCGCCAACACACTGACACTCGATGCCCGCCGATCCATCACAGTGAACAGACCCGTCTCGGTCGGCGGAAGTGCCGGTGTGGCACTTGTCAGCGACGATGGGGGAACTGGCGGTGAACTGTCGTTCGGTCCCGAGGGGAACATCCGGTTCGGCCATCTTTCGAGCCGGCTCACTATAAACGGAATGCGCTACGCGCTCGTCAATACAATCGCGGGACTCGCACGCGGAATCGTCAAGAATCCGAGAGGCTTCTTTGCCTTTGCACGGAGCTACAACGCAAGCGGCGACAATTACAGATCGACCCCGATCAAGCCGGTCTTTACCGGCAATTTCCAGGGCCTCGGCAATGTCATCTCCAATCTCAACATCGACGATCCCCTGAATGGCGCTCAGGTCGGCTTTTTTGACAAGCTGGCCCCCAGTGCCGCGATCGCGAATCTCGGCCTCGCCAACGTCGACATCAAAGGCGCCGATCACTCGCTGGTCGCCGGGCTGGTGGTGACGAATCTCGGCACATTGGTCGGCGATTCCGTGACCGGCGCACTTTCCACGGGCCAGTTCGGGGCGGTGGGCGGCATGGCATGGACGAGTGGATCGGGCATCACGGGCATCCCGGCGATTATTGAAGACTCGCACGTGACCGTAAGTGTCTCGGGCTACTACGGTTCATCCTTTTCCGATCTGGTCGAGCACAACGATGGTGTAATCAGAAACATCTATGCCACCGGCAGGCACCTCGTTGGCGGAACGGTCATTGCCGAGAACACGGGTCTTGTTACGAACTCGTTCAGCACGGTCAAATTCGCCTATGGGGGTGGCGGGCTGGTTGGAATCAATATGGGTGTCGTGGCGGACTCTTACGCAACCGGAGATGTCGGAAAAGGCGGCGGAGATGGCCTTGTGGGACAGAATCAGGGGCTGGTCGTGGATTGCTACGCGACCGGGAATATTGCGGGCGGCGGCGCAGGTCTCGTGTTGGAGAATCTGGGGCTCATTCTGAATGCGTTTGCCACAGGCAATGTGGGTGGCGGCGGCGGCGGCGGGCTCGTCGCTACCAACGGAGGCATGATCGAGAACTCCTACGCAACCGGCGATGTGACCGGGAAGACGAACAATAATGACGACAATGGCGGGTTGGTAGGACAGAACTCTGGCAGAGTCGAAAATTCCCACGCGACAGGGAATGTGACGGGCGGTAAGTACAGTGTGAACGGCGGTCTGGTCGGTGTCGGAGGGATAGCCCTCAACTCCTACGCCACAGGCACAGTGACCGGTGGCGATCATAGTTCCAATGGCGGTCTGGTGGGAGAACAAGGGGGCGATTCAGTCATTGCCAACTCCTATGCGACGGGCGCCGTCACGGGCGGGGTGTTCAGCGTAAATGGTGGCCTTTTGGGCTCCAACGACAGCGGATTGATCACCAACACATTTGCGACAGGATCGGTCACGGGCACGGATTCAGAAAGCACAAACGGCGGTCTTGTGGGAGTGAATGGCGGCACCATCGCGAACAGCTATGCCACGGGAGCCGTGTCGTCTTCCGGTGCCGTGGGGTCCTGGGTGGGTGGACTGGTGGGCGAGAATTTTGATGTGATCAGCGACTCCTATTCGACGGGCGCCGTGTCGGGCCAGGGGAACGACTCTGTCGGTGGTTTGATCGGCTATGATTTCTCGAACTCCGGCGATATCAGCAACACCTATTGGAACACGACGACCAGCGGCATCACCAACCTGAGCCAGGGGGCCGGCAATATCGCCAACGATCCGGGCATTACGGGATTGACCACTGTGCAGTTCCAATCCGGATTGCCTGCCGGATTCGATCCAAAGGTCTGGGCAGAGAATCCCGACATCAATGGCGATCTGCCGTACCTTCTTTCCAACCCACCGCGATCGGTTGCGAATAGATCGCACTGACCCACTCCAGGACCGCTGCACGCCTTGCCTCAGCCAAATGCGCAAATATATGCAACCGGGGCAGTTCTCCCTCTCAATGGAGTCCCGATGTCAGATCTTTCCGCTTTTCCGATCGCCACGCGCTGGCCCGCCGCGCATCCCGACCGGCTTCAGCTGTACTCCCTGCCAACGCCGAACGGCGTCAAGATCTCGATCGCGCTGGAGGAAATGGGCCTGCCCTACGAAGCGCACCGGATCGACATCGGCGAAGGCGAGAATCTGACACCGGAGTTTCTGGCGCTTAATCCCAACGGCAAGATTCCGGCAATCGTCGATCCCGATGGCCCGGGCGGCGCGCCGCTCGGCCTCTTCGAATCCGGCGCCATCCTGCTTTATCTCGCGGAGAAGACGGGCCAGCTTCTTCCCGCCGATCCCATACGGCGCTGGCAGACCATTCAATGGGTCTTCTTCCAGATGGCGCATGTGGGACCGATGTTCGGGCAGATCGGCTATTTCTACAAATTCGAGGGACGCGACATCGAGGACAAGCGCCCGCTGGAGCACTATCGCGACGAATCGAAACGCATCCTTGGCGTGCTCGAGACACGGCTCGAGGGCCGGCGCTGGATCATGGACGACGTATACACGATTGCCGACATCGCCACGCTCGGCTGGGTGCGCAATCTCATCGCCTATTACGGCGCACGCGATCTCGTCGCCTTCGACAGCCTGAAACATGTTCCGGCCTGGCTGGAACGCGGACTGGGGCGGGCGGCCGTGCAGCGCGGATTGCAGATCCCCGGCCGCAGCTGATGCCGACTTTGATCTTGGACCACTCGCGTTACGAAAAGTTTTTAGCGCAGAGGGCGCGGAGGAAGCGCAGAGGCCGCAGGACCCTTCGACAAACTCGGGTGCGGGCTTCTCTATAACCCTCATGCTGGGTCCGTCGAAGCATGCGCGCGATAGCCGCGCGAGAAATCCCTCAGCGTCCTCCGCGCAGCCTCTGCGTACTCTGCGCTAAGCCTTTCTGTGTGTCGCTCATCAGCGAATCCGGGTAATTAGGGCGCCGCACTGCCGGCAAAATTGAAACGTCTTCCACGCATTGCCGAAAGAGCGCATTAATCGCAATCCGTGACTATCACCCGGCTTGAGGGGAGTAGCGACGATGCGCCAGATGTCATCCAGCTGTGCAATGGCGCTGGCCGGCGTCCTTCTCCTCGCAAACGCCCAGGCCAAACCGGTGCACAAGCCCGCGGTGACGGTCGCGATCGACGCGACGGCAAACGTCCATCCCATCAATCCCCAAATCTACGGCGTGGCGTGGGCCTCCTCTTCCGACCTCCAGGCGCTCAACGCGCCACTCAATCGGATGGGCGGCAACGCGATGACCGATTACAATTGGGCGCTGAACGCGCAAAATCTCGCGGCCGACTGGTATTTCGAGAGCTACCCCCAGGCGAGCGCCGTTCCCGGCGAAGAAGCCGACACCTTCGTCTCGAACAGCAAGACGGCGGCCGCCGAGCCGATGCTCACCGTGCCGCTGATCGGCCGGGTGGCGAATCTCGGCGCGAACCGCGCGATCCTGCCGAGCTTTTCGGTTGCCAAGTATGGCCCGCAATGTGCGACCGATCCCTATTTTCCAGACGCGGGTGACGGGCTCGAAACCGATTGTGCGACCTTCGTTACCGGCAACGATCCCAACGATTCGTACGTGAAGGACAGCCCCGGCCTCGAGCAGAAATGGATCAGGCACCTCGTCAGGAAATGGGGACACTCCACCAAGGGCGGCGTCAAATACTACCTGATGGACAACGAAGCGAGCATATGGTTCTCGTCTCATCGCGACGTTCATCCCGTCGGTCCCCACGCAATCGAATACCGCGACAAGGTCCTTGCCGAGTCCGCGAAGATCAAGTCTCTCGATCCGAACGCGCTCGTTCTGGCGCCCGAGGAATGGGGCTGGGACGCCTATTTCTACAGCGGCTTCGACCAGCAATACGCGGCCAATCACGGCTACAATAGATTTCCGGATCACAAGAGAGAGCAGAACGGCATGGATTACATCCCGTGGCTGCTCAGCCAGTGGAAACTGGCGGGACATCCCGTGGACATC
The DNA here is from genome assembly GCA_036495845.1 of Rhizomicrobium sp. GTDB lineage: Bacteria > Pseudomonadota > Alphaproteobacteria > Micropepsales > Micropepsaceae > Rhizomicrobium. Next base: position 10,303 of record DASXMF010000050.1, read on the forward strand.
GTCAGCGTGCATTTCTATCCGCAGGGTGGGGAATTCAGCGACGACGTGTCGACTGAGATGCAGCTTCTGCGCAACCGCTCCACGCGCCAGCTCTGGGACCCCAGTTACGTCTCCGAAAGCTGGATCAACGCACCCGTCTATCTGATTCCGCGCATGAAGGGCTGGATCGCCGACGAGTACTGGCCGGGAACACCGGCGGCTCTGACCGAATACAATTGGGGGGCGGAGGACCACATCAACGGCGCCACCACCCAGGCCGATATCTACGGCATTTTCGGCCAGCAGGGTCTCGACATGGCGACGCGCTGGACGACGCCCGCTTCAAGCACGCCCACCTACAAGGCGATGCAGATGTACCGCAATTACGACGGCGCGGGCTCCGGTTTTGGCGATACGAGCATTTCCGCTACCGCGCCCAATCCCGACAACCTCTCGGCCTTCGCGGCGCTGCGCAGCAGCGACAATGCGATGACCGTGATGGTGATCAGCAAAGTGCTGAGCGGCGACACGGCCGTCAATCTCACGCTTGCCCATTTCACGCAGTCGGGAACCGCGAGCGTGTGGCGGCTCACCTCGAGCAATGCGATTCAGACGCTTGGCAATGTCTCGTGGACCAACGGCGTGCTCATCGACACAGAGCCCGCGCAGAGCATCACGCTCTATGTCCTGCCGAAGTAGACTCCGCAGGCGCCGAGGCAACTGCACATTGGTCGGCAAAGGGCACAGTCAATCGGGACTTGAATCGGAATAGCTTGTCCGTGAACAGAATGCCAAATTCTGTTTCCATCCGATTTCCTGGGTCGAAATCCAATTGTGAGCGACACCGAACGTCGCGAGCGAATGCAGGCGGGAAAAGTGGTTTGTTCTCGTCGTGGCGGTTCTGCATATCTCGCGATCTGACGCAGTGTGCTATACATCGCATCCAGGTCACGTGACTAGGGGTGCCATAACGGCGCGACCAACGGGAAAGGTTCCAAAATGTCCACATCCGGAAGCGGACAAATCGGCCGAGCGTCATGCTATCGATTGCACAACGGCGCAACCGCGCTCGCGGCGGCGCTTTCGATTCTGGGATCGGGCGGGCCGGCCGCCGCGGCAAAGATCGTCACGATCGAAATCGGTACCCAGCACTACACAACTGCCTACGGCATCAACGCCGACGGTTCGATCACCGGAGGTTATGACAATCCCACTCTCGGTTTTGTCCGTGCTGCCGACGGAACGGTCACGACGTTCAACCCAACGGGGTCGAAGGAAACCTACGGGATGGGCATCAATCGCAAGGGTGTAATCACCGGATACTGGTGGGATGGCGGCGCCGGGATCACCCATGGGTTCCTGCGCACGGCCGGGGGAAATATCAAGACGTTCGATCCCGAGGGGTCCGCCTATACTTGGCCCTTGCGCATCAACGACGCCGGCACGATCGCCGGCGAGTACGAGGACAGCAACTACGTCTGGCACGGATTTGTGCGCAGCGCCGACGGCACGATCACCGCATTCGACCCCGACGGATCGACCGGGACACAATCGTACGCCATCAATGCCGCAGGTGCGATCTGCGGATTTTACACGGATGCCAACGATGCGTATCACGGCTTCGTTCGCGCCCCGGACGGCACGATTACGACTTTCCAGGTATCCGGAATGGATACGGTGCCGTCGGGCATCAACGACAGCGGTACGGTTACGGGCGGTTACGGCGACCTCAAAGGCGTCCACGGTCACGGCTTTGTACGCACCTCCGACGGCACGATCACAAGCTTCGACGCGGCAGACAACGTTTCCACCCTGCCGCAGGTCGTCAATGACAAAGGCATGATCGCAGGAGGCTACATCGACAGCCGCGGCTACAGGCACGGCTTCGTGCGCTCCGCGAACGGCAAGATCACGAGTTTCGACCCGCCCAAATCGACCGAAACTCAGGTCTGGGATATCAATGACGGTGGCGCGATCATGGGATGGTACTGGCCCGGCTTGAAGGGCAGAGCCACGCGAGGCTTCGTGCGTACGCCGTAAGGCCGCGCGACACGCTCTGATTCTTGCCCTGTCATCGGCTTCCTCTCCCGCCAGCGGCCTCGGGGGACATGCACATTGCTAACGCCGCCGACAAGAACCGCAGGAGGCGCTCTCGATCAAGGCGGACGTTTACCAGAAGGACCGAAGTGGTTGTGAGTGTATCCCGCTGAGCGCTGAGGACAAAAGTTTGTTCTGGATGCGCACCTGACGCCTTCGTTGCGGTGCCCAAGAGTAGAATCCGCTGTGATGTCCGCAGTCATGACCAGAATACAGCGGATTGTTCAGGTGGGCAGACGCGTGCCGCATTGATTAGTGCGCCTGCTCGCCATCCGCCATTTCAGGCACGGAATGCAAGTTTGCGCACGCCGCTTCTTACTTCGCCTTATACGCCACGCGCCAGACGATTCCGGCCGTATCGTCGGCGACGAGCAGGCTTCCGTCCTTCGCCACTGCGAGACCGACCGGCCGCCCCCAGACGCGCGCTGGCGAGGTGCTGCCGTCCCAGAATCCGGTGAGGAAATTTTCATAGGCGTTCCCGGGCCGGCCGTTCGAGAAGTGAACGCGCACCACCTTGTAGCCTGTCGGTTGCGCTGCATTCCATGAACCGTGCAGCGCGACGAAAGCGTCCCCCTTGTATTCTGGCGGAAATTGACTGCCTTCGTAGAACACGAGCCCGAGCGGCGCGGAATGGGACTGAAAGAGCACATCGGGCGTCTTCGATTTGGCCACGAGATCGGGACGCTTCTTGCCGAAATCGGGATCGGGATGGGCGCCCGTGTAGGCGTAGGGCCAGCCGAAGAAATCGCCTTGGCGGATGCGTGTGAGATAGTCGGGCGGCAGATTTGTGCCCAATCCGTCGCGTTCGTTGACGGTGACGTAGAGATCGTCCGTACCGGGATAGAAGGCGATGCCGACGGGATTGCGCAGACCGCCTGCAAAGGTCGACAGCGTGCCGTCCGAATTCACTTTCTGGACGCTGGCGTAGGTCGGCGACTCCTCTCCGACATTGTCCCGGCTGCCGATGGTGAGGAAAAGACTGCCCTTCGAATCGAAAACGATGTCGCGCGTGAAATGTCCGACCGTACCGCCCGGCGTGGTATCGGCAATGTGACGGCGGCGGCCGCTGCCCTTCAATTGCCCATCCGCATAAGGCAGACGCCAGATGGATTTGGTATCGGCGACGTAAAGCGCGCCGTTGGCGAAGGCCAGTCCATGCGGTTGGGCAAGTGCCTCGGCGAAGGTGACGAGGCGCACGGCGTGGGTGCCATCTGCCGAAGGCCTGAGCACGACGACCTTGCCGAGATCGGACTGGGCCAGGAACACGTCCCCGTTCGGTGCCACCGCCATCCAGCGGGCATGGGGAACGTTTGGCGCGAAAATCGAGACGGTGAAGCCGTCCGGCGCCTTCGGCACGGCGCCCCTGGGCCGCGCGATCGCCACAGATGAATTGTCGACTGCGGGCGTCGCATAGGGTTTGGACAGCGTCGCCGGATTGATCGAGAAACGCTGGCCGGGCACATCGGCCGCCCGCGCACCGTTCAAGGCCAACGCCATGACAAGAGCAAGAAAGGCGCCGCGACTCATAATTTCTCCTCCCAATCGAAAAATTCCCATGCCTTGTGCCCCGCCGCCCACGAGGTCAGACTCACGAGGGGCGACGATTCTGCCGTCGAGGATTCGATCTCTCGTCCGTCTTTCATTAGAGACGTATCTCTTTGCGATACCTGTTTCTGAAATTCGTCCATGTCGTCGGTGCCATGGTGATCCTGGGCACCGGTGCCGGGATCGCGTTCTTCATGCTTATGGCCCACTTGAGCCGCAATGCAGCGTTTGTCGCACGAACCGCCGCAATAGTTGTTCTGGCAGATTTTATCTTTACTGCCACTGCTGTCATTGCCCAACCGCTGACAGGATACCTGTTGATGCGAGAGACCGGCGTTCCGTTTTCACAAGGATGGATCATTGCCTCCCTTTTGCTTTATTTGGTTGCCGGAGCCTTCTGGCTGCCTGTCGTCTGGATGCAGATTCGTATGCGCGACATTGCCGCGCGAGCGGCTGTCTCGAATGCGCCGCTTCCGGCGGCGTATCACCGACTGTTTCGGTGGTGGTTTGCGTTTGGTTTCCCCGGCTTCGGCTCCGTTCTGTTCATCACATGGCTGATGATCGCAAAACCGACATTTTGACCGGCCATGAATTTATCGCCCAATGTCGCAATTCTCGGCGCATCCGGTCTGATCGGTTCCGCGGTCGCCACCGATCTCATGCGTCATGGATTTCGTGTCGTTGCCGTTGCGCGTCGTTTCACGGCCGCGCAGCGCGGCGCGTTTGCAGACTTCGCGCACGAATGCCCGATTGCCGCGCTCGACGTAAACAAGCTCGCGCATGTAATCTCGGAGTGGCAGGCAGATATCGTCATCAATTGTCTCGGCATCCTGCAGAATCGGTGGCATGAGCGCGCCGACGAAGTGCATCGCGGGTTCGTTCTACGACTTCTTGAATCGCTTCGACGTCAAGAAAGGACGATCCTTCTTATCCATCTGTCCATTCCCGGCTCGGCAGAGGGCGATCGGACCATATTCAGCCGAACAAAGCGCGACGCCGAACACCTCATTGCCACTTCGTCCATTCCGTTCGTGATCCTGCGGCCCGGATTCGTTGTCGCGCCGTCCGCCTACGGCGGAAGCGCGTTGATAAGAGCGCTCGCTGCGCTCCCGTTCGACTTGCCCAGGCGCGAGGCAGGCCGGCCCTTTGCCTCTATCGATATCGGCGATGTCGCAAAGACGATTTCGGAAACGGCCACGCGCTGGAGAGCGGGCGAAAAGCGCTGGAACGCCATCTGGGACCTCATGGAACGTCATCCATCAACCATCGGCGGTGTTGTGGATTCGTTCCGGCGGCGATTCGGCGGCCCCAGAACGATCGCGCGGCTTCCTTCGTGGCTCCTGGAAACGGTCGCACATGCGGGGGATGTTTGCGCTCTTCTGGGTTGGTCTTCGCCCGTTTGCACGACCGCGCTGCGCGAAATGCGGCGCGGTCTCGAAGGTCACCCGGAATCCTGGATCGCGGCGACCGGAATAGAACCCTTACCACTTGAGGAAACCCTGACAGGCTTGCCGAGCAGCGCGCAGGAAACCTGGTTTGCCCGCCTGTACCTCGTAAAGCCGATACTACTTGCCTCGCTCGCGGGCTTTTGGTGTGCCTCCGGATTGATCGCCCTGACTGTGGCATTTCCTGGCGCGACCGCAATCCTGACATCGCACGGCGCGCCGTTCCGGCTCTCGCAAGGACTGGCCATCGCCGCGGGTCTGAGCGACGTCCTTGTGGGTGCCGCTATCACCGTCAGGAGGACATGCCGTGCGGGCCTGACTGCCGGAATCGTCCTGTCGATGATATATCTCCTCGGCGCCACTCTGATTGCGCCGGAACTTTGGATCCAGCCACTGGGCGCACTTATCAAGGTAGTTCCGGCCATCGCTCTCATGCTTGTCGGCCTGGCCATTCTCAAGGACAGATGACCCCGCCGAGTTTGACGTAAGAGCATGATTTGCGGGAAACGACTCTCTAACCCGACCGATTTTCCTGCGTCGGCAGGCGAGACCAAATGGCTTCAATGTCGTTTCGCGCGATGTTGATCCCGAAATCGCGCGTCAGCACCTCGTGCAGTTCCGCCGGCCCCTCCAGCATCCGCTTTTCGCGCGAGCCGTCGCGGCGTTGAAACGCCAGTTCCTTGTTGAACAGGGTCAGGCGATCCTCGCTCACCACGCGCGCGGCAACGAGGTTGTTGACGAAGCGCGACTGCGGATGGGTTGCCGTGAACCAGTTGTAGACTTCGTAATCCCGCGCGGTCTGGGCTTCGTCCGTGAAGCGATACATCGTGACCCAGCCATCGGGGAGACGCATTTCGAGGTCGAACGACCCGCGCGCTTCGAGCAACCGATAGACGCCGTGAGCCGTCTCCTGCACGAGCCCCGATGCAAAACGAATTGGCGCGGTCGGGCTCTGGCCGCCGAACCCCACATCGCAAAGAAAGCTGCCTTCCGACAGCTCGGCCTTGAGCAGCATGTGGCTGAGGGGTGTCGGCGGTGCGTCCGGCGGCAGCATCCAGCGGACGCGGGCCGCAAGCGGAGTGACCCGAAATCCCAGAGCCGTGAGGATGTGCTGGAAAAGGCCATTCTGCTCGAAGCAATACCCGCCGCGGTGGCCGTGGACCAGTTTGTTTTCCAGCGAAGACACATCGATCGCGACAGGCCGGCCGAGCAGAGGGTCGAGATTCTCGAACGGGATAGCGCCGGGGTGCAGCAGATGCAGGGTTTCGAGCAAGGCGAGATTCGCCGAACGATCTCCGCCATAGCCGACACGCTGGAAATAGCCGTCGAGATCCGGCACGCGCGCACTCCGTGAGCCGGCAAGTGTGTGCGGAAATGCGTGTTCCGGCAAGTTGCAGCCCGGTCGCCGGCAAATTCACATCCGCCTATGTTGTGGCTGCGCGGCGGCCGGGCTAGTGTCCCGATTCCGAAATTCGCATGAACTTCATATCGGGCTCCGGGCGAATTTTGGAATCGAAGGACACTGGCAATCCATTGATTTTAGTGTCGTTTCAGTTTCGAAGTTCGCCAAGAGGGTGATATCGATATTGGGGCGAACTTCGAAACCACGACACTAGAAAGGCGCGCGAATGGCAGACATCGCGTCGAGATTTGCGGGCGGTCTGGTGGTGAAAAGCCTCGCCGAAACCGAAGATTTGGCCGGACGGATCGCCAGGAGCCTCGGCGCGGGCGATGCGATCGCGCTCGAAGGCGACCTGGGCGCCGGCAAGACCACGCTGGCGCGCGGAATTCTGCGCGCGCTCGGTGTGAGCGAGGCCGTGCCCAGCCCGACCTTCACGCTGGTCCAGGAATACCAGGCGGGGGGCCTGCGGGTTTTGCACTGCGACCTCTTCCGCGTGGAAAACGCGGCCGAACTGGACGAATTGGGGCTCGACGAGGCACTCACAGACGGTGCCGTGCTCATCGAATGGCCGGAGCGCGCGCGCGAACGCCTGCGGCAGGATGCGTTGAGCATCCGTATAGAGATTTTGAGCGAAAGTGAGCGGCGCATGGAATTGTCGGGACCGGCGAGGTGGGCGCATCTCGTTGCGGGCGTGGGGAATTGAGGGTGGTGAGCGAACGGTTGGAATCGGCGCGTGCCTTCCTTGCCGAAGCCGGATGGAAGGATGCCAGGCTTTCGCCGTTGCCCAGCGACGCCTCGACGCGTCATTACACGCGTGTCGCGAGCAATGGGCGCGTTGCAATGCTGATGGACCAGCCCCAAAGCAGGGAAGCGCCGCCCTGCCCGTCCCACGCTACCGCCGACGAACGCCGCGCGCTCGGCTACAACGCCACGGCGCGTCTCGCCGGCGCCGATTGCGGCCGCTTCATCGCCACCGCCCGGTTCTTGCGCAGGCGGGGAATAGGGGCGCCGGACATCTATGCGGGGGACACCGCGCAAGGCTTCGTCCTGCTCGAGGATTTCGGTGACGAACTATATTCCGACGTGCTCGAGAATGGCGGCGCGGGAGACGATCTCTATGCCGCCGCCATCGACGCCATCGCGCAGCTGCATGCCGAACCGGCGCCGCACCAACTCGCGCCGGGCACGTCGCTTCACGCCTTCGATCAGGTCGCCTGCCTCGCCGAGACGGATTTGATGACCGAGTGGTTCATGCCGCTCGCGCTCGGACGGCGGGCACGCGACGACGAGGTGGACGAGCATCGCGCCCTGTGGCGCGAGGCTCTCCAATCGGTGCGCGCGCAGGCGCCCGTCTTCGTTCACCGCGACTATCACGCGCAGAATCTCTTCTGGTTGCCGGCGAGAACCGGCGTGGCCCGCGTCGGCATGATCGATTTCCAGGACGCCGTTGCCGGCAACCGCAGCTACGATCTGATTTCGCTTCTCGAGGATGCGCGACGCGACGTTGCGCCCGGCCTCGCCTGCGCGATGAAGCAGCGCTACGCGAACGCGATGAAGGCGCGCGGACAGGAGCCCGATGCGGATGCATGGAGCGCGGAAATTGCCGTCACGGCGGCCCAGCGGAACACCAAGATCGCGGGGATCTTTGCGCGGCTGGCGAGCCGCGACGGCAAGCCGCGTTACCTGTCCCATCTGCCCCGCGTATGGGGATACCTCGAACACGATCTCGAACATCCCGCGCTCGCGAAATTGCGCGCCTGGTACGACCGCACCATTCCCAAGGAGAGCCGTCGCGTGACGAAATCCGATGGAGCTGCGACATGAATCGCCCCAGGCGCGCCATCATCCTGGCGGCGGGACTGGGCACCCGCATGCGTCCGCTGACCAACAATCTTCCCAAACCCCTCGTCAAGGTGCGGGGCAAGCCGCTGATCGATCACGTGATCGACCGGCTGGTGGCGGCCGGGGTCGAATTGATCGTCGTCAATTTGCATCATCATGCGGAACTGCTGAAGGCGCATCTCGCGCGGCGCAAGGATGTCGAGATCCGACTGTCGGACGAGTCCGAGCGCATTCTCGGTAGCGGCGGGGGAGTCTTCAACGTCTTGCCCTTGTTCAAGGGCGAACCCTTCTTCGTGCATAATGCGGATTCGATCTGGGTCGAGGGATATGGTCGTGCGCTCGAGGCGATGATCGGGCGCTGCAATCCCGACGCAATGGACGCATTGCTGCTTGCCGCGTCGCTCGTCAACGCCATCGGCTACGAGGGCCCCGGCGATTTCGTAATGGACTCGGAAGGCCATTTGTCACGCGTGCCCGAGCAGCACCTTTCCCCTTTCGCCTTTCCGGGCGTGCAGATCGTGCATCCGCGCTTCTTCGACGGCGCGAAGCCGGGCGTGTTCTCGATCAATCCACTGTGGGACCGCGCGATCGAAAGGGGCCGTCTCTACGGCATGAGGCTCGACGGCGTGTGGATGCACGTCGGAACGCCCGAGGCGCTCGCCCAATCCGAAGAATATCTCGCGGATCTCCTGCCCGCGTGAAGCGATGAGCCCGCGCTTCTACACGATACCTGCGGGGATCGCCTTCGCAGATGCGCTTGCGCGCGGTCTGATCGAGAGAACGGACGCGGAGCGCGACCCACTCGCGCTTGCTTCCGCCACCATCTACCTGCCAACGCAACGCGCGGCGCGAACGCTCGGCGAAACCTTTGCCCGGGTATTGAAGGGGGCAGCCCTGCTGCCGCAGCTCCGGGCGCTCGGCGACATCGACGAAGAAGAAAATCTCTTCGATGCAGCCGGCGAGGACCTGTCCACACCGCCGGCAATCGATCCCGTGCGGCGGCGTCTCTTGCTGGCGACGCTGGTCCGCAGATGGGCGGAACGTCGCGGCCACGAGAAGCCGGGTTTTGCGCAGGCCGCAGCTCTGGCGCGCAGCCTGGCGCGGTTTCTCGATGAAGTGGAAACCCAACAGCCTGCGCTTGTGAATCTCGAGCAGCTTGCTCCGCAATCCCTGGCCACACATTGGGCCGATGTCTGCGATTTTCTTTTGCTGTTGCGCGATGAATGGCCAACGCTCCTCGAGCCGGAAGGCGCAATCGATCCGGCGCAACGGCGCAATATTTTGCTCGCGCAACTCGCGCGACGCTATCGCGAACGCCCACCCTCCTCGCCGGTGATCGCGGCGGGAACGACGGGAAGCATTCCAGCGACGGCCGATCTGCTCTCGGCAATCGCGCGCCTGCCGCAAGGCGCGGTCGTTCTGCCCGCGCTCGACCGCGAGATGGACGCCGACAGCTGGGAGCGCCTCGATCCCGGCCATCCGCAATACGGCATGAGGCAGCTTCTCGAACGCGTGGGCGTGGCGCGCGATGAGGTGCAGGACTGGCCCGGCGTGGCCGCACCAAGCAAGACGCGCGCGTGGCTTTTGCGCGAGACGCTGCGTCCCGCGCCGACCACCGATGCCTGGCGCGCTTTGGCGGACAAAGGCGATTCCGGGTTCGCGCGAGGGCTCAACGGGATGAGCATCGTCACGGCGGCGCATCCCGCCGAAGAAGCCCTGGCGATCGCCTTGATGCTGCGGGAAGCGGCAGAAGACCCGGCGCGAACGGCCGCGCTCGTCACTCCGGATCGAAATCTCGCGCGCCGCGTCGGCGCCGAACTCAGGCGCTGGGACATCGCCATCGACGACTCCGCCGGCACACCGTTGGCGCAAACGCCTCCCGCGGTTTTTCTCGCGCTCCTCGCACAAGCGACGCAGGACGGTTTTTCGCCCGTGCCGCTGCTCGCACTTCTCAAGCATCCGCTTGCTGCGTGTGGCGAACAGCCAGCCACATTCCGCCGCAATGCCCGCCGGCTGGATCGCTACGTCTTGCGCGGACCGCGACCAGATCCCGGCCTTAAGGGCTTGCGCAGGGCTCTCGAGGCGGCGCGCATCGAGGCGGGGGAAACGCGGCGCGCGCAACTGATCGACGAGCTTTCGGCATGGTTCGCAGATCTCGCGGCAAGGCTCGGCCCGTTTGCCGATGCGATGAGCCTGCGCGAAGCCGCGCTGCCCGAGCTTGCGTGTCTGCACCGCGACGCCGCCCAATCGCTCGCTGCAACACCGGAAGACGGGAACGCGGCGCGACTTTGGAGCGGAGAAGCGGGAGAAGCCGCCGCAGAACTTCTCGAGACGCTCGCGCGCGCGGGCGAAGATCTGCCGCCGATCGAGCCTTCGTCCTATCCCGTCCTTTTTCGGCAGCTTGCCGGCGAAAAGGCGATCCGGCCGCCCTTCGGCCGCCATCCGCGTCTCGCCATCCTCGGACCGCTCGAAGCGCGTCTGCAGCACTTTGATCTCGTGGTGCTTGGCGGATTGAACGAAGGCATCTGGCCGCAGGCGGCACCTGCCGATCCCTGGCTCTCGCGCCCGATGCGCGAGACGATCGGACTCGAATCGCCCGAACGCGCCATCGGACTCGCCGCGCATGATTTCGAGACGCTCGCGGCCGCGCCGCGCGTGATTTTCACCCGCTCGCTGAAAGTCGACGGCACTCCGACAATTGCGTCGCGCTGGCTGCAGCGCCTCGAGCAATTGACGAGCGGGCTCGGCCTGTCCCCGGCGCTTGTAAGCGACACACCGTACGACATCTATGCACGAATTTTCGCCACGCCCGACCGCATCGCCGCGCCTATCGCGCGGCCACAGCCGCGGCCACCCGTCGCCAAGCGCCCACGCGAGCTTTCCGTGACGGCGATCGAGACGTGGATCCGCGATCCTTATGCGGTCTATGCCCGCCACGTGCTCGGGTTGAAACCGCTCGATCCGCTCGCTGCGGAGATCGGTCCGCTCGAACGCGGCAGCGCGATGCACGAAATCCTGGAATTGTTCATGAAGGAAGACGGTGCGGTCGTTCATGAACACGCAACCGCGCGGCTGATCGCCATCGCGGAGGAAGTTTTTGCCCGTCGCCGCATTCCGCAATCCGCGCTCGCACTTTGGCGGCCGCGCTTTGCCCGCGCGGCGTCATGGTTCGTGGCCGAGGAGCGCCGGCAGCGCGCCGAAATCGCACGCTCGTTCCTTGAAATCGAAGGCCGTATCGGCATCGAGGGCCCCGCCGGAATGTTTACGCTGAAATGCCGCGCGGATCGCATCGATCAATTGCGCCGCGGCGGCGCCGCCATCATTGACTACAAGACCGGAAAGCCGCGGACCGATCCGCAGGTTGGAGTGTTCGCGCCGCAACTGCCGCTCGAAGGCGCCATTCTCGAACGGGGCGGATTTGCCGAAATCGGCGCGCTCGAGACGTCGCAGCTCGTCTATATCCGTTTTGCCGGCGGCGCGGTTGCGGGCGACCGGCACGTCGTGAAGGGCGACGCGCACAAGCTGGTCGCCGATACCCTTTCGAATCTCATGCAGCGGATCGCGGATTTCGACCGCGAGACGACGCCCTACATTTCAAGCTGGGCGCCGTTCCGCACAGATCAGGCGGGCGATTACGACCATCTCGCGCGCGTGCGGGAATGGCGGCTCTCGGGATGGAGCGCGGAATGAGCGCTGCGCCCGTTTCCGACGCCGCCGACCCTGCGCGTTCCGCCTGGGTTTCGGCGCATGCGGGCACCGGCAAGACCTACACGCTCGCCAACCGCGTCACACGCCTTCTCCTCGCAGGCGCCGCACCCCAGCGAATTCTCTGCCTGACCTATACCAAGGCCGCGGCGGCGGAAATGTCGGGGCGCCTGTTCGCCCAACTCGGCCGTTGGGCAATGCTCGACGATGCAAAACTTGCTCAAAGCATCGAAGAAATCGGTGCCGGACGCCGCGGCGCAGAGGAGTTGCGCGAGGCCCGGCGGCTCTTTGCGCTTGCGCTCGAGACGCCGGGCGGTCTCAAGATTCGCACCATCCACGCCTTCTGCCAGCATCTCCTCGCGCGCTTTCCCATCGAAGCGCAAATCCCCCCATCCTTCGACGTGCTCGACGAGCAGACCGCACGCGAATTGATCGCGGACGCGCGAAACCATGTGCTGGAACGCGCTGGCGAGGGCGAACAGAAACTCGCCCAAGCCACGGAATTTCTCGCGACCCATTCCGACGAGACGCGGCTCGGGCAGATCGTCGACTCGGTGCTCGGCGGCGACCGCAGAAAATTCGAGCAATTTCTCGAGCGCCACGCGCGCAACGAGGCATCGATCGGCGCCGCCATCGCCCACGCACACGGCGTCGCGGTCGACGACCACCATGAGGACATTGCCGCACGGTTCTGCGCAAAAATGGCGAAAGCGGGCGAACAGCTGGAGGAAATCGTTCATTGGCTGAAGGGCGGCAAATCTACGGATCGCAAGATTTCCGACGCGCTGGCCGCTGCGCTTGAAAGTGGCGCCTACCACGATTTTGCAAAAGTGTTTTTCACGAGCGAGGGCGCGCCGCGCAAGGCCCTGGCAACGAATGGCCTGATCGCGGAGAATCCCCATCTCCATGCCCGGTTCAAAAACGTGGCCGATGGCTTTGCCGAGGCGGAAACTCGCTGCCGCGCGGCACGCGCCGCCCAGCTTGCCATTTCCGCACTCGTTCTGGCGCAGGCGGTTCACGAGGAATATTCGCGGGCCAAGCGCGCGCGCGCCGTGCTCGACTATGACGACCTGATTTCGGCGACCCTGCGCCTGCTCGAGAAGGGCGATGCCGCGGCCTGGGTGCTCTACAAGCTCGATGGCGGTCTCGATCACATTCTGATCGACGAAGGCCAGGACACGAGCGAACAGCAATGGCGCATCGTGCGCCGGCTGGCGGAGGAATTCTATTCTGGAAACAGCGCACGCTCGGGCGCACCGCGCAGCCTGTTCGTGGTGGGCGACGAGAAGCAGTCGATCTTCAGCTTCCAGGGCGCCGATCCCGCGCAGTTCGCCATCAACCGGGAATTCTTCGAGGCACGCGCCGGCAGCGATTTCCTCTCCACCGGACTGACCGTGTCGCGGCGCTCGGCCAGCGAAATCCTGGATTTCGTCGACGCGGTATTCGCACCCGACGAGGTGCGCGAAGGCGTGTCCTCGAAGCCGATCAAGCACGAGACGGCACGCACGCAAGCGTTGGGTCGCGTGATTTTCTGGCCGACCGTCAAACCGATCGACGACGTCAAGCCCGATCCATGGCAGGCGCCCGTGGACGTCGAACCCAAATCGAGCCCCGTCATGCAGCTCGCTTCGCAGATCGCCCGGCGCATCAAGAGCTGGACGGACGGGCGAACGCGGCTCCCTGGCCACGAGCGCCCGATTCAGCCCGGCGACATCATGGTCCTCGTGCCGCGCCGCGAGCCCTTTGCGAGCGAACTCATCCGGCAGCTCAAACTCGGCGGCGTGCCGGTCGCGGGCGCCGACCGGATCCAATTGAACGAACAGATCGCGGTGATGGATCTTGTCGCTCTGGGACGGTTCACGCTCCTGCCTGAGGACGACCTCAATCTCGCCGCGCTGCTGCGCTCGCCGTTGATCGAATTCTCCGAGGAAGAGCTCTACGCGCTCGCCGAATCGCGCGGGTCTACGCTGTGGAACGAGATCGTGTCCCGCCGCGGCGAATGGCCGGCTCTGGAATCTGCGCACGCCTTCCTCGCCGAATGCCGGTCGCGCGCCGATTTCGCGCCGCCTTTCGAATTCTATGCGCAGGCGCTTGGCCCGCAGGGCGGCCGCAAACGCCTGCTTGCCCGGCTGGGCGCCGAAGCGAACGACTCCATCGACGAATTCCTGTCGCTCGCACTCGCGTACGAGCAGCTCAACACCCTTTCGCTCGAAGGTTTCCTGCATTGGCTGGAGGCGGGCGATGCCCAAATCAAGCGCGATATGGAAAGGGGCCGCGACGAAGTGCGCGTGATGACGGTGCACGGCGCCAAGGGACTGGAAGCCGATATCGTCATCCTTCCCGACACCACGACGATTCCCCAGTCTTCGGGCCATCACGGCGCCCTGTTCTATGCGGGCGATGCGGTCGCGTTTCCCGTGCGCGATGCCGAGGCGCCCGAGCAGGTGCGTAAAGCGAAAGCCGAAGCCGACGACGCGGCTCTGCGCGAGCACCGCCGTCTGCTCTACGTCGCGCTGACGCGCGCGCGCGACGAACTTCATATCTGCGGCTTCGAGGGCCGGCACGGAATCAAGGAAGGTTCGTGGTACGACATCATGCGCCCCGCGGCGGAGATGCTCGGCATTGCGATCAAGGAAGGAGACGATTTCCAGCGCGCGGATGGCGATCGCGAGATGCTGCCGGCGATTGCGGCCGCTGTGCCTGCGCCCGCCGCGCTCCCCGATTGGGCAAAACGCGCAGCGAGGGCGGAGGGCGCGCGCCCGCGTCTCATCCGGCCGTCGGAAGCGGCAGACGAGCCGCCGCGCGTGCCTCCACGAATGGAGCGCGGGCCGCAAGCGCGTTTCGCGCGCGGCATTCTGGTGCACGCACTCCTCGCACATCTGCCCGAGCTTGCCCCCGAGCAGCGAGAGCGCGCCGCGCGGCGCTATCTTTCCGCGCGCGGGGCCGCGGCCGAAATGCAGGAGGCGCTTCTCGCGGAAACATTCGCGATTCTCGACGATCCGCAATTCGCGGAAGCCTTCGCGCCGGGCTCGCGCGCGGAAACCGCGATCGTCGCCGATTTGCCCGAACTTGGCGCGGGCGCGCGCATCAGCGGACGTCTCGACCGCGTCGCGGTGACGGACGAGAAAGTGCTCGTCATCGACTTCAAGACCAATCGTCCCCCGCCGGAGCGTGCGGGCGATGTGGCGCCGCTCTATCTCGGCCAGATGGCGCTCTATCGTGCCGCGCTGGCAAAACTCTATCCGGGCCGGCGAATCGATTGTGCGCTTGTCTGGACGGAAGGCCCTCGGCTGATGGCGCTGCCTTCGGCGCTTCTCGATGCGGAATTCGCGCGGATCGGCTCGCGCCTTGACCCCGCCGGGAGCGGTTCCTAGATATAACGCCGATCCGTCTCACCCCAGGACCAGAGATGCCTCCTCTCAAGATTTCCGACGCGAGCTTCCAGAACGACGTGCTCAACGCCTCCAAGCCCGTGGTCGTGGATTTCTGGGCGGAATGGTGCGGCCCATGCCGGATGATTGGGCCCGCCCTCGAGGAATTGTCCGCCGAGCTGCAGGACAAGGTGACCGTGGCCAAACTCAACATCGACGAGAGCCCCGCCACGCCGCAGAAATATGGCGTCCGCGGCGTGCCGACGTTGATGATTTTCAACAAGGGTCAGGTCGCCGCCACCAAGGTGGGCGCGCTGCCGAAGTCCAAGATCAAGGAATGGATCGAAGCTTCGATCGGCAGTGAGCGAAGCGTTAGCGGCAACGTCCGCGTTTAACGCTCACCTGGTCGAAACAGCGCCTCGAGCGAACGCTTTCGGCGATTCGTAAATCTCTCCTTAACTTTTCGACGCAACGTTGACGCAACAAGCGACAGCTTGCGTGCGCCGGAATATTCCGGCACACGCGACGCAAGAAGTGCGAGCGGGTCCATGCGTCGTTGGGTTGTTCTCGGAGCAGTGCTGGTTCTGGCTCACGCCCCGGATGCCGCTGCATTCACGCCCAATGAAAAGATCGAGATTCTCTCCGCCCATAACCGCTACCGCTGGGAAGTCGGCGTGCCTGCGCTCAGATGGTCGGACGAACTTGCGGCGACCGCTCTGTTGTGGGCGCAGCATCTCGCGGAGGTGCGCCGCTTCGAGCATAGCGGCGCGCTCGGCACGGGCGAGAACCTCGCCATGTGGACGGCGGGCAAGTCCACTCTCACCCAGCTGGTCGATCTGTGGGGCGCCGAGAAGCGGTTCTTCATCCAGTCCTATTTCCCCGACGTGTCGAAGATCGGCGACTGGAGAACGGTGGGCCACTACACCCAGATTGTCTGGCGCGACACCACGGAGGTCGGCTGCGGGCGCGCCACCGGCGGCGGCTACGATTTCCTCGTCTGCCAATACGCCCCACAGGGAAATTTCATGGGGCGAAGGGTTTTTTAGTCGGCCGAGCGCCCCCTCCGCCCGCGGAGTTTAGCCTCCGGCCGCGCTTCGCGCTGACCGGGGGCGGGGCACCTCCCCACGCAAGCGCGGGGGAGGAAAGATGAAGAGCGAGCCCTCGTTTTCCTCCCCACGCGCTTGCGCGTGGGGAGGTGGCGAGCGATCCGGCAAAGCCGGATCGTGAGACGGAGGGGGTCACGCTTCAAATCGACTCCGAATCTCCTAAGCTCGACCCGCGTTACGAATCGGCCTCACCCATGACGGCGCTTTACGGCATTCCCGCCCCGCTCCTGCTCTTTCTTGCGCTGGTGCTGGCCGTTGCAGTTGCAGGCGCAGGACAGATTTTCGTGCATCGCCGCTTCCAGAGCCAGGACTTCATCGCGCACAACGAGGTCGGTGGCGTCATCATCGCCGTCTCGGGAACTCTCTATGCCGTGCTGCTCGGCTTTCTCACCGTCGCGGTGTGGCAGCACTATCTGGAGGCCCGACAATTGGTGGTCATGGAATCCGACGCCGATATCGACGTCTGGCACACCGCGGTAGGGCTTGCTCCTGCCGTGCGCGAACGCGTGCGAAACGACATGGTCCGCTATGCGCAGATCATGACGACGCGCGAGTGGCCGCTCATGAAACAGGGCGGCTATGACGAAACGGCCGGCGCCATCGGCATGGATGCGATCGACGCGACCGGCTCGTTTATGCCCGCCAATATGAGCCAGTCGAACGCGCAGACCGCGACTCTGCAGCAACTCACCGCCATGCACGACGCCCGTCAGCAGCGGATTGCGATCAACATGGTCGGCGTGTCGTGGTTCGAGTGGTTGATCCTGCTGATCGGCGGCACCTGTATCGTCTGCTTCTGCTGGCTGTTCGGCCTGCGCAATGCGCGCATCCAGCTCCTGATGACGGCGACTGTCGCGACCATCATCGTCTCCACGCTGGTTCTGCTATTTGAGCTGCAATACCCGTTTCGAAGCGATGTCGGCATCGGTCCCGATGCCTGGACCGGCGCCGTTGCCCATATTCACGAGATGCAATCTGGCATGCTGATGGACATGCGGCGATAAGCCGGCGCTGCCGTCCCCCTACCGCCTTGCGGCGAGGTCGAAAAGCACGCAGTGGAACTGTAGAGAATTGTCCATCAGTATTCAGGCCGGGTTTCCGCTGTTATGGCGTGATCTCGAACACCGTGCCGTAGCCGAACGCTCCGCCATAGGTCGCTGTGCCATAGAGATTTCCCGAGCTGTCCGCTACAAGACCGCCCATCGGATTGGCGCCGTCGGTGGCCTCCTTGAATTTGTGAAGAATGGTTTCGGTCCCGTCCGGCGCCATCTCGAATACTGTGCCGCACCCATTTGCGCCGTTACAGTTATTGCTGCTGCCCCCAAATTCCGTCGTGCCATAGAGATTGCCCGCACTGTCAGCGATCAGGCCGGCAGAGGGGTTCGAGCCATCGCGCTTTTCGCCGTTGAAGAAATGAAGCACAGTTTCCGTTCTGTTCGACGAAAGTTCGAAGACCAAGCCGCAACCCTCATCTGCGAAGCATCCAGCGCGACCTCCCCACGATGTCGTACCGTAGAGATTTCCCGAGGCATCCATGATCACGTTGCCCGCGGGACGATAGCCGTCCCCCGGAGGACCTTTGAATTTGTACAGCTCCGTCTTCGTGCCGTCTGGAGCAAGTCTGAAGATTGTGCCGCAACCACCGAAGCCATCGCTGCAGGGACCAATTACTCCACCGTATTGCGTCGTGCCATACAGATTGCCCTGCGAGTCGATGATCAGACCCGCGACTGGATAAAGGCCGTCGCGTCCTCCCCTGAATGAATAGAGCGGCGATTCAGTCCCGTTCGGCATGAGTTCGAAGACGGTGCCAAAACCGTGTTTGCCGCAACCGAATGTCGTGCCAAAGAAGTCGCCGCTATTATCGACAACCATCGCGCCCTCCGGAGCGCAACCATCATCGGGCGATCCCTCGAACGTGTGGATCAGCTTTTCCTTGTCTTTCGAAGTTAGGATTTTGAAGATAACCCCACCGCTAATTCCCCCTGCTATCGTGGTTCCCCAAAGATTTCCCGCCTTGTCCATGACAAGGGCCGTAGGCTCCGAACCTCCGCTGCCGTTGGGAAAACTGTAAAGTACGGATTCGTTGCCGCCTGGAGCGAGTTCGAAAACCGCGCCCGAATTGCAGCAATTGCTGAGCGATACCGTTGTCCCGTAGAGGTCGCCCTTGCCATCCAGAACCAGACTGCTGCAACACGGAAGGCCCCCGTCGCTACCGTTCGTGAAGGTATATAGCACCTTAAACGTGCTGGCTTGAACGGAGGGCCGTGAGGCGAATGAGATTAGTATCAATACGCCAGCAATAACACGCGTAGCGATTTCAAAGATTCGAAGCATGGCAACCTCCGCTCGGACACACCAAAGGCGAAAACTACCAAGGGGCAACTTCTTAAATGTGCCTCCGTTGTTACAATAGCGAGAAAGCGCCTTTTTCGCAGGTCCGCGACGCAACCCCATCGCGAGAACCAGAATTTTGCGCGTTTTACCCGTTCTCCGCCAGCACGCGACCGGCGAGGTAGAGCGAGCCGCAGATCAGAATGCGCGGCGCGCCTTCGAAGGGGCGCGCACGCGACCAGGCGGAGACCTGCATCATCGCGTCTTCGAGATCTTCGGCGGGGCTGGCATCGAGACCGCTGCCGCGCGCGGCATCGTACAATTCGCCGGCGCCGCGGCTCGCGGTTTCGCCGGGGATTGCGATCGTCGCGACATGGCGCGCAAGCCCCTGGAACGGCGCGAAGAAGCCTTTCGCATCCTTGGTCTTCAGCATGCCGCAGATGAGATAGAGCGGCTTTTCCACGCGCTCCTCGAAATCGGCGACGGCGCGCGCGACGGCCGCAGCTCCCTGCGGATTGTGCCCGCCATCGAGCCACACTTCCGCCTCCTTCGGCGCCAGATCGACCAGCGGGCCGCGCGACAGCCTTTGCATGCGCGCGGGCCATTCGACGCTACGCAGACCCTTTTCGATCGCACTCTCTTTGCCCCAGCCGCCGGCGCGCAGCATGGCAATGGCGACGGCGGCATTGTCGATCTGATGGCGGCCGACGAGACGCGGGAGCGGCAAGTCGAGCAATCCGTGCTCGTCCTGATAGACCATGCGGCCCTGCTCCTGATGGGCAAAGAAATCCTGCCCGTACTGCAGGAGCGGAGCGTGGAGCGCGTGCGCGCGCAGCGCAATCACATCGCGCGCCGCATCGTCCTGCGCGGCCATGACGAGCGGCACGCGCGGTTTGACGATGCCGGCCTTCTCGGCCGCGATCTCGACGAGACTCGTGCCCAGGAATTCCTGGTGATCGAGCGCCACAGGCGCGATCGCGGTTGCGCGCGGCGCCTCGACCACATTGGTCGCGTCGTATTTTCCGCCGAGGCCCACTTCCAGCACCAGGGCGTCCGCCGGATGCCGCGAGAAGGCAAGCAGCGCCGCCGCCGTGGTGATCTCGAAAAACGTGATCGGAAGTCCTTCGTTCGCGCGCTCGCATTCCTCGAGCGCGGCCGAAAGCTCGTCCTCGCCGATCAATCGGCCGGCGATGCGGATGCGCTCGTGGAAATGTACGAGATGGGGCGAGGTGTAGACATGCACGCGAAGGCCCTGCGCCTCGAGCATTGCGCGCGCAAAAGCGCAGATGGAACCTTTGCCGTTGGTTCCCGCCACATGCAGCACGGGCGGCAAATTCCGTTCGGGATGACCGAGCCGGGCCAGCAGCCGCTGGATGCGGTCCAGAACGAGGTCGATGCGTTTGGGATGGAGCGAGAGAAGTCGTTCGAGGATCGCGTCGCTCGCAGCGTCGCCGCTCATTTGCCCCGCGCGGCCAGCAGAGCCGGCGGGTTTTCCTGCGGCCGCGGCGCCTTCATCAGCAGATGGATGAGCCGCGAAAGCGTGGCGCGCATGTCGCGGCGATGCACCACCATGTCGAGCATTCCGTGCTCGAGCAGATATTCCGCGCGCTGGAAACCCTCCGGCAGCTTCTCGCGGATCGTCTGCTCGATCACCCGTTGGCCCGCAAAGCCGATCAGTGCGCCGGGCTCGGCGATCTGCACGTCGCCCAGCATCGCATACGAGGCGCTGACGCCGCCCGTCGTCGGATCGGTCAGGACCACGATATAGGGCAATCCCGCTTCGCGCAGCATGTCGACGCCGATGGTGACACGCGGCATCTGCATCAGCGACAGGATTCCCTCCTGCATGCGCGCGCCGCCCGAAGCGACGATGAGGATGAACGGCCGGCGCTCCTGCACCGCCGCCTGCATCGCCAGCACCAGCGCTTCGCCCACGCCCATGCCGAGCGAGCCGCCAAGAAAATCGAACGGCTGCACCGCCACCATCACAGCCATGCCGTCGAGCGTGCCGCGTGCGGCGCTCAGCGCCTCGCCCCGCCCCGTCTTGTTGCGCGCGTCCTTGAGGCGGTCGGTATAGCGTCGCTCGTCGCGAAATTTGAGGGGATCGACGGGCACGGAAGGTTGCGGCAATTCCTGATACTGCCCGGCGTCGAAGATCATCGCAAAACGCTCTCGCGGGCCGATACGCAGATGATGGCTGCAATGCGGACATACGAAGAGCGCGGCTTCGAGGTCGCGATGAAAGATCATGTCGCCGCAGCCGGGACATTTCTTCCACAGATTCTCGGGTGTCTCAGCGCTACGGGCGCCCATCAGGCTCTTGATCCGCGGACGGACGAAATTCGTGATCCAGTTCATGGGGCCACCCTACTCCGATTCCCGCCTCGCGGCATGCACCGATTGCGCGAGCGCCGTGCAGAATTCGGTCACGTCGCGTACGAGAGCGGCGCGTTTCATGCGTTTCTCGCGCCCCTGGGCGATGCGATCGACGATGGCTGAGCCCACCACCGCCCCATCGGCGAATCCCGCGATTTCCGCCGCCTGTTCCGGCGTGCGAATTCCGAAACCGACCGCAACGGGAAGCTTTGCGCGCGCCTTGAGCCGGGCCACGGCGCGCCGCACGTCGTCCGGAGTGACGCTCTTCGTGCCCGTCACGCCCGTGATCGACACGTAATAGACGAATCCGCCCGCGCCATCGAGGATCGCATCCAGGCGGCGCTCGTCTGCCGTCGGCGTCGCCAGGCGGATGATGTCGAGCGATTGTGCAGCAGCCGGGATGCGCAATACCTCGTCTTCTTCGGGTGGCAGATCGACGATGATGAGGCCGTCGACGCCGGCATGGGACGCCTCCTTGGCAAAGCGCGCCGTGCCGAAGGCGTGAATCGGGTTGTAATAGCCCATCAGCACCAGCGGCGTCTCGGCGTCCCTGCTGCGGAAGCGGCGGACCAGGTCGAGCACACGCGCCAGCGTCATGCCGCCCGCAAGCGCCCGCTGCGACGAGGCCTGGATCGCCGGGCCGTCCGCCATCGGATCGGAGAAGGGCACGCCGAGTTCGATCAGATCGGCGCCGGCCCCGGCAAGCTTTTCGAGAATGGCGAAGCTCGCCTCCAGATCCGGATCTCCCGCAGTAATGAAAGGAATGAATGCCGCGCGGTTCGCGCGCGTGAGTTGCGCAAACCGCGCCTTGATCCGGCTCACCACGTTGCTCCACTTGTCGAGGGCGCGCAGCGGAGAAACGCAAGCGCAGTTCCGCTTACGCAGACAGACAAAACCGCCAAGGCGCCAAGACGCCAAGAAAGAGGATTCACCACTGAGACACGAAGCGCACGGAGAAAAAGAATTGCGCGCGAACGCGCGCAATAATTCCTCAGTGTGCTCAGTGCCTCAGTGGTCCTTTTTTTGGCATCTGACCTCTTGGCGTCTTGGCGCCTTGGCGGTTCCACCTTTCTTTGGCTGATCACAGGCGGGTACCCAGCGCTTCGGCGACGGTGAACACGTCCTTGTCGCCGCGTCCGGAGAGCGCGAGGACGACGATGGTATCCTTCGGCAGACCCGGCGCGAGGCGCATGACATGGGCGAGCGCGTGGGCGGGCTCGAGTGCCGGAATGATGCCCTCGTGCCGGGACAGCTCAGCGAACGCGTCGAGTGCTTCGCGGTCGGTTGCCGAGAAATATTTAACGCGTCCCTGGTCCTTCAGCCACGAATGCTCCGGGCCAACACCGGGATAATCGAGTCCGGCAGAGATCGAATGCGCCTCGAGCACCTGCCCCTCCGGTGTCTGCAGAAGGTAGGATCGCGCTCCGTGCAGAATGCCGGGCACGCCCTTGCCAAGGGTCGCAGCATGCCGCGCGGTGTGCGTTCCTGCACCGGCAGCCTCGACGCCGTGAATCTCCACTGCATCGTCGTCGAGAAAGGGATGGAAGAGACCGATCGCGTTTGATCCGCCGCCGACGCAGGCGACCAGCAGATCGGGCAGACGCTTTTCCGCCTCCAGGATTTGCGCGCGCGTCTCATCGCCGATCACGGTCTGGAAATCGCGCACCATCGCGGGGTAGGGATGCGGGCCGGCGGCCGAACCGATGATGTAGAACGTGTCGTCGACATTGGCGACCCAATCGCGCAACGCCTCATTCATCGCGTCCTTGAGCGTCTTCGAACCGGATACGACTTCCCGCACTTCGGCGCCGAGGAGACGCATGCGAAACACGTTGGGCTTCTGCCGCTCCATGTCGACGGCGCCCATGTAAACGATGCAAGGCAGCCCAAAGCGGGCCGCGACCGTCGCCGTGGCGACGCCGTGCTGTCCCGCGCCCGTTTCCGCGATGATGCGGGTCTTGCCCATGCGGCGCGCCAACAGCACCTGGCCCAGGCAATTGTTGATCTTGTGCGCGCCCGTGTGATTGAGATCCTCGCGCTTCAGCCAGATGCGCGCGCCTCCAAGCCGCGCGGAGAGACGCTCGGCGAAATAGAGCGGGCTCGGGCGTCCTACATAGTGACGAAGGAGCCCGTCGAGTTCGGCCTTGAAGCCCTCGTCGCGCTTCGCCGCTTCGTAGGCCTCCTCGAGCTGCAGCACGAGCGGCATCAGCGTCTCGGCGACGAAGCGGCCGCCGTAGGCGCCGAAATGGCCCGTGGCATCCGGACCATTGCGCCAGGAATTCGCGACACTCATGACGGCGATACTCGTTCAAGCTCGGCTGCGCGCGCGGCAGCGACGAACGCGGATATCGCCTCGGCCGATTTCACACCGGGCGCCTTCTCGACCCCGGAAGACACGTCGACGCCTGGCGCGCCCGCAGTGGCGATCGCGCGCGCAACATTGCCGCAATCGAGTCCGCCGCCGAGCAGCCATGGTTTGCGTATGGTTCGTGTACGGAGCAACTGCCAGTCGAAGGCGCGGCCATGACCGCCGCGTACGGCGCCGGCGGGCCCCTTCGCATCGAACAAGAGCATGTCGGCCACATCATCGTAAGCTGCGAGTCGCGCAAAATCGGTTTCGCCGGCGATCGCCAATGCCTTGATCACCGGCTTGCCGAAGCGCGCGCGGATGAAAGCCGCGCGTTCGGGAGTCTCGCCGCCGTGCAACTGGAGGAAATCCGGATCGGCGGCGCTCACGGCTTGCGCGACCGCCGAATCGGTTGCGTCAGCGAGCACCGCCACCACACGCATGCGGCCGCGCAATTGTGCAGCCAGCGAATTCGCCTGATCCGGTTGCACATGTCGCGGCGAAGCACGATGGAAGACGAGTCCCGCGAAATCCGCGCCCGCAGCGATCGCGGCGCGCGCGTCTTCGAGCCGCGTGACTCCGCAAATTTTCACCTGCACCATGGGGCGCCGCTTATCCGCCCGCGCCGCGGAGAAGGCAAGCGGGTCCAATTCACGGAGCCGTTACGGTCCAATGGCACATTTGCGCCGAGCCACGGGGCGTGAAAGGAGGTTGAACCGCCAAGACGCCAAGAAGGAGAGAGCATCGCAGACGCATAGAGAGCATTGAGAAAACACGGCGCGCAAAGGCGCGCATATTATTTTTCCTCCGTGTTCTCCGTCTCCAGGTGCTTCACCTTCTGCGTCCTGGCGCCTTGGCGTTTTGGCAGTTTTGCTCTGCTGAAGCGCGAGGATGTGTAGGTTCACGAGTCGGGAAGCAATGCTTCCGGCAGATCACAGAAAAGGTCAGCCCTGCGGGCCGCCGTTCAGGCGCGCGCGCAACTCCTTTCCCGTCCGGAAGACGGGCGCGCGCTTCTCGTCGACCTTGACGGGCTCGCCGGTGCGAGGATTTCGCCCGCTGCGCGAGGGTCGCACCTTCACGGAGAACGCGCCGAATCCACGAATCTCGACACGATGCCCGGCCGAGAGGGCCTGGGTGATTTCATCGAGCACGGTCGAGACGATCCGCTCCACATCACGATGGTAGAGATGCGGATAGCGTTGCGCGAGGCGCGCGACAAGTTCGGACTTGATCATCCCCGCCCCCCCGAGGGCATCCCCGGGCGAAAAAACCCAAGATCGATCCCGAGCGGGAACCGTAGTCAGAGCGATCCGCGAGCGTCAACGGGCGTTCATGGCAGAACGCCTCGTTTCCCGCGGTGCGACGTTTTTGTCACTCCTCCGAGGCGTCGGACGTTTCTTCCGACGCAGTGTCAGGCTCGTGGCGCTTACGCAAGGCCGCGCCCAGAATGTCGCCCAACGACGCGCCGGAATCGGACGATCCGTATTGCGCGACGGCTTCCTTCTCCTCGGCCACTTCGCGCGCCTTGATGGAGAGCGAGATTTTTCTGGTGGCCTTATCGACGGCGGTAACGAGCGCATCGATCTTGTCGCCGACGCCGAAGCGATCCGGGCGCTGGTCGTTGCGGTCACGGGCGAGGTCGGAGCGGCGGATGAAGGACTTCACACCATCGGCGAGACTGACTTCGATGCCGCCTTCGGTGACTTCGGTCACGGTCACGGTCACCACATCGCCCTTCTTCATCGGCGCGGCCTTCGCCATGGGATCGCCGCTCAGCTGCTTGACACCGAGGCTGATGCGCTCCTTCTCGACGTCGATGTCGAGCACCTTTGCCTTGACCATGTCGCCCTTCTTGTAATCGGCGACCGCCTGCTCTCCCGGCTTGTCCCAGGACAGATCGGAGAGGTGCACCATGCCGTCGATATCGTTGTCGAGACCGATGAACAGGCCAAATTCCGTGATGCTCCTGACCTCGCCCTCGATCGTGCTGCCCGCCGGATGGGCGCCCGCAAAAGCCGTCCAGGGATTTTCGACGCATTGCTTGAGGCCCAGGCTGATGCGTCGCTTGTTCGAATCGACTTCCAGCACCTGGACTTCGACCTCCTGTCCCGGCGTCACGATCTTGCCCGGCGCGACGTTCTTCTTGACCCAGCTCATCTCCGAAACATGCACGAGACCCTCGACACCCGGCTCGAGCTCGACGAACGCGCCATAGTCGGTGACGTTGGTGACCTTGCCGGTGAAGCGCACGCCGGGCGGATATTTCGCGGCGACGCCTTCCCACGGATCGGTCTGCAGCTGCTTCATGCCGAGACTGATGCGCTGGGTGTCCTGGTTGATCTTGATGATCTGCACCGTAACCTGCTGGCCGACCGAGAGCACCTCGGTTGGATGGCTGACGCGCCGCCAGGCGATGTCGGTCACGTGCAGGAGTCCGTCGACGCCGCCGAGATCCACGAAGGCGCCATAATCGGTAATGTTCTTGACCGTCCCCTCGACGATCTGCTTCTCGGTCAGACTCGCGACGAGAGACGAACGCTCCTCCGCGCGGCGCTCTTCGAGCACGGCACGGCGCGACACCACGATGTTTCCGCGCCGGCGGTCCATCTTCAGTATTTGGAACAGCTGGGGCTGATTCATCAGCGGACCGACGTCGCGCATCGGACGCACATCGACCTGGCTGCCGGGAAGGAAGGCAACCGCTCCGTCAAGATCGACGGTGAAGCCACCCTTGACGCGCCCGAAGATCACGCCGGTGACGCGGGTCTGCTCGTTGAACGCCCGCTCGAGCCGGATCCAGCTCTCCTCACGCCGCGCTTTGTCGCGCGACAGCACCGCTTCGCCGAGAGCGTTCTCGATCCGCTCGACATAGACTTCCACCTCGCTGCCGAGATTCACGTTCGGCGGCTGGCCAGGCATCGAAAATTCCTTCAGCGCCACGCGACCCTCGGTCTTGAGGCCCACATCGACGACCGCGAAATCGTTCTCGATGGCGACTACGATGCCGCGGACGACGGAGCCCTCGGCGGGCGCGCGGGTTTCGAAGCTGGCTTCCAGCATCGCGGCGAAATCGTCGCGGCTGGGAGTGGAAATCGATTCGGCGGCGGCTCGTGCCATGAGATGTCCTTTTCAATGTTGGTTGACGGGCGGCCCAGGCGGCCCCGCGAGTTCGGCGCAACCACGTCGCAAAAGCACATGCCTTCGCGGTGGGGCGCGCAAAAAATTCCGGAGTGAATCCGCGATGCCTGCCCGTGCAACCCCGCCGGATATCCTTCAATCCCTGTGGCGGGCTGCGAGCGCTTCCTCGACCTTACGCAAAACCAGGGCGAGGGCTGCCGCGAACGCCGCGTCTATATCCAAATTGCTGGTGTCGAGCAAGGCCGCGTCGGGGGCACGCCGCAGGGGCGCAACGGCGCGGGTGCGGTCGCGTGCATCGCGCGCCTCGATATCCGCAAGGATGGCCTGCTCGGGAGCGGCTTCCCCCTCAGCTTCGAGTTCGAGGCGCCGCCGTCGGGCGCGTATCTCGGGCGCCGCATCGACGAAAAGCTTGGCCGTCGCATCGGGGCAGACGACAGTGCCGATGTCGCGGCCGTCGATTACCGCGCCCTCCGCTCCCGGTTCGCGGGCAAACCGCCGCTGCCAGTCGAGAAGTTCTGCGCGGACTGCGGGTATCGCGGCAACGATGGAGGCGGCTTCGGCGATGTCGCGACCCCGCAAATCGCATTTCGGGCCATCGGCCGGATCGATCGACTTCGCCGCTGCGGCCGCTTGTGCCACATCGCTCGGGTCGCCCCCGGCGCGCAGGACTTTTAGAGCAGTCAGGCGATAGAGCGATCCGGAATCGAGATGGGCAAAATGGAAATGCGCAGCCAGGCGTCCGGCCAGCGTACCCTTGCCCGACGCTGCGGTGCCATCCACCGCGATGACGATGGGCCGGGTCATCGTCCGAGTGCGGCGATGCTGGCGCCGAGGCCGCGCATTAGCGGCCGGAAGCGCGGAAAGCTCGTGCGCACCATCGTGCTGTCGTCGACCGATACGGGCTCGCGGCTGGCAAGGCCCGCCACGAGAAACGCCATCGCCAGGCGGTGATCCGACCGGGTGGAGATGGAGGCGCCGCCCCGCACGCCATCATTGCCTCTGCCCTCGACGATCAGGCCATCGGCCAATTCCTCGACTTCGACGCCTATCGCTTCGAGGCCGCGAGCGACACCCGCAAGCCTGTCGCTCTCCTTGACGCGCAATTCACCCAGCCCACGCATGATTGTGCGCCCTTCCGCGAACGCCGCGAGCACGGCAAGCATGGGATATTCGTCGATCATCGAAGGCGCGCGTTCCGGCGGCACTTCGACGCCCCTCAAAGACGACGCGCGAACCAGAAGGTCACCGATCTCCTCGCCGCTGCTTTCGTGCCTGTTCGCAGTCTCGATCGCCGCGCCCATTTCCTTGAGCGTATCGAGGAATCCCGTGCGCCGGGGATTGAGAAGCACACCGGGAAGCGCGATCTCGGAACCTCCGACGAGCAGCGCGGCCGCAAGAGGAAAAGCGGCGGACGACGGATCGCGCGGCACCGTAACTGCGGCCGGGCGCAACTCGGTCTCGCCCATCAGATGAATCGCTTCGCCTCCGCCAGGCAGAATCTCGACTTCGATGTCCGCACCAAACGCCCTCAGCATGCGTTCCGTGTGGTCGCGCGTGCCTGCGTCTTGCGAGATGCGCGAGCGTCCCGCGGCATTGAGCGCGGCGAGCAGTGCAGCGGATTTCACCTGCGCCGAAGCAATCTCGATATGGTGCTCGACGGCGACAGCGGCCGACGCGCCGGAGAGGGACAAGGGCAGAAAGCCGCCCGCGCGCGCCGCGTGGCAAGCGCCGAAACGGGCAAGCGGTTCGAGCACGCGCCGCATCGGTCTGTTCCTGAGAGACATGTCGCCGGTGAACGTGGCGGTGATGGCCGTGGTTGCGATGGCGCCCATCACCAGACGGGCGCCTGTTCCGGAATTGCCGAAATCGAGGACGTTTTCGGGCTCGGCAAGACCGCCGGTGCCCACGCCATGCACGCGCCATTCGCCATCGCCCTCGCGCACGATGGTGGCGCCCAACTCCCGCATCGCCGTGGCGGTGCGAAGCACGTCGTCCGCTTCGAGCAGGCCCGAGATCGTCGTCTCGCCGACGGCAAGCGCGCCCAGGATCAGCGCGCGATGGGAGATCGATTTGTCGCCCGGCACCAGCGCGGCGCCGTTGAGCGGACCGGACCTGCGCGATTCGAGCGGTCGCGGGATTTCAGGCGCCTGCACGGAGTGTCCTTTCATCGCTTTGACAGGCTGGCCCAACCGTGGCAAACGACCCGACCTTCGAAACCTGAAATCACAACGGGAAGCATGACCCTGGTCAAGGCGGATCTCGGAACCAAACGCGCTTGCCCCAGCTGCAGCGCGCGCTTTTACGATCTTCAGAAGCGCCCGATTGAGTGCCCGAAATGCGCGTTCACATTCGAGCCGGAGGCTCTCTACAAGCAGCGCCGGCCTCGACAGCCGGAGCCGGAAAAACCCGTGGAGGCGCGCGCCCGCGACGAGGAGGAGGTCGAGGAAGCCGAGGTTGCCGAGGCGGATGAGACCGCGGACGACGACGCGGTCGTGATCGAGAGCGCCGAGGACGAGGACGAGGAAGACATCGTGCCCGAGGAGGAAACCGCAGCTCCCGGCATGTCAGTGGTGGAAGGCGACGCTGAAGCGGAGGCGGCGGAAATCGAGGATATCGAGGAGGAGGACATCGCCGAGGTCGAAGCGGAGGATCCTTCACTTCTCGAGGATGTGGAGGAAGAAAACGATGATGTCAGCGGCATCATCGACGCCGACCTCGACAAGGACGAGCGATAGCCGATCGCGCGGGCAAATGGGGCCATAGCTCAGTTGGGAGAGCGCTTGAATGGCATTCAAGAGGTCAGCGGTTCGATCCCGCTTGGCTCCACCATCCTTCGCTCGCGGAGCGAGAGAAGCGGCCACGCCGAAGCCCGCGGGGCGCGGAGGCGGGCCGGTTGCCGCGAGCTACGATGCAGCAGGCCAGCCAAACTTCCTCATCGCGCCAATGAATTAAGTCTACCCTCCCCTTGAGGGAGGGTCGAAAATCGTGAGCGCCCCTTTGGCGCAAACGATTTTCGGGGAAGGGTGAGGCCGCAATACCCCTCCCCGAGATTCTTCTTCTCGCGCTGCTCGAAGAAGAATTTCGACCCTCAGGGGGAGGGTCGGCAGGAAAGGCTCAACATTGCGCGCGTTCATGGATGCCCGTTCCGTTCCCCCGGGCAGCAAGATCGAAACCGATCTTGCCATCGTCGGCGGAGGCCCTGCCGGAATTTCGCTCGCACTGGCGCTCGCTGGCGCCCCGATGCGCGTGCTCATGCTCGAAAGTGGCGGCAGGGAGTTCGACCGCGCGACGCAATCTCTCTATTCCGGCGAAGAGACGGGCGTTTCCTATATCCCTCTCGAGAATACGCGGCTGCGCTATCTGGGGGGCTGCAGCAATCATTGGGGTGGATGGTGCCGTCCGCTCGACCCCGTCGATTTCGAGGCGCGCACTTCGCTGGCCCATTCCGGCTGGCCTTTCGCGCGGTCCGAGATCGAACCCTATTTTGCGCGCGCACAGGCACTCGTCGAGGCCGGACCCTTCATCTATGACAATCCCGGCAAATGGACCAATGCGCTCGGCGCGCCGATCCGCCTGGCCTCCGGCGGCCTCTACACGACCTATTTTCAGTTCAGCAAACAGCGTGGCAGCATCCTGCCGACCCATTTCGGCGAGCGCTATGGGGACGATCTGAAGCGGATCGGCAATCTTTCCACCTTCCTTCACGCCAACGTCACGGGCCTGCGCCTTTCCCCCGACGCGTCGCGGCTCGATCACCTGTCCGTGGCGACTCTCGCCGGCAACAAATTCAACGTGAGGCCGAAAATCGTTGTTCTCGCAACGGGAGGCATCGAGACGCCGCGGTTGCTGCTCGCGTCGAATGACGTGATGAAACCGGGCGTGGGCAACAGATATGATCTCGTCGGCCGGTTTTTTGCAGATCATCCGATTCCGGGCCAGACCGCGACGCTCGTTCTCTTCGACGGACACGTTGCGCCCTACTACCAACTGCCGCAGGCCGCAAACGGCGCTTATTTTCGCGCCGCATTTGCGCCAAGCGACGGTTTCCGCCGCACGCACGGCGTTCCGGGATCCCTCGCAACCGTCGAAGGCGAAGTTCAGCTCGATGACGTAGGCCTGGCCGCGCTTGCCGAAATCGCGGGCGTTCTCGGCCGCGACGCCTCATCGATGCGCGCCTTCACGCTTGGCTGCGGCATGGAACTCGCGCCAGATCCCGACCGACGGGTGACGCTGACATCGGCAAAGGATGCCCTCGGCATGCCGCGCCTCAGGCTCGACATGCGCATCTCCGACGATGATTTCGCGCAGTATCGCAACACGCTCAAGGAGCTCGGCCGCCAGCTGCTTGCCGCGCGCACGGGCATGATCCGCCTTCTGCACGCTTCGCGCGCCGAATGGCTGGCAAACATGGATTGGGGCAACCATCACATGGGCACGACACGCATGAGCACGGACCCGAGGCGCGGCGTGGTGGATGCGAATTCGAAGGTGCATGGCGTAGGGAATCTCTACGTTGCGGGCAGCTCGGTATTTCCCACTTATGGCGCCTCCAATCCGACCCTCAACCTGATTGCGCTGGTGCTGCGCCTGGCCGATCACCTGAAAGGGCAGTTCCGATGAGCGTCGTCGGAAAAGCGCCCGTCGCGCGCCGCCCCGTTCTCGCAGGTCTGCTGGCGCTCGGCGGTACGATGTTTGCCGCGATCGCAATGCTCGAAGTGCCGCGCCTTCTCGGCCCCCGCTACGCAGCGTCGCCTTTCGACGACCTGCTCGTAAAACTTCCCGACCGCGAGAGCGCCGCGCGCCTGGGCGCAGCCTGGCTCGCGGAGAAAAAAGACTTCGACGCTCAGAGCGCGGCCAAGTCGCTGCGTGCGAGTCTTGCGGGCCGCTCGCTTGACGCCGCGATCGATTCCGACCTCGCAAAGATTCGGATGGTGGAAGCCCATGGCTGGCTCCTGCCCGAGACACTCGTCACGCTGTGCGCGCTGGCGGCGAAGGCGGGTTAGGCACACTCTGGTTTGATGCGCATCCAACGGCCGGAATCAGGCCGCGCAGCGAATTACCGAGGAAGATTCTCTCCGCACGATCGAGATCGGCTGGCCTGAGAAAAGCTTCCGCGCACCCGCCCCGCTCGAGAATTTCACGGCGCAGGCAACCGTCGAGCAGACCACAGGAAAGCGCAGGCGTCAGCAGAACGCCATCGATCTCGACGAAGATGTTCGCGCGGCTGCCTTCGGTCAGCTCTCCGCGCTCGTTGAGAAAGAGGACTTCGTCGCATCCTAGCGCCGAGGAGAGCCGTGCCTGTTCACCGTCGAAATGCTCGCGCCGGCTCGTCTTGTGGCGGAGCAGCGGATCGCGGCTCGATACGCCTCTGGGCGAGATCGCGAAGCGCCAGGGCGCGACTGTTTCCACGCATGGTCTGGCTTCCGCTGCGAGCGTGCCGTCCTCGTCGAGAATCAGCCGCACGCGAGAGGGTTCGTCGCGGCCAAGAACGCATCGACCGAGTGCTTCGTGGGCGACGCCGAAATCGAATACGAAACCAAGCGCTTCAGCGGACGCCGCCATGCGCGCGAGATGGCGGTCGACGCGCACAAACTGGCCCGCCTCGTGACGCAGGGTCTCAATCAGCTGCAAGGGACGGCGGGCCACTTCGTAAAAGCGCGCCTTGACGAGGCATTCCTCATATTCTGCCGTCGGGCGGGAATCGCAAACGATGGCGCCGCCGATGCCCAGCTCGCCCACACTGCCGGTGATCGCCAACGTACGGATTGCCACGTTGAAGCGCGCGGACCCGTCCGGCGCGAAATGGCCGATGGCGCCGCAATAGATGCCGCGCTCGCTCGTCTCGACCTCGCGAATGACCTCCATCGCCCGGATCTTGGGCGCGCCGGTGACGGAGCCGCAGGGAAAGAGCGCGCGCAGGATCGCTTCCGGCCGGGTGCCCGGCCGAAGCCGCGCCGAAACCACCGACACCATCTGGTGGACAGTCGGATAGGTCTCGACCTCGAAAAGCTTCTCCACCTCGACACTGCCCGGAATCGCGATGCGGGAGAGATCGTTGCGCAGGAGATCGACGATCATCAGGTTTTCCGCCCGCTCCTTCTCGCTCTCCGCAAGGCGTGCGCGGGCCGCGTTATCTTCCTCGGCGTTGGCACCGCGCGCGGCGGTCCCCTTCATCGGCCGCGTGCCGATGAGACCGGATGGCGAAAGATCGAAGAACAGTTCCGGCGAGAGACTCAATATCGTGCGTTCGCCGTCATCTACGAAGGCGCAGTGGCGCGCGCCAGCTTTTGCGCGCAGTTCGCGGTAGAGCGCGAGGGGGTCGCCCGCAAATGCGAATCTGGAGCGATAGCTGAGATTGGCCTGATAGAGATCGCCCGCGGCAATGAGCGCGTGCACGCGCTCGAAAGCAGCTTCGTGACGCGCGGCGCACCATTCATGAACGAGCCTGCCGGCATGGTTGCGCGGCAGAATGGCGTCAGCGTTTTCGTCGCGAATTTCGCAGCGATCGAAAATGCCGAGCCAGAGAAGCGGAAGGTTGCGGCGGCGGGGCATGAGCGGCACGAGCCGCGGCTCGAATGCGAACCCGAGTTCATAGGTGAAATAACCGGCGGCGTGGAGGCCCGAATCGAGCGCCGCTTCGAGCCTGGCGAAGGCCTCGTCCACTTCGCCGATCTCGTCGGCGCGAATCCGATCGACGGCGCCGGAATAGGTCCGCTCGCCGTCACGTCCGTCAAATATGAACTGGGGCGTGCGGCCCGACATGCTCATTGTCCCGGAACCGGCCACGACTCGCCTCGCTTGATCCTCGCGCCACATTCCCCACATTGTGTTCAGGCGCGGCGCCTATCGAGGGCCGCAAAGATGCCATAATCGGCGGTCGCGGAGGCGGAGCCGGCAAAGCTGCTCAAGGAGGGCTTTGGTCATGAATCGCAGTCAGGCATTCACCAGCCCCTTTCTGTTGGGCTTCGACCATCTTGAACAGCTCATCGAGCGCACCGCAAGAAACGCGGGCGAGAACTATCCTCCGTACAACATCGAGGCGGGCGAGGATGGGCATCTGCGCGTTGCTGTGGCCGTCGCCGGATTTACCCGCGACGAGTTGAGCGTCACGCTCGAAGATCGTCAGCTCATCGTTCGCGGTCGCCAGGCGGAAAACGGGGGGCGTACCTACGTGCACCGGGGAATCGCCGCCCGCGCATTCCAGCGCATCTTCCTGCTGGCGGAAGGAATCGAAGTGACGGGAGCCGTTCTTGAACACGGAATGTTGTTTATCGATCTTGCCTGCCC
>DASXMF010000051.1:0-41140 GCA_036495845.1 Rhizomicrobium sp.
GGGCGTTTCATCACGGTTCAGTCGCCGCCCCCGCCTCCAAAGGGCGCAGCCGCCCATGGAGACGTTGCACATCTCGATTTGAAGGCGCCTGGCACGGTCCAGCCGGCACTCCAGAGCGCAGCCGCCCATACCGATCTCGCGCATATCGATTTGAAGGCGCCTGCTGCGGTCCAACCATCACTCCAGAGCGCAGCCGCCCATACCGACCTCGCGCATCTCGATATGAAGGCGACACTCAATGCGGTCCAGCTCAATGCACCCCGACCGCAGCCCAAACCGAGCATGCAACTCGCGGAATATGAGCCGCCAGAACTTCAACTCGCCGCTCCAAGATCGCACGAATCCAATTCGCGTCGACACAAGGGGGTCTATTCTTCAGGTGCGGTCGGCGGCGACCCGCTACCGACGGGAAGTCTCGATTGGACCATCCAGATCGGTGCATTCGACGACGCGGCTTCCGCCAGAGCCGAACTCTCAGCCTATGCCGGACGCTCGATGGACGTGCTCGGTCAGGTGGCTCGGATCGTCGCACCGTTCCAATCTAATGAAGGTCATACTTTGTACCGTGCGCGATTTGGCCCGTTCGGAGAACGCGATGCTCGCCAGGTTTGTCAACTTTTGACAGTACGAGGCGAGACCTGCTTTGCCGCACTCGCTTCAAGCGACTAGGCGCGCGATCGAACGACACGACCAATTCTATCGTCCCAACAACACATCCCTCGCTTCATTGATCTTTGCGGCGAGATAACTCGAGCCGCCCCGGTCCGGGTGGGTCTGGAGGATGAGACGCCTGTGCGCGGAAATGACGTCCGTCTCGCCGGCCCCCTCTTCCAATCCCAGCAGTTTCAACGCCTCGTCCCGCGACATCGCCGAATTGGCGCCACGGTACGCGCGCTCTTCACGTCTTGAATCTTCATTTGCCGACGCGCCCGCTCTCCGGCGCCCATGCAACGCATCGACGGGCCAGACGCGGCCACCCGTGAGCAAACCCCATGCAAAACTACCGGCCAGTACCGCAAGCCCCACGCGGTCCAGGATTGCCAGACCGATCGCAGCGAGCAGCAGAGCCGCCGCTCCGGTATATCGCAGCCCTTTTGCAAGCGACCTGACGTCGGCTCCGGCAAATCCACCCAACAGCAGCAAGACCAAAACAAGCGCCAACGCGCCAGCCAACACTGCAATCATATGCGGCACCTCGGCTGCAGGGCTTGGCGACAACACGGGGCTATTGAGTCGCTCACGCAGGGCTTGCCCGACCGGCGTGACAGCCTTTGACCATACACCAAAACCCGGCCTGGTTTGCGCGATCTCGATCCAACCCATGCCCGCCGGATTCGAGCGGAGCGACCCAAGGGACTTCCCTCCAGCCGCAGCGTGCCTCACATTATCGTGCAACGAAGCACCGGTTCCCGCGAGTGAACGCAATAGCTTCTTTGGCCAAAGGAGAAAGGCGCACATAAACGGCCATGCAGTCCGCGACCGATCCTGGTATTCTCGAACGCGTCGTAAGCGACGCTATTGCCGCCGCGAAGGCGAAGAATGGTTCTCGTGCCTTCGAGCTTGTAAATGCGGCACTTGGCGACGGGGCGCGGCATCCGGCGCTCTTCTCGATCCGTGCCGAACTTTGCATGGAACGAGGGCGCTATTTCGAAGCGCTTTCTGACTTTGAGTCCGCGAGCGTATTGGCGCCGCGCAATCCTGCACTGCGGATCGCAATCGGCAATTGCAATCTGAAACTAACGGAATGGCGCAAGGCGCTTTTGGCATTCGATTCGGCGATTGCCGCGGCGCCCAACATGGCTCTGCCGCACTATCGTCGTGGCCTGGCGCTCCAGATGATAGGCGACATTGGAGCGGCGAGGGACGCTCACGCCCGAGCGGTGGCATTGAAGCCGGACTTCGCGGATGCAATTGGCAGTCTGGCTCTCATGTCGATCGGTCGTCAAAACGCTTCGGAGGCCAGGTCGTTTGCCGCCCGAGCGCTAACTTACAATTCACGTCAGCCTACTGCCCTGATTGCCCTGGCCATGGCCGATTTCAGCGAAGGTCTTGTGGCCGCCGCAGAAGAAAACATTCGGGCAATTCTTCAGCACGCGCAATTCGGCGATGATCCGCAGGCGAACAATGTGCTGGGCATTCTTGCCGACCTTGCCGACCGCCACGACAACGTCGCGCTCGCCTTTGCGGTTTACACGGCGCTGCAGGAAAGGCGATGGCAGATTCACGCTCCGAGATTCGCGAACTTTCGGGCCGCCGACACGGTGGACCGCTTGAAGCAATATTTCGCGGGGACGCCGGCCTGGAATCCGTCGAAGCGCGCCGCCCGAGGCCACGGAGACCCAGCCGGTCACGCCTTTCTGTTGGGCTTCGCACGATCCGGCACGACGCTGCTCGAGTCGGCATTGGCGAGCAATAAACAGGTGGTCGCTCTGGACGAGCGGGATTGTCTGCCCCGTGCGGCGAAGGACTTGTTAAACGACACGACGGGTCTTGATCGATTGGCGGCCATGGACGGAGAAGATTTGACACAGTGGCGTGAGGAATATTGGCGTTCGGTCCGCGGTTACGGCCTGTCAGTCGCGGGGAAGGTGTTCGTGGACAAATGGCCGTTCAATTCATACAGGTTGCCGCTGCTTTCCAGGCTCTTTCCGGAAGCAAAGATCCTTTTCGCACTCAGAGATCCGCGCGACGTCGTATTCAGCTGCTTTCGACACCGTTTTGTCGTGAATGCCGACACATTCGAACTGCTCTCCCTGCACGATTGTGCGCGGTTCTATTCCGGGATCATGAGTCTCGTGGAAGTGCTGCGCAAAAGGTTACCGCTTCGACTGCTCGAACATCGCTATGAAGGGATGGTTGCAAACTTCGACGCTGCCATGCGCACCGTATGCGAGTTCCTTGAAATCCGCTGGAGCGAAGGCATGCGCGATTTCGCACATGCGGCGGACTCCACGATCGATCCGCTCGGCCAAAGCCGGCAGCAGGTGAAACTTGGATTATACGCAGGTGCGGTCGGCCAATGGCGGCGTTACGAGCAGCAGTTCGCACCCGTCCTTCCGATCATTCAACCTTGGGTCGAGCGCTTCGGCTACGCTGCCGGCCAGACGAGCGCCGCCCCTGGGCGCATCGGCGAAAGTCTTCCCGCGGCCGCTTGGCAGGAATAGAGGAAGACGGATTTCCCTATGAATATCGCTGCAAATGAAGCGACCGCTCCGAGCATCGAGCAGATCACCAAAGAGATTGCGGACGCCGTCCGGGCGGGTCATGAATCGCGCGCCCTCGAACTGGCAAACGCGGCCATCGAAAACGGGCTGCGACATCCTTCGCTCTTCCGGGCGCGCGCTGCGCTCCATGGCCGACAGGAACGTTTCGAGGAAGCTCTCGCTGATCTCGAATCGGCCTGCGTCCACGCACCACGCGACCCGACGCTTCTCGACGCGATTGGCCATTGCCAGACCATGCTTAACCGACCGCACGATGCAGTTGCATCATTTGACGCGGCGATCGCCGTGGCGCCCGATTTCATTCAAGCGCACTATCGAAAGAGCGTGGCGCTCGGCATGCTCAACAAGACGGGGGAAATGCAGCAGGCCCTTGAGCGCGTGGTGACGCTCAAGCCCGATCATGTTGACGCTCTCGCGAGTCTGGCCCTGGTCGCGGCGCGAATGGGCGACCAGTCCGGCGCCAAAACCTATGGCCGGCGCGCCATCGCATGCAAACCCGGTCACCCTGTTGCTCGGGTAGCCATGGCCATTGCCGACATCGACGGCGGCGACATCGCCTCGGCCAAATCGTCGCTCAGCCCTCTTCTGGCCGAAACGCATTCCTCGCGGAATGCCCGGGTGAACATGGCCTTGGGTTATGCAGCCGATGCATTCGATCGCAGTGGCCTGACGGCGGAGGCGTTTGCGCTCAACACCAGCGTGAACGAATGGTCCCGCGCAGTCCATCTCGGCCGTTTCGAATCTCAACGTGCGTTCGCAGATGTTGAGTCGCTGATCTCTCATCTCCCATCGCGGGTTCCGTGGGCCGATGCGGGCCGCGCGCCCGACGGCGCCGCCGGCGCGGATGGTCACGTATTTCTCCTGGGCTTTCCGCGGAGCGGCACAACCCTGCTGGAAACCGTGATGGCCACTCATGATCGGCTCGTCGTGAGCGACGAAAGGGATTTCCTGGAGGCAGCAGCAAACGCTTTACTGCGTGACGAGATTGCTCTGGACCGATTGGCCGCTTTCGCGGAGGACGATGCGCACATTTGGCAGGACTCCTATTGGAAGGCGGTTTGCGAATCCGGCCTCGATGTTACCGGCCGTGTCTTTCTCGACAAACTGCCTCTGAATTCGCTGAGATTGCCGCTGATTTCGAGATTGTTCCCCCACGCCAGAATACTTCTGGCGCTGAGAGACCCGCGAGACGTCGTGCTCAGTTGTTTCCGTCACCGATTCCGCGTGTACGCCAACAGTTTCGAATTCCTTCGCATCGAGGATTGCGCCAGATACTACTCGGCAGTGATGTCTCTCGTTCAGCTATGCCGTGAGAGGCTGACTCTCAACCTTCTTGAATGCAGATACGAGGAGTTGGTCGATGATTTCGACGGCACTGTGCGGGGCATCTGCAGATTTGTCGGCGTAGACTGGAGCGACAGCCTGCGCAACTTCAGCGCCGCTGCCGAACGGATCGATCGTCGCAGCCAGAGTGCCGCACAGGTCCGTCGCGGCCTGTATAAAGGCGCAATCGGACAATGGCGCCGCTATCGGCCGGAGCTTGCTCCCGCGATCCCGCATCTCCAACCGTGGATCAAGAGATTTGGCTATCCCGACGATTGAGGAACGGAATGCAACGCGGAATGCCCGCGCCGACGCCTCATCAATTCAGAAAGTCTTCGATCAGGCCAAGCACGGCACGATGGTCGTCAACGACACCATGCGGTCCGAGAATCTCACCGGAAAATTCCAAACCAGCAACGCAGTGCTATCGAAGAGTTACCTGCACCCCGCGCTTTGCAATGCCCGGGCCGCGCGGCTGGTGAGCAAGGGCCTATACCAGCAAGCTCTTGCAGATCTCGAGGCGGCCCGGTCCTTCCTGCCACGCGACCCCATGATTCTCGGCAGGATCGGTTATTGCCTGATGAAGGTCGAGCGTCCGGTTGAGGCTCTCGCCGCTCTCGATGCCGCAATTGCAGTCGTGCCCCGACTCGCGCATCTGCATTACCACAGAGCCGTCGTGCTGAGTATGCTCAACGACACGCGGGAAATGCATCTCGCTCTCAGGGACGTTCTCAGGCTCGACCCCGACCATATCGATGCCCTCGCAAGCCGGGCGCTGTTGGCGGCGCAATTTCAGGAAACGGCTACAGCCAGGTCCTATGCGGAGCGGGTTCTTTCGCGCCATCCCCGTCACGCCGTTGCTCTTGGCGCTTTGGCAATTGCGGACATCAACGACAAGCGGATTGAGGCCGGCAAGAATCGGCTGCGGCAGTCGCTGGAGGCATCCGGATCGATCCAGGATCCACGAGTGGAGATCGCTCTTGCGGGTGCGGCCAATGCGTTTGACAGAAGCGGCTACCCATCGGAAGCTTTCCACACTTGCAATGCACTCAACCGAATGCGCCGGGCTGTTCATGCGTACCGATTTGAAGCCAGCCGCGCAGTGGACGAAGTGCGCCGTCGGACAAACTATTTTAGGCAGAGTGCTGCGTGGCCATCGCCTCAACTTCCGGCGCCCCGGGACGATGTCCCTGAAGGGCACGTATTCCTGCTCGGCTTCATGCGCAGCGGCACCACTCTTCTCGAGACCGTGCTATCGACAGGTGCCGAGGTGGTGGCGACCGACGAGCGCGAGTTTCTCGCGGATGCGGCCCGGACGTTCCTCCTGGACGATGAAGGTATCGATCGGCTGGCATGTTCCGGTGCGGCGAACTCGCACCATGGCGTCACGCCTACTGGAGGGCGGTGGCGGCCAGCGGAATTTCATTGAGAAGAAAAATCTTCCTGAACAAAATGCCTTTTAATTCGCTGAGGCTTCCCCTGATCGGCAAATTATTTCCTGAAGCGAAAGTCCTGTTGTCGATCAGAGATCCGCGCGATGTCGTCCTAAGCTGTTTTCGCAATCATTTCGACATCAGCAGCATGACATTCGAGTTTCTCGCGCTCGACGACTGCGCGAGATTCTACGCTGCCGTGATGGAACTCGTGGATCTGTATCGGCAGAAGCTTCCGCTGACTCTTCTCGAGTGCCGGTACGAGGACATCGTAACGGATTTTGACACTACCATTGCCAGGATCTGCGCATTCTCGGGAATTCCGCAGACCGACTCGATGCATGAGTTCGCCCGCGCGGCGGAAACGATCGATCGCCGGAATCCCAGCGCCGCCCAGTTAGCGCGTGGCCTCTATACCAGTGGAATCGGCCAGTGGCGGCGGTATCGCGATCAACTGGAGCCCGTTCTTCCCATTCTGAAGAACTGGATCGACCGCTTCGGCTATCCAGCGCACTGAGCTGCCGGCAGACTGCCTAGGCCGGGTAGCATCAGCATGGCGATCAGCGCCCGCACCTCCTGCCGCGCGGCGAGGTGCGACATGCTGAGCGAGATACCGAGCTCCGGTTGAGGAAGGTCAAGCAGTGTGAGCCCCATCGGGAACAGCTCGCGGTAGATGACGCGCTCGCCGAACCCGGGCGCCACGCGAAAACCGATGCGGCGGGCCAGCGCGTCCAGTGCCGACGAAACGCGGCGCTTGTTGCGAGCCTCCGTCGAGCCCACGCGATTGCGCATGACGACCCAGTCTAGCGCTGGCAAACGCGCCAGGAGGCGCTTCTTGCGGCACTCCCACACGAAATCGCTGTATATGCTTGGCTTGTCTACGGAGAACGTCGCCGGGTCAACGTGGGCCAGCAAATCGAAGTCCGCAAAGCTGTCGTTGAGCGGCGTGACAAGCGTATTGGCGGCGGCGTGCGCGATCCGCGACAACAAGGTATCGGAACCCGGAGTGTCAACGATTACAAATTCATAGGCGGCCCTCGCTCGGTCAATGAGGCGCTCCAATGAATTGGCCTCTTCCACGGCGGCCGCATAGAGAGAAGGAGCGGCCGAGCGCTCGAATACGCAGATCTCCGGCACGGTGGTGAGCTTGCCGTGGCGCTCCCGCCAGTTCGTCCGGTTCTCCAGTTGCCGCGAAAAGCTTCTTTGACGAAGGTCCAGATCAATTGCTGCGACACGCTTGCCCTGCCGCGCGAGCGCGACGGCCACATGCATGGCGGCGGTCGTCTTGCCAGAGCCGCCCTTTTCATTGCCGAAAACAATGATGTGTCCGCCCGACATCGCCGCTTGCCCGGTCGCCGCCGCCGTTGCGAATCGGAGTTTAGCACTCTCTGGGCCCCGTAGCCCGAAGATCGAAAGCGCACCCAAGGAAGCCCCTCAAGCGCCCGCGATGGGTCGGCTGTCCCAATCGATCGAAATCGTAAATGCTGGACTATTGAGCGTATTCCGGAGAGGCCTGCGTTTGAGATCTGCTTGAACGGCCCGGTTCAAAACGATCAAACGCAATGAAATTCCTGAACCTGGTTCGAGTCTCCAGTCGGCTGGCCCTCTTCCCCAAAGAGTCCTGGGGAAGAGGGGCACTCCGTATACAGATAATTCCGTTACTTACTGGCCCGGGCAGACGTTGGATTCGTCGTTCTGGAAGGCCAGCCACTGATTGACCGAGTCCGTGCGGGGCGCACCGAAATACGGCATGAACACCAGTGACTGCAGATTGTATTTGAAACCGTGCAGCTTGTAGGGGAAGGCGCCGTAGTTCGCCATACGCTCGAGCGGATCGCCCACTTCCATCAGGCTGTTGTCGTTGCAATGCACGAAGTTGTCGGTAAACGGATCGTCTTCCCACTCGCCAAGCTCGTGCGAAAACGCCGACGCGTCCTGGGAGAAGTTGCCCTTGTCCTCGTAGGTTGCGTAGGAATAGGTCTGTCCACCCGGCTGGCCGCCATTGGCGCCGTGGTATCCGCCGATACAGCAGCCGCCGCCTGACGTCAGATAGATGTCATACGTTATAAAAAGCGGCAGCACGCCCGGGTTCACGTCGGAAATGTTCCTCATGAACGTTTGCAAGGCGCTGTCGAAGGCATTGATGTCCATCGTGCCGATGGTGCCGGTATTTCCCGAAACTGGATTCGGCTCGACCTTGCCCTGAGATGGCGTCACCGTAATGGATTGCTCGGGCTCAATTTTGGTCTGGTAGATGGTGTGGTAGCTCGTGTTGACGCTCACATCGTTACCCCACCACGTGCCGCGCTGGAAGGCATCGATGTACTGCGTATTCCCGAGATCCGTTCCGCCCTGATTGTAATCGATGAGCTTGCCCGGAGTCCCAAACAGCGGCGACTTGGCAAAATTCTTGGTCACGCTGCGATTTCTGAACACGATCGTCTTGTTCGGATCGAACGTCATATTGCCGTTCCCCGACCCGTAGATCATCTTGATCGGAATGATCAGCACCGTGATGGTGCTGGTCGTATTGGTCGTCGACGGATTGCCGCCGATTTGCGTGAAATTTACGTTGTTGCCCTTGAGATCCGTGAAGCTGCCATTCCATTGGGGCAGATTGCTGGAGGGCGTGTGATAGGCAGGGATATTATGCCTCGGCCCGACCACGAACACGGGTTTTGCCGTTCCCGGCTGAAGCAGAGGTTTGGCAGCTGCGCTAAAAGTGCCGGGCAGC
Source organism: Rhizomicrobium sp. (assembly GCA_036495845.1). Classification (GTDB taxonomy): domain Bacteria; phylum Pseudomonadota; class Alphaproteobacteria; order Micropepsales; family Micropepsaceae; genus Rhizomicrobium. The sequence goes on from DASXMF010000051.1 coordinate 8,715, forward strand.
ATTGCGGCCGTCGCCATTAAGGCGACCGACGCCAGGCTTTTTCTCATTTGGGAAGTCCCCTAAGACATTGCCGGATGGACCATCCATCCTGTGCCGGACCCTATCAGGGTCATCCGCAAAGGGCGAATCCATTCTTTGACGCGCCGGGTGTCTGCGCTGAATCAAGAGCAGATACGGGTGCGTCTGAGCAGCCCTGCACAGGCCAACATTTTGCATCCTGGAGTCGTGCACAGCCGCAATTTTCATGCACATTTCCGGTGCAACGTGGAATTTTTCCGGTTTGAATGAAATGCCGAACGTTTGTCTTCGCGACAATTCCGATCAAATACCGTCCAGCTCCGAACTGAGAAGTGCGGCATTGCCGCCCGCGGCGGTGGTGTTGACGGTGTAAGTGCGTTCGAGCGCGAATCTAAGAAGATAGTGCGGCCCCCCCGCCTTGGGACCAGTGCCGGAAAGCCCCTCGCCCCCAAATGGCTGTACACCAACGACCGCGCCGATTTGATTGCGGTTGACGTAGGTGTTGCCGGCGCGGACGCGCGTGCGGACAAAAGCTGCCGTCTCGTCGATTCGACTGTGAACACCAAGTGTCAGACCGTAGCCCGTCGCATTGATTGCCGCGCACACTTCGCCAAGCCTGGCGCCCGAGTAGCGGACCACGTGGAGAATGGGGCCGAACACTTCTCGCTTCAGGACGGAGATCGAGCCGATTTCAAACACGTGAGGCGCAAAGAAAACACCGGTTTCAAGTTCATTTCCAACGTCGAGCCTGCGCAGAAGCTTTGCTTCACGAAGCATGCGCGTCGCATGGGCCTCGAGCGATTCGCGCGATGGCTCGTCGATAACCGGTCCGATGTCGGTGTCGAGACAAAACGGATCGCCGAGCTTCAACTCGTCCATCGCACCCAGAATAAGCTCAAGCATGCGATCGGCCACGTCTTCCTGCAGGAACAGCACGCGTAGCGCACTGCAACGCTGCCCCGCGCTGTCGAAGGCGGACGCAATCACGTCGCGAGTGACCTGTTCGGGCAACGCCGTCGAGTCGACGATCATCGCATTCATGCCGCCAGTTTCCGCAACCAGCTGCGCGAGCGGTCCATCGCGCGCCGCCAACGCCCGATTGATCGCCCAGGCAGCCTCCGTGGATCCCGTGAGAGCGACCCCGGCAAGTCGCGTGTCGCGAAACAACACGCTTCCCAATCGGGACCCTTTGCCCGGAATCAAATGCAGCACGTCTTCGGGAACGCCCGCACGATGAAGCAATCGAACGGCAGCCGCGGCAATCAGCGGCGTCGGCTCGGCGGGCTTGGCCAGAACAGCATTGCCCGCTGCAAGTGCGCCTGCCACCTGACCGGTAAAAATGGCGAGGGGAAAATTCCACGGCGATATGCAGGCAAAAACGCCGCGTCCATGCAATGTAAGCTCATTCTCCTCACCCGTCGGACCAGGCAGTCGAATTGGACTCTCGAACAGAGCTCGCGCGCGCGCGGCGTAGTAGCGCAAGTAATCGACGGTCTCTCGTACTTCACCGAGAGCATTGGGTAAGGTCTTCCCTCCCTCGCGCACGGCGAGCGCCATCAGATGAGCGCATTCGGATTCGAACAAGTCGGCGGCCTGATCGAGAATGGCGGCGCGTGCCTCGCCCCCGCGCCTGTCCCACGCCTCCTGCGCGCGGTGTCCAAGTGCAAGTGCATCCAGCGCGTCGGCTTCCACCGCTTCGGTCGCCTCACCGATGACGCGCCGCCTGTCGGCCGGATCGCGTATTTGCCGGGGGGCGCCGTTTCGCGCCTTGCCTCCGATGAGCGGTGCCGCACTTTGAGGCCGCTCAAGCGATTTGTGCATTCGCTCAATCGTCGGCGTGCTGACCTCCGGATCGCTCCAGAGGAACCCCGCCGAGTTCTTTCTGTCAGGCAACAGATCGATTGGCTTGGGAATCCGCAAACTGCGTTTCGGACTGGCGGCAGCGAGCTGCTCGATAGGGTCCGCGATGACCTCCGAGACCGGCGCCTCCTCGTCGGCAAGCCGGTTAACGAAGGACGTGTTGGCGCCATTTTCCAGCAGACGTCGCACGAGATAGGCGAGCAGATCTTCGTGCGTTCCTACAGGTGCGTAAATTCTGGTCGCGGGTCCAATGCGGCTCGGTGGTGACACTTCGCGATAAAACTCGTACAGCGCCTCTCCCATGCCATGCAGGCGCTGAAATTCGAAATCCCGCGTGTCCCCGGCCAACACCTGTACGGCCGAAAGCGTATGCGCGTTATGCGTTGCAAATTGCGGAAAGATGGCATCGCTACGGGCGAAAAGCGCGCGCACGCAAGCGAGATACGAAGAGTCCGTCGCTGCCTTGCGCGTGAATACCGGGTAGTCCGGCAATCCCTGTTCCTGCGCTCTCTTGATCTCCGTGTCCCAATAGGCGCCTTTGACGAGTCGCACCGGAACGCGCCTGGCTTGCCGTCCGGCGAGATCGGCAATCCATTCGATCGCGGGCAACGCGCGCTTTTGATATCCTTGCACCGCGAGACCCAAACCACTCCAGCCGGCCAGGGACTTGTCGTCCCCCATCGCCTCGAACACATCGAGCATGAGATCGAGACGCTCGGATTCTTCGGCATCGATTGTAATCCCGACGTTTGCCGATCTGGCTTCTGCTGCAAGCGCGACAAGTCGCGACAACAATTCCGCCATAATGCGCTCGTGCTTCACCCATTCGTAGCGGGGATGCAGCGCGGACAATTTCACGGAAATGCTCGGACGTTCCAGGACGGAACTCTCTCGATCCGGGTTGTCGGCGGCAATGGCAGCAAGTGCGGCACGATACGATTCGTAGTAGCGCGCCGCGTCGTCGCGCGTATAAGCCGCTTCGCCGAGCATATCGAAGGAAAATCGATAGCCTTCCTTCATTTTGGGTCTGGCATTGCGCAGAGCTTCGCCGATGGTTCGGCCGAGCACGAATTCGCGGCCGAGTATGCTCATCGCAAACGTCACGGCCTGACGCACGACCGGCTCGCCGGAGCGGGCGATCAAGCGCTTCCAGATGCCGGCGAAATCCCACTTCGCCGCTTCATCGAGCGTGACGACGCGGCCACTCAGCATCAGTGCCCAGGTGGACGCGTTCACGAACAGGGATTTCGAGCGGTTGAGATGGCTGCCCCAGTCTCCACTCCCAATCTTGTCGCGGATCAGCCTGTCCGCAGTCGCACTGTCGGGCACGCGCAAAAGCGACTCCGCGAGGCACATCAGCACGACGCCTTCCTCGCTCGACAATGCGTACTCCTGCGTGAAGGCGTCCACCGCGCTGCGACGATCGCGCGCGCCGCGAATCCGCCGCACGAGTTCGTCTGCGAGGGCCTCCGTCGCGTCTCTCTCCCCGGGCGATAGCCGGGCGCTGGAAATGAGGTCGTTTGAAAGAGCCTCTTCGTCGGCGAGCCACGCCCGCGAGATCGCCTTTCGCAACGGATTTTGGGTCATGGGTAAGCAAGGATTCGGAGTTGCCGTGCCGGTTGTAGCGCGTCTGGCGGTTTGGAAGCTAATCTTGCCGGCATGGAAATGCCCCGGGTTATTTCGACGGTCGGCGAGCTGCGCGCGGCGGTGTCTGGTTGGCGGCGCGCCGGCGAGCGCGTCGGTCTGGTGCCCACGATGGGCGCACTTCATTCGGGACATCTTTCTCTTGTTGCGGCGGCACAAAATTCCGTCGATCGCGTGGTCGTCAGCATTTTCGTGAACCCTTCGCAGTTTGCGCCGCACGAAGATTTCGATCGCTATCCGCGGAATATCGACGAAGACCTGCGGACGCTGTCGCAGCTCGAAGCGCCGGACCTGGTGTTCGCGCCGCCGGTCGCCGAGCTCTATCCAAGGGGTTTCGTCACCAGGATCGAATTGAATGGCCCGGCGCTCGGACTTGAGACGGACTATCGCCCCCATTTCTTTTCGGGGGTAGCCACGATCGTGGCAAAGCTGCTGATAGCGGCGACGCCCCATATCGCCGTGTTTGGTGAAAAAGACTATCAGCAGCTTCTGGTGGTTCGTCGGCTCGCACGCGATCTTGGGCTTGACGCCGAGATTCTCGGAGCGCCGATTGTTCGCGAGCCTGACGGGCTCGCACTTTCTTCTCGCAATGCGTATTTGGGCATCGGGGAGCGCCGGGTTGCCGGCCAGCTCAACGGCATCCTTCGCGCTGTGGCTGGAAACATCCGGTCAGGTGCTTCCATATCGGACGCGGAACAATCCGGAAGGACGTCGCTTCTGGCGAGCGGCTTCGATTCCGTCGACTATGTGGCCGTTCGTGATGCAGAGACACTGGAGAAACTCGAGCGCCCCAAAGGTCAAATGCGGGCACTGGCCGCGGCGACGATTGGGCGCACGCGTCTGATCGACAATATCGCGGTGTAGAGACGACCCTACTAGATCAATCCAAGTTCGGCCAGCTCGGCGTGCAACGATTCGGGTATCCCCTTGCCGCCTTTGCGAGCGCCGGCGTCCGCCGGAGCATCTCCGGGCTCCAGGTATCGCCAGCCCTGAAAAGGCCGATGGGCGCGCCGGAACGTAGGAACGAGCTTCGGCTCATAGACGAGACCGCAGCGCATGGTCCCGTCCTTGCTTCGAGCCGGCCTGATGTCGAGGAATCGTTGGCGAGCGGCAACCTGGCCCTTGATGACCCAATAAAGCGAACCACCATCGAGGAGTTCGCGCGCACGCCGCGGCGTCTGACGGGTAAAGTGGACGAGCTCCAACGGTTTTTGCCGCTTCTGGAGCGCGGCCACGCGTCCTGCCTGCCAGTGCGCCAGATCAGCAAGCGATTCGACCCCTACGCATAATTTGATGAGATGAAGAGTCACGAAACAACGACATCTTGCGGGGCGAAATGCAGCACCACCGCGCCGCCCTGAACCTGATCCCCCGCGGCAAACTCGACGCCCGATACTTTCGCATCCGCGGGCGAAACCAGGGTGTGCTCCATTTTCATGGCGTCGAGCACCATCAGAGCCTGGCCGCGTTTCACCGTCTCGCCCGCACGGACCAGTACGCGCACGATCTTGCCCGGCATTGGCGCTATCAGACGGTCCACGGCGTCGCCAGCGGAATCGCCTTCGGCAAACTGATCTTCGATCTCGAAACTCCATGTGTCGCCACCCGACATGACCGCAATCGCTCCCGACTCCAGACGTAGCGCGTTCGCGTGCATCATCGGTGTCACCGGCGCTCCGGAAATCTCTAACGCAACCTTTCCCCCGCGGCCACGAACGATCTGAACGGAGGCGGTCTCCATGCCGCATCGCAGATCGATCGTCTCACGCCCCTCGCCTGACAATCTGAATCCGTCCCCGGAGTCCCAAGGGTCACCCGGCCGTGTCTGAATCGTTCTGTCTGCGATCAGGAACAACGCTGCGCGGGCAAACAGTTGCTCGTCGGCCGCTTTCCGCAGGAGCCCGACACCATGCCGCTCGATAAACCCGGTGTCGATCTCTCCGGCGAGAAATCCGGGATGACGGAGCGAACGCACAAGAAGTCCTGCATTCGTATGCACGCCCGCAATTTCCGTCTTGCCGATTGCCTCGGCCAGCTTGCCGGCAGCAGATTCACGATCGTCGTCCCAGGCGATCACCTTCGCAATCATGGGATCGTAATACGCGCTGACCTCGTCGCCCTCGCGAACACCTGTGTCGATGCGAACTCCGTCGCCGGCAGCGGGCAGCCGCAAACGCTCCAGCTTGCCGGCAGAGGGCAGGAAATCGTTCTGGGGATCTTCCGCGTATAGCCGCGCTTCGATGGCATGGCCCCGCGGACGAAGGTCCTGTTGTCGCCAGGGGAGAGGTTCGCCCGCCGCGATCCTAAGCTGCCACTCTACCAGGTCGAGCCCGGTGACCATCTCCGTGACCGGATGTTCGACCTGCAATCGCGTGTTCATTTCCATGAACCAGAATCGATCGGGCGACAGACCTGCGGATGCGTCGACAATGAATTCCACGGTGCCGGCGCCAACGTAATCGACCGCTTTCGCCGCCGTTACCGCTGCCTGACCCATTTTTGCGCGCATCTCTTCGCTCATGCCCGGCGCAGTAGCCTCTTCGATCACCTTTTGGTGCCGGCGCTGCAACGAACAATCGCGCTCGAACAGATACACGGCGTTGCCGAGCGAATCCGCGAAGACCTGCACTTCGATGTGGCGCGGCCGCACGACGTATTTTTCGATCAGCACACGCTCGTCGCCGAAGGCGGATTGCGCCTCTCGCCTCGCCCCCTCGAGCGCGAACCCGAATTCACTGCGGCGATCCACGCGCCGCATGCCCTTGCCGCCGCCTCCAGCGACGGCCTTTATCAACACCGGAAAGCCTAAACGATCGGCCTCGTCTTCCAGATTGGCCGGCGTCTGATCCTCGCCGAAATATCCGGGCACCACAGAGACACCCGCATCCGACATCAACTTCTTTGCGCGATCCTTTAGTCCCATCGCGCGGATCGCGGCCGCGGGCGGGCCCACAAATATTACGCCTGCACCAGCACAGGCCTCCGCAAATCGTGCATTCTCCGAAAGGAATCCGTAGCCCGGATGAACGGCATCCGCGCCGCTCCGCACGGCCGCCGATATCACGGCTTCGATATCGAGATAACTCTCACGCGGCGGCGCCGGACCGATACGAAACGCTTCGTCAGCCGCTTCCACATGTGCCGCACTCGTATCGGCGTCCGAATAAACGGCAACGGTTGCAATACCGAGTCTCTTGGCGGTCCGCGCGACGCGAACCGCGATCTCGCCACGGTTTGCTATGAGAAGCTTGCGGAATGGAGGTGGCATGAAACGTCACATCCGGAAAACGCCGAATTGCGATCGCGGAATGTCCGCGTTGAGGCACGCAGAAAGCGCCAATGCGACGACCCTTCTGGTGTCCTCCGGAGCGATGATTCCGTCGTCCCACAACCTCGCCGTGGCGAAGTATGGGTTTCCTTCCTCTTCGTAGCGCGCACGAACCGGTGCCTTGAATGCATTTTCCTCTTCGGCGCTCCAGACTTCGCCGCGCGCCTCCATGCCATCGCGCTTGACCGTGGCGAGCACGCTTGCAGCCTGCTCACCTCCCATGACGGAAATCCGCGAGTTCGGCCATGAAAACAGAAACCTTGGAGAATAAGCGCGTCCGCACATACCGTAATTTCCCGCGCCGTAGGAACCTCCGATAAGCACCGTGATCTTCGGTACCGCCGCGCAGGCCACGGCAGTGACCAACTTCGCGCCGTCCTTGGCAATGCCACCCGCTTCATACGTCCGGCCGACCATGAAACCCGCGATGTTCTGGAGAAAGAGCAGCGGCACGCGGCGTTGGCAGCACAGCTCGATGAAATGCGTGGCTTTGAGCGCCGATTCCGAAAACAGGATTCCGTTGTTCGCCAGGATGCCGACTGGCATTCCTTCGATATGGGCAAATCCCGTGACGATGGTGGTCGCATAGAGACGCTTGAACTCGTCGAAGACAGAACCATCGACCAGCCGCGCAATGACCTCGTGAACGTCGTACTGGACGGAGAGCGACTGCGGAACGATCCCTCCAAGCTCCGTGGCGTCGTAAAGCGGAGATTTGGGTTCCGCGAGCACGATGTCCGGCGATTTTACGGTGTTCAGAGTGCCAACGATCCGGCGGATCATTGCAAGCGCATGCCGATCGTCATTTGCGTAGTGATCGACTACTCCCGACTTTCGCGCGTGAACGTCTGCTCCGCCGAGATCTTCCGCGCTCACCACTTCGCCCGTCGCGGCCTTCACGAGCGGCGGTCCGCCCAGGAAGATCGTGCCCTGCCCTTTGACGATGATGGTTTCGTCGGACATCGCGGGAACGTAGGCGCCTCCGGCCGTGCACGATCCCATGACGGCGGCGATCTGGGGAACGCCCAGCGCCGACAAATTGGCCTGATTGTAGAAAATGCGCCCGAAATGATCGCGATCGGGAAATATCTCGGCTTGATTGGGAAGATTTGCACCACCGGAATCGACCAGGTACACGCAGGGCAATCGATTCTCCCGCGCGATTTCCTGTGCACGGAGATGCTTCTTGACGGTCATCGGATAATAAGTGCCGCCCTTGATCGTTGCGTCGTTGCAAACGATTATGCATTCGCGGCCGTTGATGCGTCCGATTCCGGTGATGATTCCGGCGGCATGGATATCGCCGTCGTACATGCCGAACGCGGCGAGCGGAGAAAGTTCGAGAAAGGGAGAACCAGGGTCCACCAGACGCTCGACCCGGTCGCGCGGCAAAAGTTTGCCCCGGTCCGTATGGCGATTGCGGGAGCGTTCATCGCCGCCCAGGGCCGCAATGGCCAAACGCGATCTGAGCTGGTCGACGAGCGCCGACATCGCCGCAGCATTGGCTTTGAACCCTGCCTCGCGCGTCGAGATCGCAGATTTGACGACGTTCATATGCGCTCGACGGCAACCGCGGTCGCCTCGCCGCCGCCGATGCACAAAGCGGCTACGCCCCGTTTGAGGTCGCGCCTTTCGAGCGCGTTGAGCAGGGTTACGACGATGCGCGCGCCTGAAGCGCCGATGGGGTGACCCAACGCGCATGCGCCTCCATTCACGTTGACTTTCTCATGCGGCAATCCGAGGTCGCGCATGGCGATCATGGCAACACAGGCAAACGCCTCATTGATCTCGAAAAGATCGACATCCTCTTTGCGCCAGCCCGACATCTCGAGGACCTTGCCGATCGCACCCACCGGCGCCGTCGTGAACCATCGCGGCTCCGCGGCGTGGCTCGCCTGCGCAATGAGGCGCGCGATGGGCTTGAGACCGTGTTTGTCGGCAACATCTTCGCGTGCCACGACCAGGGCTGCGGCACCGTCGGATATCGACGACGAATTTGCGGCGGTGACCGTTCCGTCCTTGGCGAATGCGGGCTTGAGCGTCGGGATTTTCGAGGGATCGGCGCGACGCGGCTGCTCGTCAGTGATTACTTCGCTTTCGCCGCCTTTCAGGGAAATCTTCACGCCCGTAATCTCGGACGCAAAAGACCCATCGGTTTGAGCTCGCTTGGCCCGCATGAGCGATTCCGTTGCAAACGCGTCCTGATCCGCGCGCGTGAATTGATAGTGGCGGGCGCTATCCTCCGCATATGTTCCCATAGGGCGATGCTCATAGGCATCCTCCAACCCGTCGAGGAACATGTGATCCTTGATTTCGCCGTGACCCAACCGGTATCCGCCTCGCGCCTTAGGCAAAAGGTACGGTGCGTTCGACATCGACTCCATGCCTCCCGCGACGATAAGGCTGGCGCGCCCGGCCGCGATCTGATCGGCTGCGATCATCAGGGCTTTCATGCCCGAGCCGCATACCTTGCTTACCGTCGTGCATGGCACGCCGTCGGGCAATCCGGCGAGCCGCGATGCCTACCGCGCGGGAGCTTGCCCCACACCGGCGGGCAGCACGCAGCCCATCAGGGTTTCCTCGATTCGACCGGGCGCCAAGCCCGCGCGAGCCAACGCGGAGGCAATGGAGGCGGCCCCGAGCTCCGGCGCGCTCTTGCTCGATAATTCACCCTGGAAGCCGCCCATTGGCGTGCGCGCCCCGGACACAATGACCACATCGCTCATCGCATTGGTACCTTCTGGTTGCCGTGTTCGAGTTACATATAGGTCGCGGCCGTTGCAAAGCACGGCTTCCTTCCACCGGGAAGCGCCTGGGCAGGTGTCCGTTCCGGGTGAGCCGGATGCGCGACTCGAAAGTCCTCAGCTCGATTCTTCGAATAGTTCACGGCCAATCAGCCATCGCCGAATCTCGGACGTTCCTGCGCCGATGTCGTAAAGCTTCGCATCCCGCAGGAGACGCCCGGTTGGGAAGTCGTTGATATAGCCATTTCCACCCAGGCACTGAATTGCCTCCAGTGCCATCCAGACGCCCTTTTCCGCCGCATAGAGGATCGCGCCGGCTGCATCCTTGCGAGTTGTCTGTCCGCGGTCGCAGGCCTTTGCCACTGCATAGACATAGGCGCGGGCTGCGGACAGGGTCACATACATATCCGCCAACTTCCCCTGCATCAGTTGAAAGGCGCCGATGGGCTGGCCGAATTGCTTGCGGTCGTGCACATAGGGAATCACCGCGTCGAGGCAGGCCTGCATGATGCCGAGCGAGCCGGCCGCGAGCACTGCCCGTTCGTAGTCGAGCCCGCTCATCAGGACATTGACCCCGCCACCCTCGCGTCCGAGCACATTTGCCTCCGGCACCTCGCAGTTTTCGAAGACAAGTTCCGAAGTATCCGACCCTCGCATTCCGAGCTTGTCGAGCTTTTGTGCCGCTTTAAATCCGCGGTAGGTTTTCTCGATCAGAAACGCAGTAATTCCCTGAGGACCTGCGCCGGCATCCGTTTTGGCGTAGACGACGAGCACGTCTGCTTCCGGCCCATTCGTAATCCACATTTTCGTACCATTCAGCAGATATCGGTCGCCGCGTTTTTCCGCCCGGAGCCGCATCGATACGACATCGGACCCAGACCCGCTTTCGCTCATCGCGAGGGCGCCCACGTGCTCGCCGGAAAGGAGCTTTGGCAGATAGCTGCGTTTTTGAGTTTCATTTCCGTTGCGGCGGATCTGGTTCACGCAGAGGTTGGAATGGGCGCCATAGGAAAGGCCGACCGCCGCCGAACCACGGCTCACCTCTTCCATCGCCACGCAATGCTCGAGATACCCGAGCCCCGCTCCGCCATGTTCCTCTTCGACAGTCACGCCCAGCAAGCCAAGGGCGCCCATCTGGGGCCATAAATGGCGCGGGAAAACATTGGTCCGGTCAATCTCGTCGGCGATCGGCGCGATCTTGTCGTCGCTGAAACTGCGAACCGCATCGCGCAAAAGATCGGCCGTGTCCCCCAGGTCGAAATCGAGTGTCGGATAGGAGTTTCGGATCATCGGGAATCTATCCCCTTTCCCCTCCAGGGAAGAGGGAACTTGTCACGATCGGCCTGCCGGGCCGTAGCTCGCGGCAAGCGGGCCGCCTTCGCCCTGCAGGCTTCGGCGCGGCAGCCTTCTCTCGCTTTGCGAGCGAAGGCTGGTGCGGTCGAGAAGACTCGAACTTCCACGGGTTGCCCCACTAGCACCTCAAGCTAGCGCGTCTACCGTTCCGCCACGACCGCGAGCAGGCAGAGGTAGCGGGGGTGTAGCAAATCGTTTTCCGGCTGTGAAGCGCGCCTGGACCGGCTGTATTGGCTCGACGGGGTGGCGTGCAATAGTGAAGGCGCCGGCCGCTTCCATTGGATACGCTTTGCAGACGCATCGATGACCATGAAAACAGTTCCAGTTCATTCCTGTCCCTCAGGCTGTTGATGACGGCAAGGGCGTCGGAATTGCAGTCTCCCGCAAGGACCCCCGAATGGCGCGTTGAGGCGGGCCTGGTTTCCTATCCGGCGGCTATCGGGATCATGGAAGCGCGGGTGGCTGAGATAGCGGACGGCCGCGCAAGGGACCTGGTTTGGCTGCTCGAGCATCCGCCGATCTACACCGCAGGTACGAGCGCCAGATCATCCGACCTTCTTGATCCCCGTTTCCCTGTTTTTCAGACGGGCCGTGGCGGCCAGTTCACCTACCACGGCCCAGGTCAACGGGTCGCCTACGTGATGCTCGATTTGCGCAGACGCGGGACCGATGTCCGCGCTTTCGTTCGAAGTCTCGAAGAATGGATCATCCGGACGCTTGCCACATTCGACATTGCCGGCGAACGGCGCGAGGGCCGCGTTGGTGTCTGGGTCGTCCGCCGCGATCGGCGCGAGGACAAGATCGCGGCGATCGGCGTGCGGGTACGCAGATGGGTGACGTATCACGGCATGGCGCTGAACGTCGCTCCGAATCTCGAGCATTTCAGCGGCATCGTGCCGTGTGGCGTGCGCGGTCACGGAATTACCAGTCTTGCCGATCTGAACGTAACCGCATCGATGGCGGAAGTGGACACTGCCCTAGAGGCCGAATTCGCACTCGCTTTCGGTTCCCCGAAAATACCGTGAAGTTGCGCCGGCTCTAGAACGAGGGCCGGCGGTGAAACCCCTGCTCCGTCGGTGGTTCGGCGCTATGCAGGTCAACATTCTTGACTTTGGCCCCGGGCGGACCGCGCATGCAGGCAGCGACAAATGCTTCGATCGCCCTGGTGCTTCCCGAGGCGAGTGCTTCGACCGATCCGTCCGATCGATTGAGCACCCAGCCGTCAATTGCCAGCTTGCGCGCTTCGCCGATCGCGAAATAGCGAAAACCTACTCCCTGCACCTCTCCCTCGATCCGCAATCGAAGCGTCGTGATGTCGTCGTTCCTGTCCATTCCCCAACTTTCAGCCTTGATCACGCAAACTCGAGTATGACGTCATCGAGCGCGAGGCTCGCACCCTTTTTCGTGTTGACCTTCTTGATCGTGCCCTCACGTTCGGCGGTCAGCACGTTCTCCATCTTCATGGCTTCGACGACTGCCAGAGTCTCGCCTATTTTCACGTCCTGACCTTCTGAAACATTGACGGAAACGACGAGCCCCGGCATGGGACAAAGCAGATATTTCGACGTATCGGCCACGCTTTTTCTGCGCATCAGCGAGGCGAGGTCTGCCGCTCGAGGTGCGTACACGAAAGTGGAAACGGAAGATCCTCCCTGCGACAGGAGATATCCACCACGCAACCGAAACAGCTGGATGGCATGGCGAACGTCGTTCTCGACGAGCCAGATGATCGGCGAGCCCGGACACCAGTCCACATCCGCTTCAAACGGAACGCCATCGACAATGACGCGAAGATGCCGCTCGCACAGGCTTGCTCCCGAGACGACTAGCTGCCGATCCTCGAGCCACACGGCAAACGCATCGAGCGGCGGCATTGGTCCGTCGAGCGTGCCGGATATGGCACTCGCCCGCCTGCCATGGAGAATTCTGACGGCGACCGCCGCGGCGGCAAAGCGTCGCTCTCTGGCACCTTCGACCATCCGGCCGTGAAAGCCTTCCGGGAACTCCTCCGCGATGAACCCGGTCGAAAGCCTTCCCTCGCGGAAGCGGGGGTGATGCACGATGGAGGCGAGAAAATCGATATTGTGGCTGATCCCCTCGATGCGGAACTCGTCGAGAGCGTCGGCCATTGCTTCGATCGCGGCCGCACGGGACGGGCCTCGCGAGCAGAGCTTGGCGATCATCGGATCATAGTAAATCGAGATTTCTGCCCCCTCGCAGACGCCGGTGTCGTTGCGCAGGACTGCCTCGCCCCGCGGCCCCTCCTTCGGCGGCCGATAGCGCACGAGCCTTCCCGTCGAGGGCAAGAATCCCCGATAGGGGTCCTCAGCGTAAATGCGAGACTCCAATGCCCAACCTTCGATCCGCACCCCTTCCTGATGGACGGAGAGCGGCTCCCCGGCCGCAGAACGAATCATCATTTCTACGATGTCGAAGCCGGTCACGAGTTCCGTGACCGGATGCTCGACCTGCAGGCGGGTGTTCATTTCGAGAAAGTAGAAGTTCCGATCGCGATCGACGATAAACTCGACCGTGCCGGCGCTGTCATAGGCAACGGCCCTCGCCAAAGCCACGGCCTGACCACCCATCGACGCGCGCATCGCCGCGTCGAGGAAGGGTGACGGCGCTTCCTCGACCACCTTCTGATGACGCCGTTGAATCGAGCATTCGCGTTCATTGAGATGAATCACGTGACCGTGCTTGTCGCCGATGACCTGGATTTCGATATGCCGGGGTTCGGCAACATACTTCTCGACGAACATGCGATCATCGCCGAAACTCGCCCGAGCTTCGTTCTGCGACGATCTCATCGCCTGCAGCAATTCACTTTCCCGGTGCACGATTCTCAGGCCCTTGCCGCCACCACCGGCCGATGCCTTGATCATCACCGGATAGCCGATTTCGTGTGCCAGCTCTTTGGCGTGGTCGCCGTCGCGGATTTCTCCGACAAACCCTGGCACGATCGAAACCCCTGCCTCGCGCGCAAGTTTCTTGGACTCGATCTTGTCGCCCATGGCCGCGATGGCCCTCGCGTGGGGGCCGATAAATGACACACCGATCCCGGCGAGCGCTTCCACGAATCTCTCGCGCTCCGACAGGAAGCCGTAACCGGGGTGCACAGCGTCCGTGCCGGTTGCGCGGCACGCCGATAATATGGACTCGATGTTGAGATAGGATTGGGCCGCAGGCGCGGCGCCGATCTCGACAGCCTCGTCGGCCATATCGACGTGGAGCGCATTCACGTCCGCTTCCGAATAGACTGCGACGGTCGCGATGCCCATACGGCGCGCCGTCCTGATGACGCGGCAGGCGATTTCTCCACGATTGGCAATCAGGATTTTCTTGAACACCCGGTCCTCTTGCCCCGCCATCAGCACGACACGGTTTTAGGCGCTCGAGAGCCGTGCGTAAACCGCAGGGATGCTTGGGGAGATGGAGCGAAGCGCCGCCGCAAGGGACATAGTACAGAATTGACAGTCCCGATATCCCGCGCCAAGGTATGGCGATGGCAAGATTAGCGCGAGTGGTGGCGGCCGGTGCGCCGCATCTGGTGACGCAGCGGGGCAACCGCGGTCAGAAAGTATTCTTCTCGGACGCCGATTATGAATTGTATAAGGCGCTACTGGCAGAAGGCTGTCGGGACGCGAAGGTTTCCGTCTGGGCCTACTGCCTGCTGCCCAACCGCGTGCACCTGATCCTGGTTCCTCGCGACGTTGACGGGCTTTGGGCGGCGCTGGGCGAGGCGCATCGTCGCTATACGAGAGAGGTCAACTCCCGGAAGAATTGGCGCGGTTATCTGTGGCAAGGCCGGTTTTCCTCTTTCCCGACCGACGAAACCTGGCTGCTCGCTTGTGCCCGGTACGTCGAGCTGGCGCCTGCTCATGCCAAACTCGTAAAACGGGCGCGCGATTGGCGTTGGTCGAGTGCCCAGGCACATCTTCGCGGCCGCGACGACAGCGTGGTTACGGTCCGCGCTCTGCTGGACCGGGCGGACGGCTGGAACGAACTCATGAGCGAGGGGCTGAACGACGACGAGCGCGAGGCAATCCGCTCTCATGAAAGCACCGGTCGACCACTCGGCACTCCGGCGTTCGTCAGGCGGCTCGAAAAACGCCTTGGCCGCACTCTCGCGCGCCAGAAGCCGGGCCCGAAGCCCAAGAGCGCGAAGCGAAAGAATAAGCGTTAGGGCAAAGTGTGCGGCGGCCACCGTTCACAACGGAATATTGCCGTGCTTCTTCCAAACTTGCGGCACCTGCTTCTTGCGCAGCATGCGTAGCGCGCGGATCACACGCCAGCGCGTGGAGTGGGGGCGGATCACGTCGTCGATGTAGCCGCGGCTCGCGGCGATAAAGGGATTGAGGAAGCGGTCTTCGTATTCCTTGGTTCGGGCGGCAATCTTGTCGCCGTCGCCGATATCCTGCCGAAAGATGATTTCCACCGCCCCTTTGGCGCCCATCACCGCGATCTGCGCCGTGGGCCAGGCATAATTCACGTCGGCGCGCATGTGCTTGGAGGCCATGACGTCATACGCTCCGCCGTAGGCCTTTCGCGTGATCACGGTAACTTTCGGCGACGTCGCTTCGGTAAAGGCAAAGAGCAGCTTCGCGCCGTGCTTGATGATTCCTCCGTGTTCCTGCGCCACCCCTGGAAGAAATCCCGGAACATCCACGAAGGTGACGATCGGGATGTTGAAGCAGTCGCAGAATCGCACGAAGCGCGCGGCTTTGCGGCTGGCATCGGAATCGAGCACGCCCGCGAGCACCATCGGCTGGTTGGCGACGAATCCCACCGTCGATCCCTCCAGCCGCCCGAAGCCGGTGATGATGTTTCTCGCAAAACTCTCCTGGGTTTCGAAAAAATCTCCCTCGTCCACGACCTTCAGGATCAGTTCCTTCATGTCGTAGGGTTTGTTGGCATTCTCGGGCACCAATGTGTCGAGCGAGAGTTCTTCGCGTCGCGGATCGTCGCTGGTCGGCCATGATGGCGGCTGTTCGCGATTGTTGAGCGGCAGGAAATCATAGAACCTGCGCATCTCCTCGATAGCAATCACATCGTTCTCGTAGGCGCCGTCGGCTACTGCGGATTTGGTCGTGTGCACGCGGGCGCCACCCAGTTCTTCGGCCGTCACGTCTTCCTGCGTAACCGTCTTCACCACGTCGGGACCCGTGATGAACATGTAGGACGTATCCCGCACCATGAAGATGAAATCCGTCATCGCCTGGGAATAGACGTCGCCGCCGGCGCAAGGCCCCATGATCACGGAAACCTGCGGCACGACTCCGCTGGCGAGCACATTGCGCTTGAACACTTCGCCGTAGCCCGCGAGGCTGGCGACACCTTCCTGGATCCGCGCGCCGCCGGCATCGAGAAGGCCGATCACTGGTGCCTGGTTCTGCATCGCCATGTCCTGAATTTTGCAGATTTTCTGGGCATGGGTTTCGGACAGTGAGCCGCCGAAGACTGTGAAGTCTTTCGCAAACACATAGGTCATGCGGCCGTTGATCGTGCCCCACCCCGTAACCACGCCGTCGCCTGGAATTCGGTTCTTTTCTGCGCCAAAGTCCGTATTCCGGTGCTCGACAAACATGTCGAACTCCTCGAAGGAATCCGCGTCGAGGAGAAGCTCTATGCGCTCGCGCGCCGTGAGCTTGCCGCGTTCGTGTTGCGCCTTGATTCGCGCGTCCCCGCCGCCGAGCCGGGCACGGTTTCGCCGTGCATCGAGTTCCTGGAGGATGTGTTTCATGCCTCAGCCCGCGGCGGCTATGGTATCGCGTCCAACACTGTGAGCCTTGCGGTTTGCGGTCAAGTCCGCGGGCGAGCGCGGCGTCACCTCGAGATGCGCTTCCTATCCTTCGACGGCCCGGCGCCTTCCACCGCTCCAGCGTTGGCAGCGGGATTGAATCCCAGCAATCGCCAACTCTTCAGCATGTGCGGTGGCAACGGCGCCGACACCTTCAACCGTCCTCCATCGGGATGGGCGACATCGATCGCGTGGGCATGGAGATGCAGTCTGTTTTCAATGTCGCCCCGTCCGCGGGCCGCTTGGCCCCCGTATTTAAAATCGCCGACCACGGGAGTGCCGATACTTGCCAGGTGCACGCGAATCTGGTGCGTCCGTCCGGTAACGGGGCGCACCACGACCCAGGCGAAATCCTGCCCTGCCGTCTCGACGATTGCGTATTCGGTGGTCGCGGCCTTCGCGCCCTCAACATCGCGCGCCACCTCGGCGACTCTTTCTTCGCCGCCCTTGGTTCGTTTTGCGAGCGAGGACCGGATGATTCCGCGCGGCGCCTTCGGAATTCCTCTGGTCAACGCCCAATAGACTTTGTTCGCATCCCTTCGCCTCAACGACTCGCTCAGCGCCGCCGCCGCCGGAACCGTGCGTGCGACAATCAGCACGCCCGATGTGTCGCGATCGAGCCTGTGAACAAGCCGGGGGCGCTGCTTCTTGCCGAAAGCCAAATAGTCGAGCAAGCCGTCAATATGTTCGCTGATGCCGCTGCCGCCCTGGCTCGCAAGGCCGCTTGGTTTGTTGAGGACAAGCAATGATGAGTCTTTATGAATTACAAGACTTTCCGCAAATTTCCTCATCCGCTCGCGTGCCTGTGGAGGAACGGGCTGTGGATTCTCGGGACATGGATCGGCAACCTTGTGCGTGCTCAGAACTTGCGGCGGTAACCGTATGATTTGCCCTGTGGATATCCGATCCCCGGCCTTTACTCTTTTTCCGTCGAGGCGCACCTGACCGGTGCGCAGAAGCCGTTCAAGCTGCCCATGCGCCAGTCCCGGGTGGTGCCGTTTGAACCAGCGGTCCAGCCGAGCCCCATCGTCGTCTGCGTCGACACGGGCGCCCTCGTCTTCGCGCGGGCTGTGCTTGATGATTGACGATTGCAGACGGGCCACTTAGCCTCCTCAGACGGGGATGGAGTTCCCCTTTAACCGCCAGAAAGCTCAAGAAGCCAGAAGGCTGATGACTCCTGCCGCAGATTTTTTTTGCGTCAGGAGTGGGTCTTCGTGGTCGCAGTTCCGCGCGCAAAGTTTGAAGGGGAAAACGCGCGCGTCAAATGCCTGGCTTGGATCTGCGCTCTGGCTCGGCCTTGCGCTTCTCGCGTCACTGATTTCGATCCGCATTGCGGTTTCGGTCGCCCTGGCTGAAATCGTGGTGGGCGCTATCGCGGGCAATCTTATCGGGCTTCATATCACGGACTGGGTGAATTTCCTCGCCGGATTCGGGGCCATCCTGCTGACCTTCCTCGCCGGGACGGAAATCGATCCGTGCATTGTGAGGAAGCACTTCTGGTCGAGCATGACGATCGGCCTGATGGGCTTCTTCGCGCCCTATCTTGACGTACTTGCGTATGCCTTTTGGGTCCTTCACTGGCCGTTGCCGCAAGCGCAGATTGCAGGCATCTCGCTTTCCACCACCTCGGTCGCCGTCGTTTATGCGGTGATGATAGTGGTTCTCGTGCTGTTGGCGCTTTATGCGCCGCGCATCATTCGCGGGCTTGGCCATCGCGTGAGCGAGCCGAGACGAAATTCGCGACACTCATACTCTTTTCGTTGGGGGGCCTGGCCAGCATTGCCGGCAGCGAAGCCGTGCTTCCCGCCTATCTGGTCGGAATGGCGCTGGCGCCGACTTTCCTTGCCGAACGTGGGCTCGCCGTCCGCATGCGCACAATCGCATTCGCGATTCTGACGCCATTCTACTTTCTGAAAGCGGGCTCACTGATTCGATGGCATGCGGTTGCGGCATCCATCGGGCTGATCGCGATCTTTCTCGGCATCAAGATGGCGACGAAGTTCATCGGCATTCTGCCGCTGACGGCCTATCACGAATTCGATCGGCGCGAGGGACTCTATACGACACTGTTGATATCGACCGGCCTGACCTTCGGCTCGATCTCGGCCTTGTTCGGGTTGACCAACAAGATCATCGACCAATCGCAATATACGATCCTGGTGACTGCGGTCATCGCGAGCGCCGTCGTGCCGACGCTCATCGCGCAGACATGGTTCCAACCCGACTTCAAGGCGATCGCCGTAGAACCAGAAACGATCTAAGCCGAAGCTGCGGCGAGCGAAGAACCCTAGCAGTTCGATATGGCCGGTATCTTCGGAATGTAGGCGGTCGTTCGCTGCCGCGAGCAATTCAGGTATAGTAGCCAGCGAGTCGAAAGCTCTCAGGAACCCCGGTACGCCAGCGGTGTTATTGTTTTCGGAGGTTCGGCCATGCGCGCGACTGCATCACTCGCCAATGCTAGTAGTCCGGAACTCTGGATCGGCAAGGTCGAACCTTGCGAAGAGGAATGGGGATTTACGGTTTTCGGGCCTGACAAAGAACCATTGACACGGTTCGTTTCCGATACCCGCGAACAGGCGGAGCGTGCCCGGGAAGTGATCTTTACGGTCCTTTAGGCCCAAGGGCAGGACAACCTCTCCACTCTCTCCAAAGCCATCGCGTACTACGCCGGGAAGGTCTGGCTTGGTCTTGCGGCCGAAGGCGCCAGCGATCGACCCGGCTTGTGCGACCAGAGGTTGCACCTCTTTCCGCCCTATTACTCCAAACAACCTTGCCCTATATCATCCGCCTTGCCGCAAAGGAGAAGCTGGGGCCGGATTCTTGCTACATGCGCAGCAGCTGGTGAAATCGCTCGCCGGGCGCCGAATTATCGAAGACGTGACGCTCACGCTCGAGCGCGGGGAAATCGTTGGCCTGCTCGGTCCCAACGGCGCAGGGAAAACGACCACGTTCAGGATGTTGACCGGGCTTGTCATCCCGGACTTTGGGCAGATTTTGCTGGACGGACTTGAGATCACCGCACTGCCCTTCTATGAGCGCGCCCGGCGCGGAATCAGCTACCTGCCCCAGGAGTCCTTTGCACCGCGATCGCTCACGGTCGCGAACAATATCAGGATGGTGCTGGAAGCCCGGGAACCAACAGCCGCGAAGCGCAACGACATACTCAAAGCACTGCTTGCCGAGTTTCGTCTCGAGGCTCTCGGCACAACGCGAGTCGGCCACCTTTCGGGCGGCCAGCGCCGTCGCTTCGAGATCGCGCTAACGCTCGCCTGTGGGCCAACCTTTGCGCTTCTCGACGAGCCCTTTGCGGGCGTCGATCCCAATGCTGTCGAGGAGATCGCAACGCTCATCGGTCATCTGACGGCCCGCGGCATCGGCGTTCTGATCACGGATCACAAGGCACGCGAGCTGCTTCAGGTGGTCGATCGTGCCTACATCATCGAAAGCGGGCGCGTGCTCGCCTATGGCCACGCCGAAGCCATTATCGCCAACCAAGACGTCCGCCGGGTCTATCTCGGCGAAACCTTCAGGATATGACGGCCCATCCGGTCGCGGAACCGGTCGATCGTCGCAGTCGCATAAGGAAGTTCGGCGTTAGAATCACGCACGGCGTGTTCACGCATCTCTACGCGCGACAATTGTTCGGCAGCGTCATATTGCAGGCCTTTGCGGTCATGGCTCTTGTCGAGGCGATCTTCCTGGCCGAGCGGTTCCCGATCGTGTTCAGGGATGTGCTCAAGAACAACGCCAGCCTGCTTGATACGTCGTTGATACTGTCCCTTGCCAGCACGCAAATTTTCGATTTAGCGCTCGCGATTGCGATCCTGATGGCGGTCTACTGGACTGTTCTCCGGATGCGCGAGAATCGCGAGTTGCTTGTCATCTTCGCCGCAGGAGCCGGAATTCGTCAGATCATGGCCTTGATCCTGGCCATCGCGCTCGGCGCCCAGATCTGCTCGCTCACAGTTTCTGGCGTAATCGATCCCGCGGCACGCTACGCGCAGCGCGTCATCCTGTTCAACGCCAAATTTCATGCACTCGTGAGCGGTATTAACACGGGACAGTTTTATTATTTCCGCAATCGCGTTGCATACGCCCCTCCGCCTTCCACCGCGGACCGTCCCGGCGCCAGCTCCGGCCAGAGCAGAAAACTCTTCGTCTACGAGCCGCTGGGGAAGGATTCCTTCCGTATCGTGACCGCCGACCATGCGTGGCTCGATGGACCAGACGCCTCCGGCAGCATATTGGTGAAGCTCAGCGGTTTCACATCGCGCGTTTTCTCGGACCTGCGACCTCTCGCACGGACCACATCTTCGCAGTGCACGGGCTGCGTGGCGCAGGCAGAAGATCATTCCTCTATGATGCTGGTTGCGCGCGACATCGTCCGGGAGACGACCGCCGACGAGCTGTTGGCGTTTCAACCCCGGGGCAGCGAACCCGCCGAATGGACGATTTTCGAGCAATTGGGCGCGAAGTCCGGCGCGACGCAAGTGCAAGTCCAGGAAGAAATGCGTTTGCTCGGCGAGCGTTTCGCGCGGAGCCTCCTTTGCCTGCTTGCCCCGCTCATCGCACTGGCGTGCGTCTGCTTCACGGCACGTTCGACGGACTACGTCGCCCTGCCGCTCGCGTGCATGGTGCTGATGTCACTCAACGTGACAAGCGAATGGCTGATCCGCACGATTGCGCCGTCCGGCCCTCTTGGCGCTCTCATCATTCCGACGGCGCTCATCGCAATATTCATGGCCGTGCTGTTCGCAGTGATCGCCCGCAAGCAGGGCGAGCTGGTGCGTCCCTGATCGATGACGGAAAACGCCCAACCCGTACCGGTTATTCCTGGTTTGAGGACGATCCGTCTTTCGCCCATAGGCGAATATACGAGATACATGCTGATCGGATATTTGCGGCGCGTGTTCATCGTAACCGCTTCCCTCCTCGCCATCGGTCTGACGATCGATTTGTGGCCGCAATTCCACCTCATCGCCGGCCGTGAGAATTCCGGCGTCGCGAGCGCAGTCTTGGGTGTCGTGCGCTTTTGCGTGCTGCGCACGCCCGATCTCGTCGCTCCGTTCCTCCCATTCGCGATCTTTCTGGGCGTTGTATGGACAGAGGTTGCTCATACCCAGTCGGGCGAACGGGTTCTGGTGTGGAATATTGGTCGTTCTCCCCTTCGGTGCCTGATGCCGGCCATCCTCCTCGGCGTCATTCTCGGTGTGGTCGAATTTACGCTGGACGCCTATCTTGGGCCCACGTCGATGACCGTGCAGATGCGGGAACGGCTGGGGCTCGATGGTCAACGGCTGGATCGATCCCGCAGGGGCGAGGTGCATTGGATTCCTTCGCCCGGCGGACTGCTTCGCACAGAGATTCAGTACGGACCGCCTCCGGTTCTTCGTCATCTGATATTCTACAAGCGCGATGCAGCCGGCCAATTGACCGAAGTCGACATGGCGTCGACCGCGCGAAGGCTCCCTGATTCAAATCTCTGGCTCATGCGCGATGGAAGCGTTTGGACCCCCGGCGCTGCACCGTCAGGCAATGACTCGGCTTCGATTATCTCATTTGGCAATTCAACGAATACGACCACGGTTCCATTCGCAAAGCGGACCGTCCCATTGGGACTCGATCCGCTCTGGCTCAGCGTCTTCGGAATGGAACCGCAATATCTCCCATTGCCGGTATTGCGGACGCTCGCCCGGTCCGACAATGGGGCGCTTTCCAACGGGCTCTATAGCACGCGTCTCCAGGTGCTTTACGGTGAAACCGTGCTACCGGGCGCAATGGCGCTTTTGGCAGCATCATTGTCCATGTTGTTCCTCGCTCTCAACACGCCGCTGAAAGCCCTGGTCGGGGTGGTATTTGTGGGCTACCTCGCCCATTTCGGCGCCAAGGCGTGTCTTCTCATGGGGCAGAACGGCTATATGCCGTCGGTAATGGCAGGTTGGTTCGTTCCGGTCGCTCTTTTCGGCATGATCTTCGCGGCCCATTACCTGATCGAGCGGCAACGCCGCGGCGTCGGATATTGAAAGAACCAGGTTCGAGCGTTCACTGCGGAATGACGTGCTCGCGCAGAGCCTTCCCGGTGTTCTTGTCAATTCCGAAGAGGTCCATCGCCGTCACACTTGGCAGCAAGCCGCGATTGTCGACTTGAAGATAGACATAAATGAGCCTGGCCCGGCGGCCGCCCAACTGCGCCACGGCTTCGGGGTGTCCGTAACTGTCCTGATCGAGCAGCAATTCCCGTTCCGGGAAACCGGCCACTTTAAAGGCAAAAGTACCGACAGATCCGTTATTCGCAACGGATTGGACGCCGTAGGCCATAATTCGCTCGATCAGGTTGAGCGGCTTGCGATGGCCGTCCACGTTATACCATCGCCAATAGGCATCGACCGGCGCCCGCGAATCGATGTGTCCGCGCGCGTCTACGTGAGCTGCATACACCACGGTGTTGGAATTGACCGAGCGCTGAATGTAATAAAGCATGTTCGGATCTTTGGGGACAGGATACTCGGGTCTCATGACCGGGATTTGATCCAGTTGCGTCACCTGACTCGTCAATACGCGCGCTTCGGCATTGGAAATAGCCCAGGGCAAAACGAGGATTCCCGCTGCTGCGCATATGAACAGGAGGCACGCCGCCGATACCGGCATCGAAGCCGGCTTCTTTCCGATTGCGGAATATGAACCGTTTCGCGAAGGCCTAGGCACTCTCATAAGCCAAAGCCTTCCAATCGGTGCCCGCTACCTGTTCGGCGCGTTTGCAACGCATGACTCGTGCATACATGGCAAAGAGTTTTTCAAAATGAATTGCTATGTCCCCGATTCGGCCAATGCCTGCCGCGCGTGCGGCATCGGAAAGGGCCGACCGGTCGCGCCCCAAGAGGCGAACAATGGCATTCGCCGCCGATTGCGAATCGCCAGGCGTATAGATTTCCGCGTATTCAGGATCGGCCAGGTCGCCGGCGCCCCCTGCGCCGGGCACAACAACCGGCGTGCCGCTGCACAGTGCCTCGGCCACGGCAAATCCGAAGGTCTCGGCGGTCGAACAATGAAGAAGCGCGTCGGCGCTGGCTACCATTCCGGCAAGCATGGCGCGGTTGTTCTCCCAGCCCGCAACGTGAATGTGCGACGCACGTGCCGCCTTTGCGCGCACATGGCGATGCGCGAGACCGTCTCCGACAACATAAAGTCCCACGGGTCTCGATTGCTGAGCGGTGCTGACCGCATCGATCGCCGTTCCGACGCGTTTTTCGGGATGGTGTCGTCCGATGTTGATGAGCAGCGCAGCATGCGGGCCCAGGCCGCATTTCTCGAGCATTGCCGAGCGCAATTCGCTGTCGCGACGAGCGCGACCGAATGCGGCCATATCCACTCCAAGCGGAACCACATGGATATTGCGCAGCCCGTAGCGGGAAAAACGCGACGCGAGCCAGGATCCGGCAACAACGCAACCGTCGAACGAGGCGTTCAGTCGGCGCAAATAGGTCCAATACCAGGCGAAAAGCGCATCAATCGCCGCGGGCGTCATGGCACGAGCCAGCAGAGTTTGTGGATAGACGGCGACCGGGTCGGCATGCATGAACAGGATCTTCACGGCCGGACCTCGCCAACGCGCCGCGATCCAGCCACCGCGCCAGGGCGACGAGCTTTCGAGCACATCCGGCTGCTCGTCGTCGAGGATTCGCCAAATTCCGGACGCGCGCCAGAACATGCGGTAATTGCGGTCGAAAGGTAATTGAGGACATTCAACCCAGATGAGTTTGCCGGCGCCACGCATCTCGATCCGGTTTTCGGCGCCGGGCGCGATCACGGTCAAAGAATGACCAAGCCTTGCAGCCGCCTTGAACTTCTGATCGACGTAATTGCGCACGCCGCCGCCGGTCAGCGAATAGAATTCCGAAACATCGACGATCTTCACGCCGATGTTTCCGCGACCAGAGACCTATAGTAGCCGAGCATGCGCGCCATCGCTTCGTCCCAGGAAAAGCCGAGACTGCGCTTCCGTGCCGCCGCCCCCATCCGTCGCCGCAAATCGGGGTCCCGCGCCAGCGCGGATATCCGATCCGCGAATTCCCGTGCGCATCCCGGTTTGGCCAGATAGCCGCAGAGATCATGAACGACGAGGGATCGGCTGCCGGTCGCGTCGGCGCATACGCATGGCAGCCCGGAAGCCATTGCCTCCAGCGTCACATTGCCGAAAGTCTCCGTCTCACTCGGAAACAGAAAGATATCCGAGGAGGCGTACGCCTCGCCAAGCTCATCCCCGTTGAGAAAACCGGTAAAGACGACGTTCGGTAATTGACGTTCGAGGACTGCGCGCTCGGGTCCGTCGCCCACGATGACGTAGCGATACCCGGCGCCGCTTTGCTCCAACAGTCGCAGGACAGCGACCAGAGTACCGAGCTGTTTCTCGCGCACGAGCCGCGAGACGTAGGTGACGACGATCTCATTCTCGCCAATCCCCCATTTGTCGCGCCAGCGCCTCGACCTCTTGTCGGGATTGAAACTCGACGGGTCCACGCCGCGTGGCCACAGGCGAAGATTGTTCTTGAAACCGTCCGCCGTCAGGGCATCCATCATGCACTGGCTTGGCACGTAGACTTCGCGGCAATAACCGTAGCTGCGGCGAAGGTAGCATCTGAGAAGACTCGTCATTCCCGCCGCGTACCAGTAGTGTTTGAGATAGGTTTCATAACGAGTGTGGTAGGACGCTACGACCGGGACATTCCAGTTCCGCGCGATGCGCAATGTGCTGTAACCAAGAAGATCGGGCGCGAGGGCAATATGAATGATGTCCGGTCGAAATTCGCCCAACCTCTGAACAGCCCGGCGAGGCAAACCGAAAGCCAGGCGGTATTCTGGTCGCGCGGGTAATGGCACGGACGGCACTGGCACGAGGGTGCCATGGTGGCTTAAGGCCGGAAATTTCCCGACCGGGGCAAAGACCAGAACCTTGACAGCTTGCCGTTCCAGATAAGCAACCAATCGATTCAATGTCAGCGCGACGCCGTCCTGAATGTAGTTGTAGGAACTGGCAACCAGCGCGATGCGAAGCGGGCGCTCGATCTTGCTGTACGAGCTTTGCTCGGCTGGCAGCTGCTTTTCTGCGGTTCCGCCCTGCGAGCGAACGTCGTATTCCTGGAGCATCCCTGCACGTGAACGGAATCGAGAAATCTCCCCGAGAAAGGGCCTTGGAGTGGCCGGTGTCAACCTGTTTGTGTCTGCCCAGCGGTCGTCGATGGAACCCGGCATGGATGCACGCGTCTTGCCGTCCAGGCGATTCCATGCGAATTCGGGGCTGTCGTCACGCGGGTTATCGGCACGCGAACGACTCGCAACATCCAGGAGCGACGACCAATCGTCACCGAAGCGGAAACGGCCGTCGCCGTCCTCGCCGGCTAAATTGCTGCGCTGCCCCATGAGATCGTGTTTATTAACGGTCGGCGCCTATCGTCGCCAACCGCAGCGGACGAGTCTGTACATGAACTGCCTTCCCATCTGGTGCACTCCATTCGCGAGTGAGAGTCGGCATCGGCGGAATAACAATTGTGGAATTGGCAATCCCGCTTCGTCTTGCCGACTCGACAT
This sequence comes from Rhizomicrobium sp., assembly GCA_036495845.1. Taxonomy (GTDB): domain Bacteria; phylum Pseudomonadota; class Alphaproteobacteria; order Micropepsales; family Micropepsaceae; genus Rhizomicrobium. The sequence continues at coordinate 35,047 of DASXMF010000051.1, forward strand.
TGGCTATTGCGCGCGCCAATGACACTCCACTTGTATCAACAATTCGTTGCCGCCGCCGCGAGATTGGATTTGCAGCAGGCCAAAAGGACGGTGCACGCGTTCCGTTGGATCGTCCTGACGTTACTTCTGGCGTTTCTGGTATATGGATTGACGCAGCTCGGATGGAGCCGAGTATGGGCCGCACGGCCCACCGCGCCAGGCTTCTATCTTGTCCTTCTTCTTCAATTCTTCGTGCAGCCGGCCGCAGACCTCGTCATCTATCGCAACCTGTTGCGTGTCGGACGCTCCGTGTCCTTCCTGGTCATGCTGCGCAAACGGTTCCTGAACAACGTCATGCTGGATTATTCTGGCGAGGCCTATTTCTTCCTGTGGGCCAAGCGGAATCTGGACTTGAAAAAGGGCCTGCTGATTCATGCGGTAAAGGACTCCAATGTCCTTTCCGCCGGCGCGGGGCTGGCCATGATCTGCCTGATGCTGCTGGCGCTCGTCGTCGGTGGCGATACCAAATTAGCGGCCATTTTGCCGGCCGATTCGCGGACCCTCGCTTTGATCGGATCGCTTCCGATATTGCTCTGCCTCGCCCTGGTTACCGGTGGCAGTAAAGTGACTGCGCTCAGTCGCAGCGAGGTTGCTTCGACCTTCGGAATTCATATCGCGCGAAGCGTCATCGCTCTGTTCCTTGAATTTTCGGCTTGGTGGCTCTCCGGAGCTCTGCCTTCGGCCGGCGTTTGTCTGGAGTTTGTCGCCTTGCGCCAGGTAGTCACCCGGCTTCCGCTGATCCCTGCAAAGGATCTGTTTTTCGTAGGGATCGGCATGGCAGCGGCGGGATTCATGAATGTGTCGGCCACCAAGGTCGCCGCCGCGCTCGTCATGATGACGGGGTTCAGTCAACTCCAGGAATTCGCGCTCGTCGGCTTCCCCTGGCTTCTCGAGCAATTTCGGGACAAGCAGCGCGCCGATCAATGCCCATCGTGATCACACATTGCCACGGGCATGTCTCTACGTTGCGGCACCCACCCTAAACATTTCATCTTGCAGTGCACGTGTGTGCTTTCTCGCATCGAATTCCCGTTCGGTACGACTGCGTCCGGCGGCACCATGGCGATGACGCATCTGCGGGTTAAAAAAATAATCGAGACAAGCCTGTGCCAACGCCTCGATGTCCGGAGGCCGGCCACACGCCAATCTTCCCTCGATGCCATCGTCAATCATCTCTCCAATGCCGCCCATCGCAAATGCAACGACGGGCTTGGACATTGCCATCGATTCCATGACGGCGCGCGGTAGCGGATCCTCGTAGACGCTGGGGACGACGCAGACATCAAAGTCGGCCAGATAGGCTCTGACTTCGGAGCGGAAGCCGATGAACCGGATATGGTCGGCTAACCCGAGTTCCCGCGCAAGCAACCGGCATTCTTCGAGATGGTCCGGCCGCGCGTCTTGCGGCGTATCGCCCACAACAATAAACCGGCACCGCGATCGATCGTGTAGATCAAGCTTGTCCACCACAATCCGCGCGGCCCGGATCAGCTCGATGAATCCCTTTCGCCGCAGAATGCGGCCGTGACTTCCAAAAATCACGGCGCGCTCGTCGAACCCCAGCTCTCTTCGCAATACCGGATCGACCGCGCGCGCATCGAACTCGTCGAGGTCGAGCGCGTCATGAATCGTTCTGACCTTCGTCTGACAATTTGCAAATTGATGTGAAGTCGAGCGGGAAACACATATGATCGACCGGACATTCCTTCCCCCGGCCAACTTTCGATGCAGGCCACGAACCGAAACCGGCACCGAGGCATAGAAGACATGCCAGATCGCCGGCGTGCCGGTGAGTGCCGCGACGACGCCGCCGACGAAATTGGCAGAAGTGCCGTTGCAGAACAAAAGATCGAAGCGCTCTTTCCGGATGCGACGGAGCAATCGTCCGAGGCCGGCGATGGCGCGAACTACGTTGCCGGCGGCGCGCAAAGCCTTGAGCGCGCCGGGCGCATCGAAGTCCTTCCGCTCGATTGCGCGCGACCACGGTTCATAGATGTTTTCGATCAGGGCCGGTTCAAGAATAATGCATTCCGCGACATCGTCAGCGGCCAGCCTGCGGCCGACGATGCCGTCGCGCGGGATCAGCACGGTGCGATGAATCCGGGCCTCGTCCAAAAATTTCAGGATATACAGCATCGTATGGCCGGGGCCGCCATTGCGCGACGTATCGTTGATGAACAGCACGCGCAGGCGCTTGCTCCGAACCGAAGTTTGAACAATGGCCGTCGGCACGATGTGCAAGCTGTCTTGTCTCATTTATTTGAAGGCGTTTTCGTCGCGCGTAGCTTCGCCCAATTTGCGAGGCGTCCGGCAACTTCCCGCTCGTAACCGGCCTCACCCGGTTGATAATAGGTCTCCCTGGTCACGGTTTCGGGGAAATAATTCTGCCCCGAAAAACTGTCCTCGGCGGCGTGATCGTATTCATACCCCCTGCCGTAGCCGAGCGTTTTCATGAGTCGGGTCGGGGCGTTGAGAATGTGGGCCGGCGGCATCAACGAACCGTGTTCCGCGGCCGCCCGCATGGCTGCACCGTGGGCCCTATACACTGCGTTCGATTTTGGGGCGCTTGCCAGGTAGATCACGGCCTGGGCAAGCGCGATTTCGCCTTCCGGACTTCCGAGAAAATCATAGACGTCCTTCGCCGCGAGCGCCTGAACGAGAGCCTGCGGATCGGCGAGGCCTATGTCCTCGATGGATGCCCGCACGAGCCTGCGTGCGATGTAGAGCGGCTGCTCGCCGCCTGCCAGCATGCGTGCCAGCCAATAAAGCGCCGCATCGGGATCGGAGCCGCGGATCGATTTGTGGAGCGCCGAAACCAGATTGTAGTGCTCCTCACGGCCCTTGTCGTAGATCGGCGCGCGCTTCTGGATCAGCGTGACGAGTTCTGCCGAATCGATCGGATGGTCCCGTCTGATTGTCGCGATTTCCTCGGCCAGATTGAGGATGTAACGGCCGTCGCCGTCGGACATTGCCCGCAGCGCTTCTCGTGCTTCTGCGGTCAGCGGAATCGGTAACCCATAATACGCCTCTGCGCGGCGGACGAGGTCCTCCAGGGCCGCGTCGTCGAGCCGCCGCAAGACGAGCACCTGCGTGCGCGACAGGAGCGCGCCATTCAATTCGAAGGACGGGTTCTCCGTCGTGGCGCCGACAAGTATGACCGTGCCGTCCTCGACCACAGGCAGGAAACTGTCCTGCTGACTCCTGTTGAACCGATGAATTTCGTCGACGAAGAGGAGCGTGCCCTGCCCTATGCGCCGACGCTGGCGGGCGGCATCGAAAGATTTTTTGAGATCGGCCACGCCGGTAAAAACCGCCGACAATTGTTCGAAGCGCAGCCGGAACGCGCTGGAGAGCAGACGCGCGATGGTGGTTTTGCCGGTGCCGGGTGGCCCCCACAAAATGATCGAATGGGGCCTGTTTTCAGCGACCATCCGCCCGATCGAGCCGGAAGGCGCGAGAAGGTGATCCTGGCCGACGACCTCAGCGAGCGTTTGCGGTCGCAGCCTGTCGGCCAGTGGCCGTGGTGCGTCGTTCTGCAATCCGCCGGCTTCGAACAGATCGGACATGGACCGCACAGTATCGCGGCCGGCTGCCGAATTGAATTGCGGCGACAGCTACGAACGCTGTCCTGGTCTATTTGCCCTTTGCGTCAATTGCTGACAGACAAAGACAGTCTTTGTCCGCCGCGGTTCACGACCAGGTTCCACTGTCCGTTCGCCGCTTCGAGAGCGCTCTCAAGCTCGCGCACCGAGTGGACCTCGACGCCATTGACCGATCGGACGATATCGCCCGCCTGAAAGCCGTAGGAGCCGGAAGGAGTCCCTTCGCTCGTCGAGACGATCACCACGCCCTTCGCCTGCAAGCCAAGTTGCAGGTCACCGGCTGCGGCCGGCGAGAGATTCTCGATCCGCGCCCCCGTCAAGGGGTTCCGGCCGCCGATGGTCGTCAGCTGGCGCGGCGGGGTTTCGGGGGGCAGGGCGAGCGCGATCGAAACCTCGTGTGTCCCCCGGCCGCTGGCGACCAGGGCTTTGGCCCGATCGCCGGGCCGGTGGGTCGCGATGCGGTAGTTGAGACCCTGCATGTCATCCACATCGACCCCATCGACCTGAAGCACGACGTCGCCGCTTTTGAGGCCTGCCGCGGAGGCCGGTCCGCCCGGGTAGACATCCTTCAGCAGGACTCCGGCCGGACGAGGCAAAGACATTGCCTGCGCGATCTGCGCGGTCACGGGCTGGCCTTCTGCGCCGATCCACGGCAACTTCACCCCTCCTCCCAATGCGCCTTCCACGACGCGGCGCACGAGATTGGCGGGCGTCGCAAAACCAATGCCCGCATATTCTCCCGTGCGCGAAAAGATCGCGGTGTTGATGCCGGCGAGCCGGCCGTCCGCCGTCACCAGGGCGCCGCCCGAATTGCCCGGGTTGATTGCGGCGTCGGTTTGAATGAAGAACTGGTAGTCGCTGGCGCCGATCTGCGTTCGCGCGAGCGCTGAAACGATCCCCATGGTGACCGTCTGCCCGACCCCGAACGGGTCGCCGATGGCGAGAACGATATCCCCGACCGAAATTCTGTCGCTGTCGCCGAAATCAATGACCGGAAGTCTTTCGCCCTTGGCGTCGATCTTGAGCACGGCAAGATCAGTACGGCTGTCCGCCAACAGCACTCGCGCCTTGAATTCACGGCGATCCGACAGAGCGACGACAATGTTCTGACCGCCTTGCACAACGTGATTGTTGGTCACGATTACGCCGTCGGAGCGCACGATTACGCCGGAGCCGAGAGATTGCTGGACGCGTTGACGAAGTTCGGGAGACGTGCCGAAGAATCGTTGAAACAAAGGATCCGAGAAGAGCGGATTTACGGCCGCCTGGACCACTGCCTGCGAATAGACGTTCACCACCGCCGGCGCCACACGTTTCACCACCGGGGCAAAGGTGAGTTGGACCTGTGGCATGGACTGGGGTGTAGCCGCGAGTGCCTGTGCCACCCACACTTGCGAGACGAGCGCCGCAGCGGCGATCCACGAGGATGGTTTCATTCGAGCGTCTCCCTTCGTCGTCCAAAATGAAAAAGAGGCGGTCTGAAAACCGCCCCTTTTCTACTTTCCAAATCTGTCGCGAGGATTGCTATTTGCTCTCCGAAACGTCATCCGCTTCCGCTTGGCCGGAATCAAGCCCTTTTGCGCTCTCGTCGCGATCCACAAACTCGATATACGCCATTTCCGCATTGTCGCCGAAGCGGAAGCCGGCCTTGAGCACGCGCGTATATCCGCCCGGACGCTCCGCGTAGCGCGGCCCGATCACATCGAAGAGCTTTCGGACCTGGGTCGCGTCCTTGACCTTCGCAAGGGCCTGACGTCGCGCATGCAGATTGCCCGTTCCCCGACGCGACAGGGTGACCAGCTTTTCCACGATCGGCCGCAATTCCTTGGCCTTGGGAAGCGTCGTCTTGATCTGTTCGTGTTTGATCAGCGCCGCCGTCATGTTGGCGAACATGGCCTCGCGATGCGAAGACGTGCGGCCTAGCTTTCGGCCCTGGTTGCGATGACGCATGGTGCTTGCTCGAACCCCGTTTCAGCGGCCGTCAATACTGGTCTTCGTAACGCTTGGCCAGATCCTCGATATTCTCAGGCGGCCAGCCGGGCACTTCCATGCCCAGATGAAGACCCATTTCCGCCAGCACGGCTTTGATTTCATTCAAGGATTTGCGCCCGAAATTCGGCGTGCGCAGCATCTCCGCTTCCGTCTTCTGGATCAAATCGCCGATGTAAACGATGTTGTCGTTCTTGAGGCAATTGGCCGAGCGAACGGACAATTCGAGCTCATCGACTTTCTTCAGCAGCACCGGGTTGAAGGCCAGATCCGGTTTGGCCTCCTCCGCGGCGCGCTCGCGAGGCTCCTCGAAATTGATGAACACCTGGAGCTGATCCTGGAGGATGCGCGCTGCATAGGCGACGGCGTTGTCAGGCGTCACCGCGCCGTTCGTTTCCACGCTGAGCGTCAGCTTGTCGTAGTCCAGAATCTGCCCCTCGCGGGTGTTCTCGACCTTGTAGCTG